>CAIRSA010000087.1 GCA_903881085.1 uncultured Acidobacteriia bacterium
GCGCTAAATACTGCCGCCACCGCCCCGCGACCGTAAATGCGCTTTAAACTCTTGCGCCAAGGGAGCGGTTCCTGAACGAGCACTTGCCGAGCTCAATCAAAAGTGTAGCCGTTTTGTGCTAAAAAGGGGGACTACTCCCTAATATGGCAATCGCAATTATTGTCTGGCTCATCACCGCGGCGGTAACGTACTTTTTCGCCGCGCAATACTGGTGGTTCCCGCCGCCGATCAATCAACACGGCCTGGAATACGACGCCCACTTTCATCGCATGCTGCTCGTTCTGGGCGCGATCTTCGTCCTCTCGCAAATCGCCCTCGGCTGGATCATTCTGCGCAACCGTGACGACGGTAAACGCAGCGCCTACTCGCACGGCAACAACAAACTGGAACTGCTGTGGACCTCCGCCACCGCCGTCATCTTCATCGGTGTGCTACTGCTGGGCCAACATGTTTGGGCCGAGGTGCACATGGCGCGCACACCAGCAAACGCGCTGCGCGTGGAGGTGCTGGCCAAGCAGTTCGCGTGGAGCTTCCGCTATGCCGGAGCTGACGGCAAGTTCGCCCGCACAGACATGAAGCTGATGAACGACGCTAGCGGCAACCCCTTCGGCATCGACCTCAAGGACCCCGCCGCGAAAGACGACAAGACCGCCGCCGCGCTGCGAGTGCCGGCCGGAGTGCCCATCGAACTGATCTTGAAATCGCGCGACGTGATCCACAACTTCTTCGTGCGCGAACTGCGCATCAAGCAAGACGTGGTGCCAGGCATGGAGATCCCCCTGCTGTTTCAAGCCGACAAAGTCGGTGAATACGAAATCCCCTGCTCCGAGCTGTGCGGACTGGGCCACCACCAGATGCGCAGCCGCCTCATCGTGATGGAGCCCGCCGACTTCGACCGCTGGCTGAAGGAGTCCGAATGAACCGCATCTTCAGCCGCGACCACAAAGTAATCGGACAGCAGTATTTCTTCCTGGGCCTGTTCGCCGCCTTCGCCGGAGTTTTGATGAGCCTGATCATGCGCTATCACCTCATCTATCCCGATAGGAAAGTCGGCCTGTTCGCCCTGCTCTGGCCGTCGGCCGCAGCAGGCGGCATCATGACGCCGGAACTCTACCTCTCATTGATGACCATACACGGCACCATCATGGTTTTCTTTCTGTTGAGCACCGTGCCACAGGGCGGCTTCGGCAACTATTTTCTGCCCCTACAGATCGGCGCGGAAGACATGGCATTTCCCACGCTGAACATGCTCTCGTTCTGGACCACGCTGCTGTCGATGCTCACGCTGCTCGCCGCATTCGTCATCGAAGGCGGCCCGCCGATCTCCGGCTGGACGGCCTATCCGCCGTTGAGCGCGGTCGGCGCCATCGCGGGTCCCGGCCAGGGCGCGGGCCAGAACCTGTGGATCATCAGCATCGCCATCTTCTGCATTGGGTCCATGATGGGCTCCATCAACTTCATCGCCACCACGCTCGACATGCGAATCAAAGGCATGCATCTGATGCGCATGCCGCTCACCGTATGGGCGTGGTTCATAACGGCGATTATCAGCCTGCTTGGCTTCGCCGTGCTGCTTGCCGCAGGCCTGCTGCTATTGCTCGACCGCGTCGGAGGAACCAGCTTTTTCATTCCCGCCGGATTGATGGTCAGCGACCAGATCCTCGACCACAAAGGCGGCTCCCCGCTGCTGTGGCAGCACCTGTTCTGGTTCTTCGGCCACCCTGAAGTATACATCGCCATTCTGCCCGGCATGGGCCTGGTTTCCACCGTGCTCTCCGTCTTCTCGCGCAAGCCGGTGTTCGGCTACAAGGCGATGGTCTCTGCGATGGGCGCCATTGCGTTCCTTGGCTATCTGGTGTGGGGCCACCACATGTTCGTCAGCGGCATGAGCCCCTATTCCGCCATCGCATTTTCGGTCATGACGATCATCATCGGCGTGCCTTCGGCCATCAAGACTTTCAACTGGCTCGGCACATTGTGGGGCGGCAAAATCCGCCTTACCACCGCGATGCTCTTCTCCATCGGCTTTGTCTCGCTGTTCGTCACCGGCGGCCTGAGCGGACTGGTGCTTGGCCAGCCTGCGCTCGACCTGTATTTCCACGACACCTACTTCGTCGTCGGCCATTTCCACATCATCATGGGCGTAGCAGCCGTGTTCGGCATCTTCTCCGGCACCTACTATTGGTTCCCAAAGATGTTCGGGCGCATGATGAACGAAACCGCCGGCAAGCTGCATTTCTATCTCACTTACGTGGGCGTCTTCTGCATCTTCATCCCGATGCATTTCCTCGGCTTCGCCGGCAATCCGCGCCGTTATTCGGACTTCAAGGAGTTCACGTTCCTTGAAAAGCTGATGCCGCTCCACACCTTCATCAGCCACTCCGCCTTCTTCACAGGAGCGGTGCAGTTGATCTTCATCGCCAATCTGTTCTGGAGCCTGTACCGTGGGGTGCGCGCCGCGGCGAACCCGTGGCAGGCGACCACGCTGGAATGGGTGGAGCACGGCGAAGTGCATTGCGGCCCTTACGAATACGGCGTCCCAGGCAAAGCCAACGACTTCGTGCCGCAGACGGAGGAATTATGATCGCCGTAGAACGCAACCGCTCCGTTACCGGCGTGATGATGCTGTTGGCGGCGGTAACGATGTTTTTCGCCGCATTTACGAGCGCTATGGTGGTTCGCCGCGGCCTCTCAGCCGATTGGCTTACCACCCCGCTGCCGCCGGTTGTTTGGGCCAATACCGGTGTTCTCGCTGCCTCAAGTGTTGCACTCTACTACCATGCTATGAAGTGGACTAAGGCGCTCGGTATGGTCTTCTTAGCGGGACAATTGGAGGTTTGGCGCGAATTGATGGCTGCCGGCATCTACTTGCCATCTAATCCCTCTGCTTCATTCTTTTACATTTTGACTGCCGCTCACTTCGCGCATCTTGCGGGCGGCTTGATCGCGTTGCATTTTGCCAACCGCCAGGCGGCATTACTCTACTGGCACTTCATGACAGGATTGTGGATCTATGTACTGCTGCTCTTTGCCCTCTGGGGCTAAGCTCGGAATGTGGCTGTTCCTGATTTCGGATTTCATCACCTTCGCCACGCTGTTGGTAGCGTATGGTTTGCTGCGGTCGTCCGCGCCAGCATGGCCGCATCCGCTGGCGCTGATTCCGGGCACTGTGATGACTGCGCTTTTGCTGGCCAGCAGTTGGACGATGGCGAAAGCAGTCCAGACGGCCTCCAGGAAGTGGATCTTCCTGACTGCGGGTTTAGGCGCGGGCTTCCTGGCTTTGCACGCGATGGAGTGGTCCCGCCTGGCCCACGAATCCTTCGCCGAACCACTATTCGGTGCGACGTTCTTCACCATCACCGGCTTCCATATGATGCACGTGGCGGTTGGCGTCATCTATCTGACGGCGATCGCCCTGCGCCGCAGTACGCAACTTCAGTTGGAAGTCAGCGCCCTCTACTGGCAATTCGTCGATCTGGTTTGGATTGTGATCTTTCCGGCGATCTACCTGACCTCAATGGGAGGCCAGTCGTGAGCGACGTGGGGCAGATTGGCAATCTGCCGGCGCAAGAGTTTAAAGCGCATTGGCGGATTGTTAATCCGCCCACAGCACGAACTAAACACAAAACGGGCCGATTGCCAATCGGCCGCAGATTAACAATCTGCCCTACGATCTGCACCCTGGTACTCACATCGACTTTAAACGCCCAATGCGTGATGTGCCAGCGCACCGCCGCCGCACAACAGTGGGAACGCGCGCAAGTAATGAACACGGGGATCTTCGTCCTGCTGATTCCGCCCGTGCTCATCCTTGCAGCAATTTGTTACGTGGTTTACAAACGAAGAGAATCCTGACTAGCCGGCCGCCGCCATCATCGCACGCCCCTGCCGTACAGGCTGTTTACGCCAATGCAACCAAGCCAGACTCAGCACACGAGTAACTTCCTGCGGCTGGAAGGGCATCTCCAGCACATCATAACCGCCGAGATTCAGGACTTCCGCCCACAACGCATCATCGGCGCTGGCCGATGCAACGATCAACCGCGGACTCTGCCCGGAAGATTCGATCTCCCGCAGCATGTCCACCCACTTGCCGTCTGTCAAGGAGTGCTCACACAAGACGACCGAAACATGTTCATCGAGCAATATTCGCCGCGCTTCAAAAATCGACCGCGCAAACTGCAGATTCCACTTGGAATGGCTGAAAATATCGAGTAACGACTTCTGATACTCGGAGGAATGACCAATGGCAAGGACAGAGACCGTATTCTCAGAACCGAAAGGACCGGGCATATTTACTCCCTCCTCTCTATAGAGACGCGAGATGGGAAATATCTCACAGTTCGATCATGAAGTCTTTTTAATCTTCTGTCAATGATTAATAGAGTGACTCCGGTAAACGTATGTCATTCATCCGTTGTAAACCGCTGTTCATCGATTTCCGCACGACCCGCAGCGCAGCCACTGCTAACGTAAAACCATGGAACACGTAAAAGACAATCGCAGAATCCTCCCCAACGCGAATTCTGGCGCTCTGGGAGCAATGGTTATTCTTCTGGCGGGAATTGTCCTGCTGCTCGATCAGATGGACATCATGCCCTTCGATACGATTCTTGGCTATTGGCCGCTGGCCCTCATCGGCATCGGCGTCCTACAGATCGCCCTGCCTGGCCAACTGCTGCAAAAGGTCGCCGGAGGTCTGACCATACTATTCGGGTCCTTCTACTTTGCCCGGCACATGGGTTGGCTCCACATTAGCGGCAACTTGTTCTGGCCACTGGTGATCATCAGCGTCGGCGTTCTGATGCTGGTTAAGGCCCTCGACACCAATAGCAACGCTAGCACCGCGCAGGCGAGCCCCGGCTTCCAACGCGAAGTCTGCATCTTCAGCGGCTGCAAACGCTCCAACGAATCCTCGGCGTTCAAAGGCGCGGACCTGTTCGCCATGTTCGGCGGCATCGACATCGACTTCTCCAATGCCAAGATGGAGGGCGACACTGCGGAAATCGGCGCCACTGCCATCTTTGGCGGCATCGAATTGCGCATCCCGCAAGACTGGATGGTGGTGTCGCGCGCCACTTGCATTCTTGGCGGCATCGAAGACCGCACGCGCCTCAAAGCCCCCGGCGAATCACCCACTGGCAAAACGATAGTCATCACCGGGCTGGTTATGTTCGGCGGCGTCGAAATCAAGAACTAGCCCATGCATCCCGTCTTTGCGGAACGGAAGCGGCTGCCGATGTATCTGATCGCCTGGCTCCCCATGGCGGCGCTGGTGGCGCGCGTCCTGGTCATGTCGGGCGGAATCAGTACGACCACGGCAGCTGTTTTCGTGATTCCCACCTCCGCGCTCTACGCCTTCGTCTGCCTTTCAGCGTGGTACATCTGCCGCATCGCGCCGATTAATGAAACCGCGGCCGTGCGTGCCGGAGTTACGCAACTTGCCGCCGCGGTAGCAGCCGGCGGAATCTGGTCTCTGATTTGCCTGGCGATGGCCAGGACCGTCGCCGTATGGGACCCTAAATTCACCTCACAATTCGAGCGCCAGCAGTCGCTGCTGTTTGGTATGGGTATGATGTTTTACCTGCTTTCCGCCGCTATGCACTATCTGCTGCTGGCGCTGGAAGAATCGCGCGAGGCCACGCGGCGCGCGCTCGAAGCCCGCCTGCATGCTCGCGATTCCGAACTGCGGGCGCTGAAGGCACAGATCAATCCGCACTTCGTCTTCAACAGCCTCAACTCGATCAGCGCCCTCACCACCATCAACCCCGCCAGTGCGCGTGAAATGTGCGTCCTGCTGAGTGACTTCCTGCGCAACACGCTCAGCCTAGGCGCCAGGCGGACGGTCGCCCTCTCTGAAGAGCTTGCCCTCATTGACAACTATCTGGCCATCGAAAAAATCCGCTTCGGCAAGCGTCTTGTTTATGTCCAGCAAGCCGCGCCTGAATGCAGTGCCCTGCATGTGCCGCCCCTACTACTTCAGCCGCTGGTTGAAAATGCGGTCAAACATGGCGTTGCCGGACTGGTGGATGGCGGCGAAATTCGCGTCACCGCCTGGACGAACAACAACTCTCTACTGCTCTCGGTCGAAAACGATTTCGACCCCGAGGCGAAAGCCACGCGCCGCAACGGGCTCGGCCTGCAAAACGTCCGCGAACAGTTGGAAAATCGATATGGGAATCAGGCACGGCTCGATGCCTCCGCAGCCGATGGAAGATTTCGCGCCCTGATCACCCTGCCCGTGGAGACAAAATGAAAAAGCTCCGAATCATGATTGTCGACGACGAGGAACTCGCCCGCCTGGTGCTGCGCGAGTTTCTCAGCGTCCGCCAGGACGTAGAGATCTGCTCCGAGTGCGCCAACGGTTTCGAAGCCGTCAAGGCCGCCGCCGAACATAACCCGGACCTGTTGCTACTCGACGTCCAGATGCCTAAGCTCGATGGCTTTGAAGTGCTGGAACTGATCCCGCCCGAGATCGCCGTGGTCTTCGTCACCGCTTATGACGAATACGCCCTGCGTGCCTTTGACGTCCACGCCGTCGATTATCTGTTGAAGCCGTTTTCCGCCGATCGTCTCCATGCTGCAATCGACCGCGCCCGCCTGCGCCTGGGCGAAATAACCACCGCTGCCGCCGAGATCGCCGCCGCGGCCCGCCCGCCGGAGCAGCATCTGGAGCGCATCGTGGTAAAGGACGGCGCGAAGGTCACCATCATTCCCATCGAAAAGCTCGATTACGTGGAAGCGCAGGAAGATTACGTGCTGATCGCCTCCGCCGGCCGCAAACTGCTCAAGCAACAGACCATCTCCAGCCTGGAAGCGAGTCTCAATCCGGCGAACTTTCTGCGCCTGCACCGCTCAGTGATTGTGAACGTGGAGCGAGTGGCGCGCATCGAACCATACACGAAGGACTCGCGGATTGCGGTGCTGAACGACGGCACTCAACTGCCGGTAAGCCGCGCCGGTTACGCCCGATTGAAGGAATTATTAGGCGGCCGAATCTAAGCGTACTCGTTGTAACACCAACGAAAAGCCGCACCGGGGGCAGTTCGCGCTGTCCCTTGCGGATAGTGCGGGCTGTCCCCTCAACGACGCCTCCTCAAGCGACTGGTTCGCCTCGCCCACGCGAAAACAAATCTTCTGCAACTTCAGGCAACCTAAAGCGTCTATTTCATTCGATGGCTTTTTTCCTAATCTTACTGGCGGCCACCCCGCTATGGTGCGACACACCTGACCCCAAATCCATCATGGAAAAGGTCACCATCCGCGACGTCCAAAACGAGAAAATGCGCCGCGAATACACTTACCTGGAACGTCAGGAAGAGCGCGAACTGGACGCTGCCGGCAAAACAACCAAGACTGAAGTCAACGAATACGAACACGTCAGCCTGTACGGCGAAAATCACCGCCGCCACATCGCCAAAGATGGCAAACCGCTCCCGCCGAAGGACGCCCAGAAGGAAAAAGAGAAGCTCGATAAGCTCGTTGCGTTGCGCCAGAAGGAATCGGAAAGCGAGCGACGGAAACGCCTGGAAGAGGCCGACCGCCGCGCCGAACGCCGGCGCCGCTTTTCGCGTGAAATCCCCAAGATGTACGACTTCACGCTGGGCAAGGACGAGAAGATCGGCGGCCGCGATGTGTATGTGATCAAGGCCGAGCCCAAACAAGGCTTCCGCGCCACCGAGCCCACCACCAAGGCCATGATGAAGTTGCACGGCACGTTCTATGTCGACAAGGCAACCAACCAACTTGTGAAGCTCGATGCCGAAGCGCTCGACACCGTGTCATTCGGCTTCTTCCTCGTCCGCCTCAATAAAGGCGCTCACTTCATCCTCGAACAAACGCGCGTGAACGACGAAGTTTGGATGCCCAAACGGGTACAGGCGGCCATTGATGCACGCATCGCCGTGGTGAAGAAATTCCGCGGCCAGTTCGATATCACCTTCAGCAACTACCGCAAGTTCCAGTCCGATTCGCGCATCGTCGACACCGCCGAAATTCCAGCGCCCAAAACGCCGTAGCTGCCGGAACTAACCAGCGAGCCCCAGTTCCGCCGCGTTGGCCTTCATCGCTTCGATGCAGAATTGGATGTGCTGATCAAGGTCGACGCCCATCTCAGCCGCTCCGTTCACAATGTCATCGCGGCTGACGGAGCGTGCGAAGGCCTTGTCCTTCATTTTTTTGCGCACCGATTTCGCATCCACTTCCATCACGCTGCGCGTCGGCTTCACATACGAAATCGCGGTGATGAACCCGGCCAGCTCATCGCAAGCGAACAACGTCTTCTCAAGCAGCGATTCGCGCGGCACCCCACTGTAGTTGGCGTGGGAAAGAATCGCCCGCCGGATCTCCTCGCTCACCCCGCGCTCGGCCAGAATCGGCTCGCCCAGCATCGGATGATCGGGTGCGTTGGGATGGATCTCCCAATCGAAGTCATGTAGCACGGCGGTCAGCGACCACTTGTCGACATCCTCGCCGAACTTCTTCGCATACGCCACTACGCACGTCTCCACGGCAAGCGCATGCTTGCGCAGACCTTCGGACTTAGTGAATTCACAAACAGTTTCCCAAGCTTGTTGGCGAGTCATATGAGGTTTATTATCGCTCACCGCGAGTCGAGCTTGTTCCGTCACCTCAGCAGCGGCTTCAACCACTCTGGAACCGGCTTGTTCAACAACATCTGCGAGCCGTTTTCAAACACTGCAGCGAGGCGGAAGGGTCTGCGAAGATCACCATTATCAAAAATCCAGACGTTGGGGAGCCGCCTGATGGCATCCCGCAAATTGGCCATCGTTCGTGGATACCGTTCCCTCAGTTTTTCATTCGGGACGTCATGTCCACCTCGCGTTGTCCGCATCGCCACACGCTGCTCGCTGACATCCGCGCTGGCTATCCCAATGAAGCACAGAATCGAGTTGTACCCTGCCTGACCCGCCTCTTCCAAAAACTTCAGCTTCTCCCCGACGGGATCGGAAAAAACGGTCTCAAACACAAAGCTCTCGCGCTGTTCAATCAACTGACGCCTCAACCCGTCCGCCACTGTTGCAGCAGTGTAAGCATCCATTCGCAGTTCGCGGGCGATCACATCGGCATTGACGAATCTTAGCCCCGCAGCCTGAAGGTGGGAAAAATAGAACGTGGTTTTGCCCGCCCCGTTGGGCCCGGCAACGGCCAGTACCAGTGGCCGGCGATCAAGCGGAAGCTTCATCGCTTCGGCTTCGTCTTCAGCGCTTCGAATTGTCTATTGACGAAACGCCCGGCTGTCCTTTGGCCGTTTTCCTCGATTCGAATTAGCACTCCCGGTAAATCGGGATGTTGTTCGTAATGCGGAAACGGTGAGGATTGTAAATATTGCGCTACGCGTTGTCGGCCTTGCGGAGTGTCGACGGATTCGAGGCACTCGGAAATGGGCCGCGCAGAGCCCTGGCGCGCTAATTCAAATACTTTTTGTCCGTCAAGCAGCGACTCCACCGAACGCCCAAGGCGCGCCCAAAACTCAACCTGGCCTGCAATCGACCGCTCCAGCACTTCACCCGCTAGACGTGCATCCAGCACCAGGCCGTCGGAAAGCTTCACAGGTTGGCTCATAGCAACAGGGTAGCATATTGCTACCGGCACGCCAGTGATGCACACAGCGCTTCAAAGTGATGCACCTTTTGCTACACTCAAGGCATGACGATCTCACTGCGCAATATTCCGCCTGAAGTTGAGAAAGCCATCACCGAAATCAGCGGCAAAGAGGGCATCAGCCTCAACAAAGCGGCCATCCGGCTGATGGAGAAGAACATCCAGAAGCCTTTTCGCAATCACGATTTCGACAAGTTTTTCGGAATCTGCTCAAAAGAAGCGGGCGAGGAATTCGATGCGGCCCTGGCTGAAATGCGCCGTGTTGATCCGATCGACTGGGAACCGTTGGAATGAGGATTCTGCTCGATACTTCTGCATATTCCAAGCTCATTCAGGGCGACAGCACGATCATCGAAATAGTCAGCAATGCTTCCGCGGTATTCATGCCATCGATTGCGTTAGGGGAGTTACTCAGCGGTTATTATGGCGGCACTCGCCGCGCCGAGATGGTCGGAATTCTGGAGTCATTCCTGGACAGTCCAACGGTGAAAGTTCTCCACATCACCGCTGAAACGGCGCAGCACTACGCCCAAGTCGATCAATACCTGCGCAAGAAAGGCAAACCAATCCCGCGCAACGATATCTGGATCGCAGCGATCGCCCTGGAGCACGGGCTCAAGCTTCTGGCGATCGACAAACACTTTCACGAAATCCCGATGCTTCTGCTGAGGCCGTAACTACTTCGCGGCCTCAACCACCGTCGTCAAAACCCGTGCGTGGTTCTCCACCACTTCCACCCAACCGCCGCTCACTGCCACGGTGTGCTTCTGGCCGCCCATCACATACGAAAGGTCGCCCGCGCCCATCTCGCCCAGCAGGGCGGCGTGCTCCGGCAGGATGCCGATGTAGATATCTTCCATATGAGATCGCGGTAACGAACCCGGCCAACTCATGCTTGCGCAGCCCCTCGGACTTCGTGCATTCACAAGCTCTTCCAGGAACCGTCCACCGGCGGGAATTCTTCCGGACAATCGCTCACCGCATCTGTGGCAAACTGAAAGAGGGTTCTCGACGTATGCGTGTTGCTGGGATCGATCAAATTCTACGGGAGTTGCGCGAAGGGCTGGAAGAGATCTATGCTTCCCGTCTCGTAAGCGTCGTTTTGTTCGGTTCGCAGGCGCGGGATGACGCGGAACCAGACTCCGACATTGATGTGATGCTTGTACTCAGGGGAGACGTGAATCCTTACGAGGAGATCAGCCGTCTGTCGGATTTTACTTGCGCTCTGAGCCTTAAATACGATGTAGTTATTTCTTGCCTCTCTATGTCTGAAGCGAGTTTTCGGTCCGAGCAATCCCCATTGATGTTGAATGTGCGGCGCGAAGGGGTTATGGTGTGACTCCCGAACAGGAAGCATTGCTTCAAAAGGCGGACCGCAGTATCCGGTCCGCCAAACTCTTACTAGCGGATGGCGATTACGACTCGGCTGTTTCACGGTCCTACTACGCGATGTTTTACCTTGTGGAAGCGCTGTTACTATCAAATGGATTGGCGTTTTCCAAACACTCGGCGGTGATCGGAGCGTTTGGCCGGGAGTTCGCAAAAACAGGGTTGATGCCTCAACATCTCCATACCTATTTGCAGGAAGCCTTCGAAGCGAGAAACATCTCGGACTACAAATCGGCTTCAATGGTCACTGAAAGTGAGACGGCTAAATACATTTCCCGCGCAGAGGAGTTTCTCGGAGTAGCTGGAGAGTTCTTGGGGCCGCGTCACCGGGACCCATCGGAA
Organism: uncultured Acidobacteriia bacterium; assembly: GCA_903881085.1. Classification (GTDB taxonomy): domain Bacteria; phylum Acidobacteriota; class Terriglobia; order Bryobacterales; family Bryobacteraceae; genus CAIRSA01. The sequence continues at coordinate 11,356 of CAIRSA010000087.1, forward strand.
ATCTAATTGCCGCCAAATCGGCTGCCTCCTGGCGATCAAGCGAACAAATACTCCGCGGATCCAGCATGGCGACTGCACGCAACACGATACCTGTGTGTTCCGGACTGGCGGCCGATAAACTCGATGCCCCCCAGCTGAGATGAGGGTTGTTAGTCCTCTCGACTGTGAGTCCCTACAAAGACAAGAAAGTTGCCTGTCCCCGAAAACCTTAGAACTACTTCTCGGCCTCAACCACCGTCGTCAAAACCCGTGCGTGGTTCTCCACCACCTCCACCCAACCGCCGCTCACTGCCACGGTATGCTTCTGGCCGCCCATCACATACGACAGGTCGCCCGCGCCCATCTCGCCCAGCAGGGCGGCGTGCTCCGGCAGAATGCCGATGTAGCCGTCCAGCGCGGGGATCTGCGCCTCAGAGACCTGCTCATGCAACAGCAGCTTTTCCGGCGTAGCGATTTCAAGCAAGAACGTGTCAGCCACGGTGCTAGTTTTCCTTCTTCATCTGTTCGGCCTTTTCGAGAACTTCCTCGATCGTGCCCTGCATGTAGAATGCCTGTTCCGGAATCGAATCGTGCTTACCTGCCACGATCTCCTGGAAGCCCTTCACGGTATCGGCCAGCTGAACATACTTGCCCTTGAAGCCGGTGAACTGTTCGGCAACGTGGAACGGCTGCGACAGGAAGCGTTGAATCTTACGTGCACGCGACACGCTCAATTTGTCTTCTTCCGAAAGTTCGTCGATACCCAGAATCGCGATGATATCCTGCAGATCCTTGTAACGCTGCAGCACGCCCTTCACTGCCTGGGCTACACCATAGTGCTCGTCGCCAATGATGCGCGGGTCGAGAATGCGCGAGGTCGAAGCCAGCGGATCCACGGCCGGATAAATTCCCAACGCCGCGATGTCGCGCGAAAGGTTCGTGGTCGCATCCAAGTGAGCAAACGCGGTTGCCGGCGCCGGATCGGTGTAATCGTCGGCGGGCACGTAGATGGCCTGTACCGATGTGATCGAACCCTTGCGGGTCGAAGTGATGCGCTCCTGCATTTCGCCCATCTCGGTTGCGAGGTTGGCCTGGTAACCTACGGCCGAAGGCATGCGGCCCAACAGCGCCGATACTTCCGAACCTGCCTGCGTAAAGCGGAACACGTTGTCGATGAACAGCAGCACGTCCTGGTTTTCTTCGTCGCGGAAATATTCCGCCACGGTTAAACCGGTGAGACCCACGCGCAGACGAGCCCCGGGGGGTTCCGTCATCTGACCGTAGATCAGAGCTGCTTTCGATTTCTCAAAGTTGTGCGGATCGATAACGCCCGATTCCTGGAACTCCAGCCACAGATCGTTACCTTCGCGCGTGCGTTCGCCCACGCCCGCAAACACCGACACGCCGCCGTGCTTCATGGCCAGATTGTTGATCAGCTCCATGATGACGACTGTCTTGCCTACGCCAGCGCCGCCGAACAAGCCGATCTTTCCGCCCTGCAAATAGGGCTCCAGAAGATCGATGACCTTGATGCCCGTTTCGAACATCTTCAGTTCCGTCGATTGCTCTTCGAAGGCCGGTGCCGGACGGTGAATCGGATACCGCATCTTCGTGTTCACCGGGCCCATTTCGTCCACCGGTTGCCCGATGACGTTCATGATGCGGCCCAGCGTTTCGCGGCCAACCGGCACCGTGACGGGCTCGCCCAGGCTCTCAGCCTTCATGCCGCGCACCAAACCTTCGGTGGGCTGCAGTGCGATGGTGCGCACGCGGCCTTCGCCGATGTGCTGCGCTACTTCGCAGATGATGTCGATGGGCGTGGGAGCGTTGAAGCCCTCGCTGGTGATGCGGATTGCCGTGCGGATAACAGGGATCTCGCCTTCGCTGAACTGAATGTCCACGGCCGGGCCGGCCACCTGAATCACTTTTCCAAACAGATGAGTTGCAGTTTCCATGAATCTCTTACTCCTGGGCCGAAGCCCCGCTGACCACTTCGATAATTTCGCGCGTAATGCTGGCCTGGCGGACGCGGTTCATATAGAGCGTTAACTTGTCGATCATTTCCGCGGCGTTGGATGAGGCCGCATCCATTGCCGTCATGCGCGCTGCGAATTCGGCGGCTGCCGATTCCAGCATGGCGCGGAAAATACCAATTTCTACATACTTCGGAAGCAGCGAAGCCAGCAGTTCTTCCACCGGCTGTTCGTAGATGTAATCCACAGGCGCGGCGGTTTCGCTCACCGTCACCGGCAGCAACCGCGTAATCGTCAGCTTCTGCGACAACACGCTTTTGAATTCGTTATAGAGCAGGTAGACCGAATCCAGCTCATCATCGGAATAACGTTTGATGATGCGCTCGGCCAGTTCCTGCGCATTTTCGTACTTGGGCTTTTCCGAAGCGCCTACCAACTCACCGGAAAACGTGATGTCGCGGCGGCGGAAGAAATCGCGGCCCTTGCGGCCCAGCGCTTCCAGTTCCAGTGTGCAGCCTTTGTGCTCTTCAAGGAACGATGTCGCCGCCTTGATCAGGTTGCCGTTGAACGCACCGGCCAAGCCGCGGTCCGCCGTCACGAGAATCAACAGCACGCGCTTCTCTTCGCGCGCCGCCAGCATGGGGTTGTTCCCGGCTGCTTCGTCCTGACGCGCCGCCGCAACCACGTTGCTCAACAATTTGTCGAGCATCCCGGCGTACGGACGGGCGGCAATCACGCGCTCCTGGGCGCGGCGCAGCTTTGCCGCCGAAACCATTTTCATGGCCTTGGTGATCTGCTGCGTGTTTTTTACCGAGCGGATTCGCCGCCGAATGTCAATCAACGAAGGCATGGCTTACCTTTTGGTCTCTGCCAGGAACCGTTCCTTGCACTCTTTGCAGGCTGCTGTCAGGCGAGCTTTCAGATCGTTGTCGATCTGTTTGGTCTCGCGAATGTCGGTCAAAATCTTCGGATGCGCGTTTTCCACGAAGCGCTGCAATTCGGCTTCGTACGGCCGCACCTTGTCGATCGGAAGGTCGTCGATGAAGCCGTTCACACCGGCAAAGAGGCTGACGATCTGCTTCTCAACCGGCATCGGCGAATACTGACCCTGCTTCAGCAGTTCCACAAGACGGCTACCGCGCGTGATCTGCTGTTGCGATGCTTTATCGAGGTCGCTGCCAAACTGCGCGAAGGCAGCCAGTGCACGATACTGAGCGAGTTCCAAACGAAGCGAGCCAGCCACCTGGCGCATTGCTTTGATCTGCGCGCTGCCGCCGACGCGGCTGACCGAAATACCTACGTTCACAGCGGGACGCACGTTCGAGTTGAACATGTCCGCTTCGAGGAAGATCTGGCCGTCGGTGATGGAAATCACGTTGGTCGGAATGTATGCCGAAACGTCACCGGCCTGTGTTTCAATGAACGGCAGAGCAGTCAACGAACCGCCGCCCTTCGCGTCATTCAACTTTGCAGCGCGTTCCAGCAAGCGGCTGTGCAAATAGAACACGTCGCCGGGGAACGCTTCGCGCCCTGGCGGACGGCGCAGCAGCAGCGAAATTTCGCGGTATGCCGCGGCGTGCTTGGAAAGATCATCGTACACGCAAAGAACGTGGCCGCCCGTGTCGCGGAAATGTTCGCCGATTGCGCAACCGGAGAACGGGGCCAAATACTGCATGGGGGCTGGGTCGGACGCGGTGGCGGCAACTACGATGGTGTATTCCATCGCGCCGTTTTCTTCCAGCGTCTTCACAACCTGCGCCACGGTGGAACGCTTCTGGCCGATGGCGACATAAACGCAGATGACGTCGCCGCCCTTCTGGTTGATGATGGTGTCGAGAGCGATAGCGGTCTTACCGGTCTGGCGGTCGCCGATGATCAATACGCGTTGGCCGCGGCCAATCGGAATCATCGAGTCGATCGCTTTGATACCGGTCTGCATCGGCTGCTTCACCGGCTGGCGGTCGCAAACGCCGGGCGCCAGGCGCTCAATTGCGTTGAAATCCTGCGTGTCGATCGGGCCCTTGCCGTCGATCGGCTGGCCGAGAGCGTCGACCACGCGGCCGATCATGGCTTTACCCACCGGTACGGACATGATGCGTCCAGTGCGGCGAACTTCCGCGCCCTCTTTGATGTTGGTGAAATCGCCGAGCAACACCGCGCCCACCTGGTCTTCTTCCAGGTTCAACGCGATGCCGGAAACGCCATCGGGAAATTCGATCAATTCGCCGGCCATTACCTTTTCCAGGCCGTGCACGCGGGCGATACCGTCACCGACCGAGATCACCGATCCGGTCTCGGTAACGTTCACCACTCCTTCGTAATTTTCAATTTCTTCGCGTAGTACGCGGGCGATTTCATCTGCTCGGATTTGAGCCATAATATTTACTTAGTTCCTAAACCTGAGATTCTTAGGCGTTAACGAGCTTCCGGCGCATCATGGCCAACTGGCCGCGCACGGAGCCATCGAACATACGCGAACCAACACGGGCGGTAATTCCGCCGATGAGGTCCGGGTCTACAGCATATTGACTGCGAATTTGTTTTCCGGTCATGCGCGCAAGAGCGCCTTCAATGGCCAACTGCTCGCCTTCTTCCAGTGGCCGCGCTGAACTGATTTGCGCGCTCACTACACCGGTGCGCTCATCGATCTGCGCTTCGAACGTTTGCCGGATTTCACCCAGCATCGAGATCCGGCGGTGATCGATCACCACGCATAGAAAGTGGGTGACCGTTTTCGAAATGGAGAGCTGGGCAGAAAACCGGTTGATCAGATTTCGCTTCTTGGCGGCGGAGGCAGCTGGCGACAAAAGAATCGTCTTGAATTCCGGCGAAGAGGCAATCAGCGCCTCGAACGACTTTATTTCTTCAAGGGCCTGTTGCGGAGCAAGAGGCGCACCGGGGGAAAACACGATGTCGGCAAGTGCCCGTGCGTAACGACTGGCGATAGCAAGTGACATGTTAGTTCTGCAGCCCCTTCAGGAAGTCGCCGAGTAGTTCGCGCTCCGTGGCCGCAGTCATCTGCCCGCGCAGTTTCGCTTCAGCCAGATCAAGTGCCAATTTGGCTGAGTAAGCCTTCAACTCGAGGGAGGCGTGCTTTGCTGACGAAGCAATTTCCTGCTCCGCATGGGCTTGAATCTTCTTCAACAGTTCCGCCGTCTCCGCGCCTAAGCGGTCCGCTTCAGCGGCAATCTCTGATTTCGCGCTTGCTCGCAATGCGGCAATTTCCGACTCCAGATTCGCCATACGCTTGTCCATCTCAGCTGCGCGGACATCCGCATCCTTGCGCATCTGGGTTGCGTCGGCGATACCCTTCTGAATCTCTTCCGTGCGTGATTTGAAAAACGCCGGAGCGTTCTTGCCAATCAGATAACCAAGACCACCAGCGAGGATCAGGAAGTTAACCCACTTCCACATCATGCTCGGCTCTTCTTCGTGCTTTTCGCCGTGGCCTTCCGCAGCTGCGCCTTCCGAATGCGCCGCTTCTGATTTGTGTTCAGCCGCGCCTTCATGCTGCCCGAAAGCGAGACCAGTGGCTATTGCCAGAGAAAGGAGGATCAGTTTCATGCCTGCCTCCGCAATATATTGTTCGCAATCTCAGTAGCCAGCGATTCGCTTTGCGTTGTCAGTGACTGACGCGCTTCGGCGACCTGCGCGGCCAGCGTTGCCCTTGCTTCCTGAGTCATCGCATCAGCCTTGGCTTTCGCCGCGGCGGTCTTTGCGGTCTGCTCAGCCCGCCATTGCAATCTCACCGCATCGTGCTCTTTATATACCTCGCTGCGGGCATCGCGGATCGCCGCTTCATACTTGGCAGCCTTCTCCGCAGCGGTGGCCAGGCTCGACTCGGCGGCCTTGCGTGCACCTTCGGTGGCATCGTAGCGCTGCTTGAGGATCTTATTGAACGGGGAGAAAAAGATGCGCTTGAGATAGAAATGGAGGAAAAGTACGAGGAAAAATGTAGGCAGGGCCCGTAATAGTATCCCACCTAGCGCGTTCAGCGTTGAATCCATGATGTTTATTTAAGAAAGTAAAGCTGGCGGTTGCGAGGCCGGTGCCAATACTTTAGTAAGAGATAATGGTAACAAAGCCTGCCTCTTACTCGCAAGCTGCACAGTTGGGCAAACCCCCAACCTGCACGGTAACATTAAGTAGCCGTTGGACAAATAAGTTTCCGCTTTCTATTGGCGGAGACCGCGCAAATTACTGTTTTGCGCGCTTTTTCGTGGCCGTTGTTTTCACCGATGCAAGCACGGGGGCCGCCACGGCGACATTTGCGGCTGCGGCTGCGGCGCGCTTACGAGGCTCCACAACACGCGGCGCAGCCGTTTGCGACTGTACCGGATAGTGTTCGCCAAGCCACTTTTCGATTTTTTCACGTTGGGTAGCCATGACGACACGCTGCCATTTTACGGTGCCAGTGCGCTCACTGTACTCAGCCATAACATAAGATCCTTCATTCAGGACCTGGATGAGGCCGTCTGTTTTCGCCCTTTTGAAGTGGTACGAAGATAGCGCGGCGTGATTTTCTTTTTGCATCTGGACACATTATAGCAGGTGAATTGCACTCACGCCATTTCACCGTTTCATGGATCGCCAGGCTAACCGTTTTGAAGACAGCACTTTGCGCAAGTGGTGGCCTACCCGCGGGTCATCCCCCACAGCTCTTCCACCTCATTCCGGCTGCCGATAATCAGCGGGGTCCGCTGGTGAATTCCCGTTGGTTGGATATCTAAAATCCGCTGCTTCCCGTCCACTGCCATGCCCCCTGCCTGCTCGGCCAGAAACGCCAGCGGATTGGCTTCGTACAATAACCGCAGCTTGCCTTCTTTGTGCGATTGCGTCGGCGGGTACATATAGATGCCACCCTTCAGGAGCGTCCGGTGAAAGTCGGCTACCAGCGACCCGATGTAGCGAGAGCTGTAGCCGCGCTGCTTTAAGGTCCCAATGTAATCGCGATAAGGTTTCGGAAAGCTCTCGGAGTAACCTTCATTCACCGAATAGTAATTGCCCGACTGCGGCATCTTCATGTTTTCGTAGCACAGCAGATAGGCACCCACCGCAGGGTCAAGCGTAAACCCAAACACCCCATGCCCGGTGGAATAAACGAAAATCGACGAAGGCCCATACACCACATAGCCCGCTGCCACCTGCTTCCATCCAGGCTGCAATACCGCCTCGATACCATGTACCCCATCGGGCCGCTGCATGATGGAAAAGATGGTCCCAATGCTCACGTTCACATCGATATTCGACGAGCCATCCAGCGGATCGAACACGATCACATACTCGCCGACTTCGGACTGGTCAATCGTCACCGGCTCTTCGTTTTCTTCCGACGCCAGCACGGCAACCTTCTCGCGCGAACCCAGGCAGTCAAGCAGCGCTTTGTTCGCGAAAACGTCCAGTTTTTGCTGCGTCTCGCCCTGCACATTGGTCGCGCCGGCAGACCCGATAATATCGAGCAGACCGGCGCGGCGAATCTGCGCCTGAATCATTTTGGTGGCCAGCGTAAGGCCCGAAAGCAACGACGAAAAGGAGCCGCGCGCTCCCGGAAAGTGCGCGGCCTGTTGTTGCAGAATGTGCTGCTGTACGGTGATGATCATCAAAAGCCTCACTGCATATTAGCGCAATCAAATTTGGACTTGCTACTGTCCAATGTGCCCCAGGCGGCAGTGAGGAGAATAGTTGGAACAAACCCCCGTCAGGCCTTACGATAGCGGAACAGACCTAGCCCTGCCAGTCCCATTCCGGGCATCACGAGTGTACCCGGCTCGGGGGTCCCTACCTGGAAAGCAGCGGCACCACCCCCACCCGCAAGGGTAAACTGATTCACCAGGATTGTCAGAGAATGGGCTCCGGAGCCAAGGTTGTAGACTCCCACGCCATATCCGGAAGCGACAAGGCATACGGCGATGCTAGCCCCGCAAGGGTTGGCTCCGTCGTTGGGAGGCGCAGATGTCAAACCTAGAGAGACGGAGTTATCGAAAAGCTCAAACCGGTCGCCACGCTGGAACAAGTCCAAAACGGTTGCGGTAGCTGCACCGCTAAATGCCCAGGGGGGGAGAAACTTGTCGCATACGATTTGGATGGTTTTCTCAAGTCTCATGGAATTCACGAAGAGTTCACCATGGAAGATTTTGAGCAGGACATTGCGAACTTGAAGAGTGCGGGGTTCGAGATTTCAAACTGATTATCGATGTCTGCTGACGGCAAGAGGCAAGAGATTCAATTCTCGTTATTCCAGGAACCGTTGAAGCCAATCCGCGACTCGCTCGTTACTTCGAGACTCGCCACATTGCACCGCGCTTTCACCCCGCAGAACGGCAGCCGCGAATTGAGTGTCGTCTGCCTTTGTCTCTTCAAGATCAGGATGAATGCGGAATTCCATATTTCTTGATCGCCAATTTCCATCATAGGGCCCAGCCGAAAGGTTGCCGCATTCCTGCGTCCGCCCCCACGGCACCAGAATCTAACTGCTAAATTGGAAAGATAACGCGGTATGAACCCATCCCCAGCCAGCGCATCCATCGAGCACGTGATGCTGATCGTCACCATCCAACTGGTGGTCATCATCGCGTCGGCGCGCCTGTTTGGCGCACTCGCCAGGCGACTGGGGCAGCCCAGCGTATGCGGCGAAATCGCCGCGGGCCTGATTCTCGGACCTTCGATGCTGGGCAAGCTCTCCCCCGAAATTTCAGCACGCATCTTTGACCCCAGCGTGGGGCAAATACTGGCCGTAGTCAGCCAACTCGGCCTCGTCCTGTTGATGTTCCTGATCGGCATGGAGTTCGACTTCGGCCACCTCAAGGAAAATCGCGGCACTGCGCTGTGGATCTCCGTCGTCGGTATCGTAGCGCCGTTCGTGTTGGGCTTCGGGCTAGGCGAAGGCATGCATCCGGCCCTGCAGCTCACCGGCAGCCCTCTGCACTTTTCGCTATTCATGGCCGCCGCCATGTCGATCACGGCGATCCCCGTGCTGGGCCGCATCATGATCGAAATGAATATCCATCGCACGCGGATCGGCGCACTCACCATCTCCGCCGCGGCCGTGAATGATGCGATCGGTTGGATCATCGTCGCGCTGATCACGGCCATTGTACGCTCCACATTCGATCCGGCGAAGTTTGCCGTAATGATCGGTGAAGTGCTGGTTTACGGCCTTGTGATGGTGCTCGTGGTGCGGCCCGCGCTGCGCAAATGGGCGACCGGGCATGTCCGCAAACATACCGGCGAACTTTCACTCAACGGTTTTGCAGCAATTCTGGTGATGGTATACGTCTCAGCGATGATCACCAATCTGATCGGCATCTTCTCCATCTTCGGCGGCTTTGCGATGGGCGCGATTTTGTTCGATCAAGTGGAACTGCGTAAGGCCATCCTCACCCGGCTGAATGACTTTGTGACTGTCTTTTTTCTGCCAGTGTTTTTCACTTACACCGGCTTGCGAACGGACATGGGCAGCATGCACGGGACTTTGTTATGGGGATGCTGCGCGTTGGTATTGATGACCGCCACGCTGGGGAAATTCGGTGGCTGCATGGTTGCCGCGCGGGCATGCGGTGTAAGTTTGCGCGAATCCGCCATGATTGGCGCGCTTATGAATACGCGCGGATTGATGGAGCTGATCGTGATCAATATCGGCTACGACTTAGGGATCATCCCCAAAACCGTCTTCTTCATGCTTGTGTTCATGGCCGTGGCCACCACTTACATGACGTCGCCGCTGCTAGGAACTTTGCTTCAAGGGACGGCGTACATGGCGGACCGCAGCGCCAAGCGAGTCTCGTCTGTCGCCAAAGTCTGACGGCGGCCTATCCAACTGGACGCCCAGGCTAGAGCGAATCTCAACCAGCGGCCAATCCATCAGCGATGGAAACTCCGCCGGATCAAGCAGCCGCTTCATTCTGCGCGCACGGTAAATCGTTTTCAAAATGAGGGGCAAGTTCAGCACCCAGGTCCGTAGCAACCGCAGATGGCCAATCTGCCGCAGTGCCTGCCGGTGATCGGCATGCATGTTGACGCGGTGCAGATCGTGCATGGAAACGCGGGTTCCAAAGATGGTCCACCCATGCGCCAGCACCTCGCCCGCTACGTTGGTTTCACAACCGAAAATGACATGGATCACATCGTGGACATCCAGATCATTCGAGAGCTCCGCGGCGACCTGAGCCGCCGCGTCATTCTCCACGCCTTCAAACTCCCTCAATTCCGCAATGGCCTGACGCAAGGTCAGCCTGCATGCGGGGTCAAGATAGGAGGGAGCTTTCATGCTTAATACTTGGCTACGCTCGAATCCACCTTATCGCTCCACAACAACGTGCCGCCCTTCATATTGAGCACGTTCTTATAGCCCGATGAGCGCAGCAGATCGCAGGCCTTCGCCGAACGCCCGCCGCTCTTGCAATGCACAATGATCGGCGTGTCCTGCGGAACCTCGGCCAACCGCTTGGGCAGATCACCCAGCGGAATCAAAGTCGTCCCCGGCAAGCTGGCGATCTTGAATTCATGGGGCTCGCGCACGTCGAGGAAGAAGAACTTGTCGCCGCGATCGAGCTTCGCTTTCACATCGGCGGGCTCGATCTCCGTGCCAACCACCGGCTCGGGTACTGCATGCGCCTGCGGAATGCCGCAGAACTCCTGGTAATCGATCAGCTTCGTAACCGTGGGATGATCGCCGCACACCGGGCACTCCGGATTGCGCCGCAGCTTCAACTCGCGGAACTTCATGCTGAACGCATCGTACAGAACCAAACGTCCAACCAACGAGTCGCCGATTCCCAGAATCAGCTTCACGGTTTCGGTAGCCTGAATCACGCCGATGATGCCCGGCAGAATTCCCAACACGCCGCCCTCGGCGCAGCTCGGAACCAAGCCAGGGGGTGGCGGCTCAGGATACAGGCAGCGATAGCAAGGACCGCCGGGATACGCAAACACCGTGGCCTGGCCTTCGAAGCGGAAGATGGAGCCGTAGATGTTCGGCTTTTTGAGCAGCACGCAGGCGTCGTTCACAAGATAACGCGTGGGGAAGTTGTCGGTCCCATCGGCCACCATGTCGTAATCCTTGATGATATCGAGCGCGTTCTCGCTGTTCAGCGCGACGTCATACTTCACAATCTCCATGTGGGGATTGATGTCGAGCATGGTGTCGGCAGCCGAATCGAGCTTCTTGCGGCCTACATCTTTCGTGCCGTGGATGACCTGTCGTTGCAGGTTGCTGTAATCGACCACGTCGAAATCGACGATGCCGATCTTGCCCACGCCAGCCGCCGCCAGATACAACCCGAGCGGAGCGCCGAGCCCGCCCGTGCCCACCATCAGCACCTTCGCGTTCTTCAGCTTCAACTGCCCTTCCATGCCCACTTCAGGCAGAATCAGATGGCGGCTGTATCGCTGGATCTCTTCTTTTGACAGCTCGGTGAACATTGCTTACCTTCCACCTGCGATGCTGGGCACGATGCTGATCGTATCGGTTGGCGCAACGGCAGTCGCTTCCTTGCTCATGTAGCGGATGTCTTCGTCGTTCACATAGATGTTGACGAAGCTGCGCAGCTTGCCTTCATCGTTATACAGGTTCTTCTTCAGATCGCCATGGGCCGCAATCAGCTGGCCGAGCGCTTCGCCAACGGTGGAGGCGGTCACTTCAAACGAATCTTTCTTGTCCGCGAATTGACGCAGGGGTGTCGGGATCAAAATCTTTGCCATGATGGTTACCTTCTAATATCTCAAATCTTCTTTGTCCGCCGCTGTCTGGTCCGCATTGGGCAGCCAGCTGTTGGCGTGGTCGAACTCGCCCTTGCGGATGGAAATGACCACAAACGAATACCACGGGCACGAGTTCTTCAGATCGGTCTCGGAAAAATAGGCGTCGCAATCGGGGTGCGAATGGAAGATGCCGACCAGATCCATACCGCGCGAACGCGCCTCGCGGTCGGCCTTCAGCAGATCTTCCGGACGCAGTTCGTACCGCTCCTGTTGCCCGCCTGCATAAGCGTTTTCAATGGGCACGGCGACCACCACTTTCTTGTCGTCACCCACATGGCCCAACATTGCGCCGCAGCATTCATTGGGATATGTGGAGCGCGCGTGCGCCACCATCACATCCCAGGCTTCTTTTTCGATACTGATCATGATTGTCTACGCTCTTTGATTCAAAGGAGGATTATTCGTTCCAGAAATCTTCGGACAGGTATTTTTCCGCGCCATCGCACAGGATGGTCACAATCACACCCTGCTCGCCGGCGTCCGCCAGCCGCTTGCCGATCTTGCGCGCGGCCACAATGTTCGCGCCGGCTGAGATGCCCAGCAGTAGCCCCTCTTCGCGCGCCGCGCGACGGACCATGGCATAGGCGTCCTCCGTGTCGATCCACAGATTCTCATCGGCCAGCTTATCGTCATAGATAGCGGGCACAATCGCCGTGGGCATGTGCTTCAACCCTTCCAAGCCATGGAAGCTGGTTTCGGGCTGCGCGGAGTAGCACTTCACGCTGGGCTTGTCCCGCCGCAAGCGGCGTGTCACACCCATGAACGTTCCGCTGGTGCCCAGCGCAGCAACAAAGTGCGTGATTCGCTGATGGCTCTGGCTCAGAATCTCAGGCCCGGTAGTGTTGAAATGGGCCTGCCAGTTGGCCGGATTGCTGTATTGATCGGGGTAAAAATAGAGTTCGGGACTCTCCGCGTAGATCTTCTTGCACTCGCGGATCGCGCCGTCGCTGCCATCGCCCGGATCGGTAAAAATAATCTCCGCGCCATAGGCCTTCAGCATGCGCTTACGCTCGGGCGAAGCGTTCGAAGGTAGGCAAAGGCGAACGCGGTAACCGCGGGCCGCGCAGATCATGGCGTAGGCGATGCCAGTGTTACCGCTGGTGGAATCGAGTAGGATCTTGTCGTGCGTCAGCGCCCCGCTACGCTCGCCTTCGTAGATCATGTTCAGCGCCGGCCGGTCTTTCACCGATCCGCCAGGATTGAAGAACTCGGCCTTGCCATAGAGTTCGATGCCTGGAAGGTCCTCCACCAACCGTTCCATGCGTAACAAGGGGGTATTTCCGATATGCTCCAAGAGCGAACCGGCGGCGCGTGCACGTAGGATGGGGATCGAGAGAGGGGCTGACACTACACTCTCGATTATCGCAATCCCTAGTATTTCAGTCAAGATTGGGGCGATGGCGCAGATTCCGCCGCCCGCGCGACCTCATATCCTGTGCATCCAAGCACCGGCAACGTCGGATATTTCTTGAATCGCGAATCTATGAAGCTAAGCTTGCACTGAAAAAAAACGCTGCCTCGATCAGAGCGAATGACGCCCGCGTGTTGGCACCGGCCGCAAAGTCCGGCATCGATATTCATAGGCGCCGCAACGACCGTCTCAGGCCTCGTCCTGCCCACGCCCACCGGGCGCGTCGGGATGGTTCTCCTTCGGCAGCCAAGCCTCCAACTCCTTGATCTTCGCCGCGAACTCCGGTTTGCCTGCGAGGTTGGTCCACTCGTTCGGATCCTTCACGCGATCATACAGTTCGCTTGTGCCATCCTTGTAGCGGATGAAGCGCCACGTGTCCGTGCGCACCGCATGGTTACCACGCAAATAAGTAGTAACTGCAGGCGTGGTGCGCTTGGCCTTCGGGTTCTTCAGCAACGGCAGCAGCGATTCGCCCTCTTGCACGCCCGGCGCCTTCAGGCCGGAAAGGTCCATCAAGGTCGGATAGATGTCCATCATGCTGACAGTGCGATCGCACACGCCAGGCTTAGTCACGCCAGGCGCCTTCACCATCAGAATATTGCGCGTGGCCCGATCCCACAGCGTGAACTTGCGCCAGTGCAGCTTTTCGCCAAGATGCCAACCGTGATCGCTCCACAGCACCACCATCGTATTGTTCGCATTGGGACCAGATTCCAACGCATCCAACACGCGGCCCACCATCGCATCGGAAAAAGTGATCGCCGCCAGATACGCCTGCACGCCCTTCTTCCATGCACCGGCCTTGGTGACTCGCGCATGGTCGCCGTTCGGTTTGGCGAACTGCACGCCTATGGGTGGCACGTCGTCCAAATCGTCTTCCTTCACGATCGGCAACTCCACCTTATCGAGCGGATGCATGTCGAAGTATTTTTGCGGCACGTACCACGGCAGATGCGGCTTGGAGAAGCCGCAGGCGAGGAACATCGGCTTATCCTGCTTCTTTTTCAGATGCGCGGAGATCCACTCGGCTGTCTTGTAGTCGTGCATTTCCTCATCGCCTGTGGTCGTCGGACCCCAGTCGAAATGGCCTTGCGCGGCCGCGCCGGCCAGCGGCGGAGTGCCGGAAAGTTTAACCGTGTCGACAGTTTTGCCGTAGTTGTCCCAGCCTTCGTTGTCGGCGAAGGCGCCAAGCGTGTTGTGGTATATCTTGCCGCAGCCCAGCGTCAAATACCCATTGTTTTTGAAGTGCTGATTCAGCGTCACCACGCCCTGCAATACTTTCGATCCATGATAGGGCTGCCCGTTCGTATAAACGCCGGTCGAAGAAGGCCGCCGGCCCGTCATCAAGGCGGCGCGAGCGGGGTTGCAAAGCGGCGCTGCGCAATGTGCGCTGGTGAAGTTCACAGACTGCCGCGCCAGCTTGTCGATATTTGGCGTTATGGTGCCAGGGTGGCCGTTCAAACAGCCGATCCAGTCGTTCATGTCGTCGATAGCGATGAACAGGATGTTCTGCTTAGGGGAGGCAGCCTGCAACATGGCGGCTGGCAAGGCGGACAGCAGCGTATTGAAACTTCGTCTGGTGAGCATGGAATTCAGATTATATCGCGAGATTACAGAGGTTGGACTTGTAACTCCATATTTCTGGGGTCCTGGTTCATATATTCAGCGATGAGTTCCACGTCGATCTTTGCCGGCCACCCAGGTTCCGGGCGCACATCCCACGAAATGATCTCGCCCGGTTCACCCGCGTCGCCGTCTTCGCGTGTCGACTTCACCGTCGCGACTCGCTCCAACAAAATCCGGCCATCGGCAGGATCTAGCAAACGAAGTGTCAGATAGCCACTCGTCTTGGGCCGGCACGATATCCGCGCCGGCACTTCAATGCGGCGCGTCTGCTTGTAGCGCGGCAACTCCGCATGATCGAGTCGCGCCCCCTCGGTGATCCAGCGGCGAAACAATTCAATCTCGCCGGCCGAAAGCGCGCGCCCGCCAAGCGGCATGCGATGCGCCGCACCTCGGCGGCCATCAATGAAGTGGATCAACAAACTCTGTTCGACATCTCCCGCGATCACAACATGCCCAAGATTGCCGCCTTCCATAAGCGCGGCGAACGTTCGCGTGCTGAGGCCACCCGCCTCGCCATGGCACGAGTTGCAGCGCATCGCAAGCACGGGCGCAATCTGGCGAACATAACTAACCGGAGGAGGAGGCGGTGGTTGGAATGGCATACGCGGCTATCGATGGCCCGCCTTCACCGGCTTTCCATCGCGGAAATCGATCTCGATCAACTTCTCGCTCGTCGGGATGCGATAGGTCACTTTCTTCGTCGCCGTATCGATCACCGCGCCACCATCCGGGTACGCGTACTTGCCATCGAGACTGAACGAAATCCAACCCGGATGCGGCCTCTCCGCCGGGTCCTGGAACAGCGGCACATCGGCGATATGGCGCGGCGGCAGCGACGTGATGTCGTACACATAAACGTAGCCGTACACTCCATCCACCATCCACGCTTCCTTTTGGTCAGGGCGGATGTTGACGCCATGGCTGGGCGTGCTATGCGGCAACTTGGCCGGTGGATTGGGGATCTGTGCGAGCCGCGAGGCCGGCGTCTTTGCTTCTACGCGATACAACATCTTGCCGCCCCACTTGTTGCCGGTCCGCGCCGCGCCAATCTCGAAACCCAGCAGCATATCGATATTCGCATAGACGTACTTCTCATCGTCCGTCACCGCGATTGGCCGCAGGCCTTTGCTGAACGGCCCCACCTTCCCGATCACTTTGTTCGTCTTCGTATCGGCGATGTAGGCATAGGAATCGGTCAGCACTTCGAGATACGCCCGCGCCCCATCCGGGCTCATCCACGTATTGTGCGGCCCCACGCCTTGAATGGGATGGTTGTCCTTGGCGTATTCCTGGCCGTGGGTGACGGGAATCTTCGCCTTCACATCGCCGGTCGCGGCATCGATTACCAGCCAGCTGTCGCTATCGCGAAGCGGCACGTACAGCGTTTTGCCATCGGGCGTGATGGCCTGACTATCCACATAGCCTTCGGTGTAGTGGCGGCGCCAGTCGATCTTTTCCGTGACCAGATCGATGCACACCAGGTCGTCTTTCTTATTCGATGTCAGATACAACTTGCCCAGTTGAGGGCTGGCCGAGATACCTTTGTAGTCGGCCGTGTCTGGCACGTCGAACTTATGTAGCAGCTTGTGCCCATCGTTGATGTCGTAGACGCTGACGCCGGTTTTATTGGTGACGTAGAGCAGCCTCTCCAGACCACCGGAAATCTTGCCGTGCTCGGCGGCGCCAAGCAAGAATGGAAGCAGTATAAGTGATGTTATTCGGCTTTGCATATGGATGCACGAATTCTATCACTGATCGCGGAAGAATATCCGGGAGCCCCGGTAGAATGATTTTTGTTGACAAACCCCAGCGTTTCGCTATATTCTTAGTCATGGCTCGCATGACTTTGTGCCTTTACCGCCCTTCCTATTGTTGCTTATCATCCCGATAAGCGAATACCCCTTTGTGTATCTTAATTGTTGCATTGCGCCCCGAGGCGGATTAGCAGACGCGTAAGTTGAAGTAACTTATCCGTCTTTACTCGAGTTCGCCAGGGAGTAACATGTGTGGGCCATGCAGATACGGATGGCTGCGCCAGGCTGTAACCCTGGATCCCTATCCTGGGACGTTGGGGGTTCAAATCCCTCGGCCCACACCATAAGCACCGGAAGCCAAAGTGGAGGAGGCATCTGACTGCAACTCAGAAGCCCGGGCAGGGCCGGCGCGGCCCAATAAACTACCAGGAACTCGCGAGCCACCTGCCGCGCCGAGTTCCGTTGCCCGGGCGAGGTCCTGAGAGAGTTAGCGGTTTCGACGACCGCCCGGTGCTCCAAGTCATTTTACTCGCTCGCACCTACTAACACGAATCCAATATATAATTGCTTACGAGGATTTGCCTTGTGAGAATGAATCAGCTTTCGCTATGCCTGATTTTCTGCTCCGCCCAAGTTGTTTGGGGACAAACGTCAGCCGGCCAGATCGATGTCTTCGTCACCGACCAGAGCGACGCCGTGATCGGCAATGCGCGAGTGACCATAACGGGAGCCGAAACCGGCGCGATAGTCCGCAGCGTTCAAACCAACGCCGCAGGCACGGCGGCCGTGCCGCTGTTGAACCCTGGCACGTACGATATCAAGGTGGAGCAGGATGGCTTCAAAACACTTTTACGCAAGGGCATCGTGCTGCGCGTAACCGAAGTGGTTTCACTCAGGCTCAGGCTCGAAGTTGGCGCCGCATCGCAGTCCGTCACAATCGCTGGAGAAGCGCCGCTGGTGGATGCATCGTCCAATGCAGAAGGCCAGGTGGTCGCGGAAGCAACCATGCAGCAATTGCCGCTGAACGGCCGCAACTACACCCAACTGGCCGTACTCACGGCGGGTACGGTCCCCTCGGTCAACAAGGACTCGTCGTTCTCTGCCTTCGGCAATCGCGGCATGCAGAACGAATATCTGCTCGATGGTGGTCTGAATGAATCGTTCATACGCGGCATCGACAATCAGGCCCGCGACGCAATGCGCCCCGCCCTCGAAGCGATCCAGGAGTTCAAAGTGCAGACCAGCAACTTCTCCGCCGAATACGGCGCCTCAGCCGGTGGCGTCGTAAGCGTGGTTACCAAGAGCGGGACGAATCAACTTCACGGCTCGGCGTTCGACTTCCTTCGCAACAGCGCCATCTCCGCACGCGACTATTTCGCTCCCCCCGGCCCGGTCCCGCAACTGATCTACAACCAGTTCGGCGGCGCCGCCGGCGGGCCAATCAAGAAGAACAAGGCATGGATTTTCGGGGCGTATCAGGGGACCGAGATCCGTCAGCAATCGACGACGATCTCAACCGTGCCAACTGCGACGATGAAGACAGGCCTGTTTCCGAATGCAATCTACGATCCCAACTCTACATCCGGATCCGGCACCAATTTTACTCGCACAGTGTTCCCTGGCAACACCGTCCCATCGGCACTTTTCAATCCCATCGGCAAGACGCTGGCCCAGTATTATCCCGATCCCAATCGGGCCAGTGTTGGAAACAATTATGTCCGCAACGCCGGCTTCACCACCGCAGCACATAACTACACGTTTCGCGGCGACGTACAGGTCAGCGCCAAGGACAATATGTTCGCACGCTTTTCCTTCATTCAAAGCCAATTCAGCGGACAGCCTGCGTTGCCCGAACCGGCTGGATCGTCAGTGGCGCAGAAGCTGCCCGCCCATAATTTTGGATATGGCTATACGCGCGTCTTCAGTCCAACACTGGTGAACGAATTCCGGTTGGCGTGGAGCCAGGTTGAAGTCAGTAAAGACGCAACCCTGGCAAAGAACGAGCTCATTCCCAACGCGCTGGCGCCCGGAGTCGACAGCAGCATCCCCTCGTTCAGCGTCACCGGCTTTACCGCCCTCGGCGGTTTCCCCGCAGGCTTGAGTAACGTTCCGCTCGACAAGACCTCCGATGTCTGGGAACTCTCAGATACTGCGACGAAAAACTTCGGCAGTCATCTATTGAAGTTTGGAGTGACTCATCAGTTCGTGAAGATGTACACGTTTACTACTTTGACCGGCCGTGGCAGCTTCGGCTTCGATGGCAGCTATACGCAGAATCCGCAGTCGCGCACGGGCACCGGATCGGCGCTGGCCGACATGCTGCTTGGCATCGCCCAAACGGCATCCACCAGCACCACCGGCGTTTCCAATCTGCGCATGACCAACGATTATTTCTACGTGCAGGACGATTGGAAAGTCTCGCAAAGCCTTACCCTCAACATGGGCTTGCGCTATGAGCTGTATTTCCCAATCTACGACGTCAACAACAAATACGGCAACTTCGTTCTGGATCCGGCGAGCCCCAACTACGGCCAGATGGCCTTCGCCGGGCTCAATGGGCAATCGCGATCGCTAATGACGATGGACAAAAACAACTTCGCACCGCGCTTCGGCTTCGCCTGGCGTGCCCCGCACAGCGGCGACCTCACAGTGCGCGGCGGCTATGGAATTTTCTATGGCAATCCCGACGAGCAGACCGGCGTTGGCGCCATGATGACCAACAATCCGCCCTTTGTCGGAGTAGGTAGCGTGAGCCTGATTGGCGACAAAAACCAACCCTCTACGGCATTCAATCTAAGCGCGAAACTTCCGGCAACATCGGTTGTGGCAGCGAAGGATTTCGTCCTAGTGCCATCCTCCACCACCCAGCTTTACAGTTGGAGCCAGAACTACGTCGCCCCCTTGGAACATCAATGGAACCTGAGCCTGCAAAAACAATTCCCTGGAGCAATGATGATGGAAGTGGCATACGTCGGCAACACCAGTGGCGGCAATTGGAACACATTCCCCGGCAATCAGCCGTTGACACCTGGTCCGGGAGGCGTTGCCACGCGCCGCCCGCTCGCCAAGTACACAGTAGCTCCGGTAACCATGTACGGGCCATGGAATCGCGGCCATTATGAGGGCATGACCGCACGTCTGGAAAAGCGCATGACCCACGGCCTGTTCTTCCTTGCCAGCTTCACTTACGGCCGTTCCATTGACTTGAGCTCAGGCGCAGCGGTTGCAGGCTGCAGCGTATGCGGCGCGCAGGAAGCTGTGCAGAATGGTTACAACCTGAGTGCGCAGCGCGGTCCTTCGGATTCGAACTCACCGCGACGATTTGTATTCAGCGCCAATTATGACCTGCCATTCGGCAAGGGCAGGCAATTTCTGAAGTCAGGGGTGGGCGCACTGATTGCCGGGGGCTGGCAGGCAAGCGGCATCTTCACTGCACAGGATGGCTCGCCTTTTACGGTGGTCCTGCCCATCGACAATGCGAACGTCGGCAACACGTCGTGGCCCAATCGTGTTTGCGGCGGCCAGTTGGCAAACCCCACCGTGCTGAAATGGTACGAAGCTTCCTGCTTCGTGACTCCCACGCTCTACACATTCGGCAATTCGGGGCGGAATCCGCTTTACGGTCCTGGCGTGAACAACATTGACTTTTCCGTACACCGATTCTTCCCGATTCCTTTGCGCGATAGCATGAAGCTGGAATTCCGCGGCGAGTTCTTCAACACTTTGAATCATCCGCAGTTCGGCCTCCCCGCTCATGTGCTGAACCAGGCGCAGACCTCGCAGATAACAACCACCAGCGTGCCCAACCGTCAGGTTCAATTCGCTTTGAAGCTGCTTTGGTAACCCGCGCATGCATCCTGATTTCACGGGTACATGGAGGCTCATCCGCGGCGAAAGCGACTTTGCCTTTCTCGCACCGCCGCGCCTGCGAGTCGATACCATCGACCACAACGGGGAGAGGCTGCGCATCCGCACGCGGCAAAAAGATAGCAATGGCGACCTGACCATTGAACGCGATCTGACCCTCGGCGGCGATCCAGTGATTGTGACGATCCATGGCCGAGCGCGCCATATCCGCGCCTTTGGGGACGGTACTGCCCTGGTAATAGAAACGATCTCCGAAGTGAGCGGAAATGTACGCCGCATTCAAGACCAGTTTTCGCTCGATGACAGCGGAGAATGGATGACCATCGAACGGCGTTTTGAGCAGCCGGGCGGCGCGGTGCATCAACGGCTCCGTCTTCGCCGGCTGAATCCATCTGGACCAAAAGCGGCCTAAAAAATTAGGAGATTTGTCAATCCAGTAAATAATTCACCGATTAGTACGATATGATCCCCTATGGTGGTACGTTTGTCCACGGCTCAGCCGAAACTCGCTCAGTTGACTACCGCCATAGGCCTTACCGCGTTTGTTCTAACTTGTGGCGCCATTTGGGCTTATTATGCGAACACTTATCGCCCACCGAACCGGCCCTTGCGCATTGCGGCGTGGAACGGCCCTCCTTTTGAAACTGTCTATCCCGACGGTTCCGTCGGCGGATTGGGCCCGGATGTCATCAAGGCAGCAGCGGCGCGGCTTGGTATCCGTTTAACGTGGGTGACACCCAAAGAAGGGCCTGAGGTACTCCTCCCCACAGGCCGCGTGGACCTATGGGCCGTGATGTCGGTCACTCCGGAACGCCAAGCACTCTTTTTTCTTACTTCTCCTTGGGCCGACAGCAACTATGGACTTGTTTCGCTGGAGTCCCATCAGGATGAACCGGTGAAAGTGGTGGGCTCCATCAATGCACCCCTACAATTGCGCCGTGCGCGGACAACATGGCCAAATGCCGACGTACGTCCCTATGAAGACCACGTCCAACTTTATGAAGCTCTCTGCCGCGGCGAACTGAAGCACATACTGATGAATCAGCGCTGGCTTATGGCCAGTTCCATGAGCCGCACCCCGGCATGCTCAGGCGCCTCGTTCGCCGTGACCATGCTGCCGCACGCCCGGCAGGAAATCGCCACCGGTGCGGCCCCCGGCCAGGAGGTGCACGCGCTAGCGCTGCGTGACGAAATCGACCGCATGGCGCTCGACGGCAGCCTCAACAGCATCATTGGCCGCTATCCGATCGGGCTGGGTAGCATGGACTGGATGCGCCGGTTTGCGTTAGCCGAGCGGCAGCAACACTGGCTTGCGGTGGGGTTGTTCCTGGTGGTGCTGATCGCATTTCTCACCACCTGGCAGGTCTACCGTCTGCGCCATGCCCGATTGCTTACAGAGGATGCGCTAAATGCCGAGCGAAGGGCCAACTCCGCCAAATCGGCCTTTCTTGCCTCAATGAGCCATGAGATACGCACTCCCATGAATGGCGTGATCGGACTCACAAATCTGCTGCTGGATACTTCCCTCACCGCGGAACAGCTCGAATATGGCGAATCAATTCGCTCGAGCGCCGGCGCGCTGCTTGAAATCCTCAACGACATTCTGGATCTTTCGAAGATCGAAGCTGGGCATCTGCAGTTGGAATCCGTGCCGTTCGACGTTCAAAAACTCACGGCCGAAGTGGTGCGGGGCGTGGAGACCCTGGCCTTGCAGAAGGGGCTAAAGCTTACGATTGCCAACGCCAGCTTCCCAACGCTGCTTGGCGATCCTGGACGAATTAGACAGGTACTGGTGAACATCGTGGGCAACGCCGTGAAGTTTACCGAACAGGGCGGTGTGCGAATCGAGTGGCAGGCATGGCCCTGCGAGCCAAACTTGCTCACGTTGCGCGCGTCGATTGAGGACAGCGGCATAGGCGTTGCCGAAGACAAGCGGCAACTAATCTTTGAACAGTTCCAGCAGGCAGACACATCCACCACGCGCCGCTTCGGCGGGACTGGACTTGGGCTCCCCATCGCGAAGCATCTGGTGGAGGCGATGGGTGGAACCATCGGCGTGGAACCGGCTTCTCCTCAAGGATCCATTTTCTGGTTTACCTTTAGACTGCCCATTGCAAAGGCCGTGCCGGCGCAGCCACAAGTTCCGCCTGCCGTTGAGCCGCCCACTACGCTCACCAATCGCCCGCGAGTTCTGGTTGTCGATGACAACTCAGTTAATCGCCGGCTCGCTGAAAAGATGTTGGGCAAGATGGGCTGCGACGTGGAATTGGCAACGAACGGGCTGGAAGCATTGGGCAGCGTTCTGCAACGTTCCTACGACCTGGTGTTCATGGATTGTCTGATGCCGGAGATGGACGGCTACACCGCTACCGAGGAGATTCGGCGCTGCGAGGTCAACGGCCATCACCTCCCCATCGTCGCCATGACCGCCAGCGTGCTGGCAGAAGAGCAGCAGCGATGCCGCCTGTCAGGCATGGATGATTTCGTTGCCAAGCCGTGGCACCCCGATCAACTGCGGCAGGTGCTGGCACGGTGGTGCCCGCCACCAGAGAACAAATAGCCCTGGCGCGCAGACATCGCAACAATTATCATTGGTACGAGAAAACCTATGCGAAAACTTGTTGCTTGCCTCATCCTCGCCCTGCCCATTGCACACGCGCAAACGGGCTGGGAGGTCAAACAGACCTTCGCCATCGGCGGCACAGGCGGCTGGGATTACGTCACGGTCGATTCCGCCACGCATCGCTTATACGTCCCGCGCAGCACCCACACGATGGTGATCGATGGCGAATCGGGCAAGACCATCGCCGACATCCCTGGCCAAAAGAACGCACATGGCGTAGCTCTCGCGCCAGCCGCAGGACGAGGTTTCATCAGCGATGGCGGCGGCGATGGCTCTATCGTCGTCTTCGACCTGAAGACCCACGCCGTGCTTGGTACGCTCGCCGCGTTGCCCGATGTGGATGGAATCATTTTCGATCCGCACAGCGGCAATGTGCTCGCCGTGTCAGGCCACGGCAAGGCGTTCATGCAATTCAAGCCCGATATCGATCCCAAACGCGGCAAGATCGGCACCCCCATCCCACTGCATGGCGAACCCGAATTTCTTTCCGCCGACCGCGCAGGCCGCGCTTACGTGAATTTGATGGACACTCATGAAGTGGCCGTCATTGACATGAAAGCGGGCAAAGTTCTTGCAAACTGGCCCGTAGCGCCCGGTGGGCTACCTGTGGGAATGTCGCTCGACGAAAACAACGGACGTCTGTTCATCGGCTGCCGCGGGCCGCAAAAACTGATTGTCATGTCGACGAAAGATGGCAAGGTCGTGGCCGATCTGCCAATCGGCGCAAGTGTAGATGCAATCAAACTCGATGGCGGCCAGGCCTTCGCCAGCACCGCCGGTGCAGAGATGTATGTGGCCAGCGAATCGTCGCCCGGAAAGTTCACCCTGTCGCAGACAGTGAAGACCGGCGAAGGTGCGCGCACCATGGGTATCGACGCTTCCACTCATAAAATCTACTTGCCAGCTGCAGAGTATGTCACCGGCGCAAACGGCAAGAAATCCGTTAAGCCTAGCTCATTCATGATTGTTGTTGTGGGGCGTAAGTAGCACGCGTCTTAACCTTTCTTGATCTTTCTTAACGAACAGATCAGCCCAACGCAGGTTAAAGTCAGTGTATGAATAACCGGCGTCAATTTTTCTCCCGCCTCGCAGCGGGCAGTGCCCTGTTTAACGTACCTGGACTCTTCGCGGAACAACTTGTGTTAACCCCGCGCCAGACGGAAGGCCCGTTCTATCCCGATAAACTTCCGCTCGATACGGACAATGACCTGTTGGTGGTAAACGGAGACATCACGCCCGCCGTTGGCGATGTCACCTGGCTCAGCGGACGCATCCTCGATTCACGCGGCGAACCCATCCGCAACACGCTAGTCGAGATCTGGCAAGTGGATAACAACGGCGCCTATCTGCACACTCGCACAAACAACCGCGACAAGCGAGACGCGCATTTTCAGGGCTTCGGACGCTTCCTCACCGGCTCCACCGGCGAGTATGTGTTCCGCACCATCAAGCCGGTTCCTTACCCCGGCCGCTGCCCTCACATTCACTTCGCGGTGTACTCACCCGGCTCAACGAAACGCTGGACCACCCAATGCTACATCGCCGGCCATCCCGCCAATGCCCGCGACGGTGTGATGCGCGACGTGCGCGACCCCAAGCAACTGGCTTCGGTAATGGTGCCCTTCGTGCCGATTAAAGATTCGAAGATCGGTGAACTCTCCGCCCGCTTCGACATCGTGATGAACTACACGCCACAAACCTAGCGAATTTCAAATGGCATCGTCACCGACTTCGCTTCCTGCACTCGTGGCGCACCGGCGGACATATCGGCATCGAACAGCCGCCCCATCCTGTTCCCTGCCAGATCCTCCAGAGCCCCATTGATCGAAATCCGCCCGGTACCCGCGCGCCAAGGCTGATCAGGAGTGAAGCTCCACCGCATCTCCCTGTCACCAACCTCCACAGCCCCGTCCACGCCATCCACCCCAATCATGCGCATCAACAGCGCATGATCCATAGGCTCAGGAAACTGAATAATCAGAGGGTCCCGTGTAGCAGCACGCGGAGCAATCACACGCCACGTCTCCGGATCCGGCGAACTGCGGTCCGCCGCCACACCCACAAACTCCTTGCGATACTCCGACCGCAAAGTCTGCCCAGTCGCATCAGGCCAACCACCATCAATCAGCAGCGTATACTTCCGCCCCGCAACAATCGCCGTGCCCGATTCATTGTGCGGCACCAGCCCACGCTTCACCCGTCCCGGATCGAAGAACAACGTCAAGCGCTTCCCGTCCGGATCCCACAACTCTTCATCGAGCAGCAGAAAGGGCAACCGCGCCGCCGTGCCATCCTCGCCGATCAACTGAATGCGCCGCGCCGCTTCGCCACGCGACATGGACGCGGAAAAGTGGATATAAAACTTGAGTTGATTTTCAGGCAGCTTGTCCGAGGTGGGATAGATCGTTTCCACGAACGCCGCAGGCAGCGGCGGTAGCTTGGGAATTGCAAACGTGGCGCTCACCGGCGCGCCCGCAACAGGCTGCCAAACGGCGCGATAGGTAACACCGGGGACCAACGGGAAGCGTGGCGTGAACGTCGCCTCGCCTCCCGTCACTTTCATTGTGCCCAACATTGGCGGGGCTTTGGGCTTATCAACTGAAACGGTCAACTCACCCGCCTGCCCTCCAGCAACCTTGAACACGCCGTTCTCCAGCCGGATGTTCGCGGCCAGTAGCGCGGCTAATAGCAGTGCGGTCACGGCAGTGCGATGGTCTTCAGATCGAGCGCGCCGCCCTCGCCCTTGATGAGCATGATGGCGTTCTTCGAATCGTACAGGTCCAACTGCTCTACGCCCTTCAGTGACGCGATCGTTTCGTAAGGTACACCCGTGATATCGGTCTTCTTGGTGATGCTGTCGTAAGATTCAATCTTATCGACCGAAATCTTCATCACGCCGCGCGCGGAGTTGCTCATCAGGATGTAATCCTTGCCGCCCTTGCTGTACTTGATCATGTCCAGCGGGCGATTGCCGCTACCAAGTTCAGCAATGGTCGTCCCCATTACCTTCTGGCCTTCTTTCAAATCGCCAAGCGAAAACTTCACCAGTGGCGTGCAGGTGTAGGCCGCCAACAGATGCGGCTTGCCTGCGATTGTGTAGGGAACAAAGGTCCGAACGGGAGCAGCCGTTTCAAACCGGCCGTGCGCTCCATGGAAGATCTCCACACTGGTGCCGCGATCAGCCCCTGTGAATGGGAACGAGATGGCGCGCAGTGACGACGAGAACTCTTCGTTCGAAAGTCCGGCCACGTATACCTTGCCATCGATGTAAGCCAGGTCGGTAATCGATTCCATACGCGGGCTGGGGCCGCGGCCCTTCGATTCGGCAGAGCCCGGATTCGGCAGCGCCACTTTCGAATGCTTCACGCGATCGAGCGAAAGTTCGCTCAACTTGCCCGCCGCATCCAACCGCAGCAGCACGGGCGTCGCATCGGTACTTTTGCCACGCGTCACGCTGAAATAAACTTTGTGCGAAACGGGATTCACTGCGACATCGTTGATGGTAATCTGATCCGCAGTAGTGCCAAGCAGAGCCGCGATTTTCTCGTTCGCAGCTTTCAGGTCAACGCTGACGCCGGCCGTGGCCTTGTTATCGTCAGTGTCGATGGCAAAAATCGAACCCGCCGCAGGATCGCCCGCAAACAGAATCCCATCGGGGCCGAACGTGAGCACGCCGGCGGACTTCATATCGGCCTTGCCCATAGTGAGCGATGACGCGGCGCTGGCTGCAAGGCCAAGCCCGGTGGCGAACAGGAATAGTGTTGCTATACGCATTTGTTGCTCCAGGAAGTTGAGGATTCTGTCAGTGTTTCACCAGCCGCCCCCGAAGTCAAGCCCCCAATGACACCTACATTGGGAACGACTTATAGTTTAGGCTCCCATGAAATGGTGGCACGGACACTCGTGTCTGCCGCGTCGAGACTCGTCTCGACGCGTTCGCAACGCCTTTCAAATACGCGAATGCTTGCATTGGCAGCAAAGCCCAAACCCAAACGTCTCGACACAAATGTCGAGACGGCAGACACGAGTGTCCGCGCCACGTGGGCTCGCGAAATCAATGCCAAGTTATTTTTGTGTGACCCCTCAGCGCCAGAACCGCGCATACGGCGGAGCTCCCGGCTGCTCAGCCGCAATGCGATCCGCCTCAGCCGAATCCGCAGTGTCCGGCCCTTCCGGATACTGGTATCGCGCCACAAACTCCGCCTCCATCTCCAGGCCCCATCCATGCGCCGCCGGCAGTTGCCAGTGGCCATTCCGAACAACCAGCGGACTCAGGAACACGCCCTGCTGCAGGAACTCCAAATATTCCAGCCACCGTCCATCGCTTCCGAACCACGCCTGATCAAACGCCGACATCGGCCCCACCAACTGCCCCAGTCCTATGCCGCCGCTATGCGGGCACACCGGCACGCCGTACTTCGCCGCCATCGCCACAATAGCGAACAGTTCGTTCACCCCACCCACTCGCGCGCCATCGATCTGGCAATGTGTCAGCCCTCCACCCGCCAACAGTTGCTTGAAGGTAATCGCATCCGGCGCCTGCTCGCCGCCCGCCACGCCGATGCCCAATGGAGCCAGCGCCTCGCGTAGCTTCACATAACCAAGAACATCGTTATAAGCGATAGCCTCTTCGATAAACAACAGCTTGTAATCAGCCAGCGAAGCCATGTAGTCGGCCGCGTTGCGCCAGTCGCCCAGATTCTGATTCGCATCGGTGAGCAGCAACGCATCGGGCCCAGTCGATTCACGGATCGCCTCCAGCATGCGCCGGTCTTCGTCCAATGCGCGAGCGCGATCATACTGTTGCCCTCGTCCGACTTTCGCTTTGAATGCCCGCGTGCCCTGCGCATAGAGCCCGCTACATAATTTGCGAACCTCAGCCAGCGGACGGCCCGACCATCCAGCAGTGCTATACACGCGCAGGCCTTCGCGCTCCAACCGCGCCAGATTCACATCGCGCGCAGCCAGGCGGCTTTCCAACATGCCCAACAATTCGTCTTCGGTTAGCGCATCCCGCAGATGATGGAAGTCAATGCACTGCACGATCGTCTTCGGTGCAAGCGAGGCCAGCAGCCGCCACATCGGCACGCCATCGCGCTTCGCCCACAGATCCCACAGAGCGTTGATCACGCCGCCAACAGCCATTCGATACACGCCCAAGGCCAGCCACCGCAGTTGGTGATGCTCCGCCAACGCCTGCGCGAAGTACCCCGGCTCAGCGATGAACTCTTCCAGATTCCGCCCCACAACGAACGGCTTCAGCGCTTCCACCGCAGCCTTTTGAATCTCCGTCCCTGCGCCGATGGTGAAGATCAGCGACCTGCCTTCGAGGCCCGTATCCGTGCGAAGAACGGTGATCGCGCACGAGTAGTTAGGCGCCAGATGCCGCGGATCGGACCCCGCCATGCCGAGCCGCACAGTAGGGTAGCGGATATCGATAACTTCTAAGGAAATGATCTTGTTTGGGGATATCATGGATGAGTTTTCGGTAACTCATCCATGATATCCAACAACCTTACAGCTCGGCCAGACCGCCATCGACAAACACTTCCGTGCCCACCACGTACGACGCATCGTCCGAAGCCAAAAACACCGCCACCTTGGCGATCTCTTCCGGCTGCCCGAACCGCTTCAAGCCTACACTTTGCGCCATGCTCTCTTCAAACTGTTTCGTACCTGCTGCATCCATGCCAAGCTTGCCGTAGATAGGCGTCGCGATCGGCCCGGGGCTGATGGTGTTGACGCGAATCCCTTGCCCTGCAAGCTCTGCTGCCAAAGTGCGGCCGAACGAGCGCACCGCAGCCTTCGTAGTGCTGTAAATACTGGTGCCCGGCAAGCCTTTTTTACTCACAATCGATGCATTCAACAAAATGGCGCCACCTGTAGGAATCAAGGGCAGAGCCGCCTGCACCGTGAAGAATAGCCCTTTCACATTAATGCCGAACATCTCGTCAAATGTTTGCTCTTCCACCTGCGCCGCGGGCCCAAACTTGGCGATGCCTGCATTTGCGAACAGAATGTCAATGCGGCCAAACTTCGCCTTCACCTGCTCCACCACGTTCGCCGTGTCTTTCATTTTGCTGGCATCGGCCTGAATCACCAATGCATCCGGGCCCAGTTCCTTCTGTGCTTCATCCAGGCTGCTCTTGGTGCGTCCTGTAACTACTACCGTTGCGCCTTCCTGCTGAAACAACTTCGCGGTGGCCAGGCCGATACCGGTCGAGCCCCCCGTGATAAGTGCAATCTTTCCTTGTAGCTTTGCCATAATCTTTCTCCCCTTCCTTTTTGGAACGATCGTTCCAAATACACCCATTAAGATGGGTTATCCCAAATTACGATTCATTAATTTTCGATGACAGAAAGCGTGGTGCTGACGATTGACCGGATGTCATCGGGCTCCGGCATCGTCTTGGCCATCACGCGCAGTCCGAACAAAGCATTGGTCAAAAATTGCGCCAGTGCCCGCAGATCGCGCCCCGCGCGAATCTCACCGCGCCGCTCGGCCTCTTCGAGCGAGGTGGCGAAAAACTTGTCCAACCCGGCGCGCGCCGAACGCCCCACCGTCCGCAGTTTCCGATCTTGAGCCGCGCGCTCAACGATCGCGTTCACCACCATACAGCCGCGCACATCGGCCAGAGTCTGCTCAGCAGCAATCTGAAATGCAGCGCGAATGCGACCCACTCCCGGCTCCATAGCTTCGGTCCCATGGGCAATGTTGTTGGCGCTGGCGCCGAACCTCTCCAGAGCCATTTCGTACAGCTTGCGTTTACTGCCGAACGAGTCATAGAGACTGGCACGATTCACGCCTGTGGCCTCCACCAGATCCTGAATGGACGTGGCTTCGTAGCCCTTCTTCCAGAATACGGCCAAGGCGCAATCGAGCGCCTTGTCACCATCGAACTCCTTGGTGCGTGCCATCGCTTCATCGTACACTGTCTACTTGGACCAGCCAACACTCTTCGATCACGAGTTCCGCACGGCACGCCCTCACAAGCCGGTCTACTGTCATCAGGAGTTTCTCGACAAGCTAGCCGCGCGCCGGAATGAGCCCGCCGGCAAACGAACCGCGCTGCTCATGCAGCGCATGGCCATCGATATCGCCCGTCTGCACTACAAGGGCACAAGCGGGGTAAATCGCGGCTGGCGCAGGTCGCGCCTGGGTGGGCACTCCGGCTCGCATTTTTACGCCTGGTGGATGCCGTCGGGCGCAGCTCCATCCAAAGAGGATGGCTCGTTTCTGGCGGCTGAGCAGGATGCGGTATTTTTGCGCGACATCCGGCATCACGACGATCACTCGCCGCTAACGGCGGGAGACTTCGCCAATGACTACATGCCGATGAGCGTGCCGGAATTGCGCGGCACGGAATACGCGCCGGATCCCTGGACGTCACCCCAACTGAAGTTCGTCAAGAGCCGCGGTTTCGCAAGGATTCTGAAAGGGCATCCTGGCTCCGGCAAGACCACGGCACTTCTCCATGCCGCGGACGCGTCTCAAGCCAGCCACGTGCTCTACCTCACGTTTTCGAACGAGCTGGCGGCGCTGGCGCGCGACTATTTCGATAGATTCTGCTCTGCCGGCAGAACCTTCACCGTGCTGACTTTTCCATCGTTCGTCAACATGTTGGTTGGCGGCCAACACGTGGACGTGGATGCGGCAGCGGGCCGGGAGCAGTTCCGCCGCGACCTGCTGAACCATCAGCGGTCACTCGGCGCGTGGGCTAACGACATGGGCGCGCTCTACGACGAAATGCATGCCCACTTGGTCGGCGCAGCCCTTCCTGAAACGTGCGGCCGGTTTCCCAAGGCACAAAAAATCCGCCTGCCTGAGGCGGTTTACCGTAATCAGCGGTTCCGCTACCTCTCCCCGCAGGCCATAGATAGCGTTATCGATGCAGCCAACCGCTTGGAGAAAACCGCCAACGGCCCTCTTGCGGACCGTTATTTTCCAGAGTTGGCTCATGCGTGGCGCGCGGCACAGGTTCTGCATTCTGGCTCGCGAGGAGCCGAGCTTCCCTTTCTGACATACGGCTGCATCGCGGTCGATGAAGTTCAGGACTTGACCCCACTGGAAGCCTATCTGGTTGTCTCGCTCGGCCGATTGCTGAGCGCTCGCATCAATGCACCGCTTCTGTTGGCTGGCGATGAGGCGCAAACAATCCGGCCAACCGATTTCGAATGGGGCTGGCTCAACGATATGGTGAATGCCACCATTGGCACGCCTCAGGAATTTAAGCTGTCGGTGAATCTGCGCAGCCCGCGGCGCATCGCCGAACTGGTCAATCGCGTTTGGGACTATTACGGGTTCCTGCGCAAACAGGACCGTCCCTCAGGTTCCGGCATCGGCGAAATCGACGACGACAGCCCAGACCAGGTATTCTATGCCGCTATCTCCAAAGCCGACCTTCAACCTTTGTTAGCCGAACTGGCGCAGCGCGAAGGACTCGCGATGATCGCGTTCGACAAGTCCGGGCTTCCCGCCGAAAGTCTGCCGTTTATACTTTCGCCGGCCGAAGCGAAGGGACTCGACTTCCAATCGGTTTGTATTTTGAATGGAGGCGAGCTCGTTGAGAAGGTGGTCCACGAAAGGTGGCAATCGCAGCCGCAGGAAAGCCTGTCGAAACGGCTGGCGATCGACCAACTTCGTGTAGCGCTTTCCAGGCCCTCTGAGCGCTTACTCTGGATCGATACGGCGCCGAGTTCAGCCATGGTTCAGCAGGTGGGAGGATTGCTGCGCTATGGACTTCTGAGCCATCTCGCTCCCATTACCGCGGAGGCACTGCGCGCCAGCCTGGCAGAGGAGGAACTCGACATCGATGAGCGCATTCAACGAAGCCAGCGTGATGCACGCCAGTTGTTGCCGGTGAAGCCTGACATGGCGTGGTCGCGCGCGCATCAGGCCGTCGCGTTGCTCGGCTCGGTGGGGAACATTACTTGGGTGACTGACTCAGCCACTCGGGATGCCGCGCACTTGACCCTGTGCGAAGTATGCTTTCTTCTCGCCTTCCGCAAGAAGAGCCTCTCGCCTGAGTTAGGCAAACCGGATCTGTTCAAAGATTCGGTCCAGGCCGCCCGATTCTCCAACAAATACAAACTGGCTGACACGATTGAATCCATCGGCGAAACGGAAAGCGCTTTCGGCGCCGCGCGGCTTATGAAGATAGGCCAGACTGTTCAGGTGATGGTCACTTCGAAATCGGAAATTCCATCCTGGCTAACCTTGGAGATCATGCCGCGCGCCCAATTCTGGGTTAGCGAATTGGAACAGAGCATTGACATGGGAGACAACGCGCTCGTCGCGCAAAAGATTCTCCCCCCGTTCCTCGACTTAATGGCCTTCCCCGACGCAGAGGAACGGAAACAAAAGCTGGCTCAGCGCTCCGTCCGCGTGTTGATGAAAAACCGGAAGTTCATCATGGCGCTTGAAATCCTGGAAAGCTCGCCGGAAGCGAGGTCGAAGTTAGCCGCGGAATGCTACGAGGAGTCTGGACAACTGGCCAAGGCCGCCGATGTTTATTTGGAGTTGGGCGACAAAGACAAGGCGCTGCGCTGCTATCGTGCAATTCCCGATTTCAAAGCAGCATTAAAGCTGGTCCGCAAGATTGACGGCCACGCCGCGCGCCAATCTCTGGAATGGCTGGAAGCGATGGGCAAACTGATGGAATCGCGCCCGGAAAATTTCAATCGCACAATGGTCGCCGCGGAAAAGAAACTACTCGAAGAGATGCTGGAGCGCGGTTTGGGCGTGAAGCGCAAGACCGCGGCAACAAAGAAATCCGCCACAAAAGCCCCGGCGAAAAAGGCTGCCGCAAAAAAGCGGGCCCCTGTGAAGCGCGCCCCAAAGCACGAATTCTTCTAATCGCGATACGAAGGATCCTTGCGATCCATCAACCGCATGAGCGCATCGAACTCCGGATTCGGATTGCGGCTATAGCCATCCCCGCCGGTAGTGGAAAGAAAATCGTCGCTCAGCTTCGCACTCAGCTCGCACACTTCGCGCGGCGGAATCACCAACTGCCTGCCTGTCGATTGCGCCGCCAGTTGCACCTGGCACGCACGCTCCAGCCGGAACATGCGCACGAAGGCCTGCGCCACCGTCGCCCCGCACGTCAGCAGACCATGCGATCGCAGAATCAAAATGTTCTTCGTACCCAGATTCTCCGCCAGCCGCCGCCGCTCTTCCAGGTTCAGGCTCGGCCCTTCGAAGTCATGATACGCAACCCACTCAAAGTACCCCAGCGAGTACATGCCAATCGGCAGTAGCCCCTCGCGCAGCGCGGCGACGGCCATGCCCGCGAGTGTATGAGTGTGCATCACGCACTGCACATCGGGCCGGTCCATGTGGATCGCACTATGAATCACAAAGCCCGCCGGATTGATCTCCTGCGACTGGTCGCCAATGATGTTGCCCTTGTGGTCCACCTTCACCAGGTTCGATGCCTTCACCTCATCGAAGCGATAGCCATAAGGGTTAATGAGGAAGTGGTCCTCTTCACCGGGCACGCGCACGGTGGTGTGCGTCCAGATCAGTTCCGACCAGCCGAAGTGGTCGATCATCCGGTACGCCGCGGCAAGCTGCACGCGCAGTTCCCACTCCTTCGCGCTCATGCCGTTTACTTCTTGCACGCCGCTTTGGCTCCTTGGATTTTGCATGTCAGATCCTTATGCGCGTTTTCGTTTTCAACCGAAATCTTCCAGTTTCCTGCCTTGCCTGTAAAAATGGAGTAGCCCCATTGATGGTCTTCATTGAAACTCTGGATCTGGTTTTCCTTTACTACCGGATCGTTCTTGCTGTAGCTGGTGATCGATTTCGCCAGCGACGTCCCGCCATTGCCGATCACCAGTTGTGCCGGATGCGAATCGGAGAATTCAATCAATTCGAACGTATGCGTGTGTCCCGCCACCAGCAGTCCAATGCCAGTAGGCTTAGCCTGCGCCCACGCCGCCTCAAGCGCAGCATTCAAGATCGAGAGGGCCTCATTGCCTTGCTTGATTGACCACACCGGATGATGCGACAGCAACCATCCGCCGTTCATGTTTTGCCCGGCAATATCCTTCAGATACCCGGTAAACAAAGCCACCTGCGCATCGAACTTCTTGCTCGAACCCTTCGGAGCCTCATCGTCCGCGTCCGAGCTATCCAGCACGGCATACTTCATCTTGCCCAGGCTCACGACGTACGGCTTGGCGTTATCAATGCAAGTGTCCGATTGCGACGTCCCTGGATCGAGCAATGAGAACCAGCCCTTCCCCGCACGCTTGCAGTCTTCATGATTGCCTCGCACGAAGATCCACGGCGCGGCTTCCAGCAGCGGCTTTGCAGGCGTGAAGAAGTCCGCCCGCCACGTCTCGATGTTGTCCCCAAACGGTCCACCGGGGCAGCCTTTCACGCCCTTGCAATTGGACTCACGATACAGATAGTCGCCCACGTGAATCACCAGTTCCGGCTTCTCCTTCGCCGCATTCGATGCAACCGTCGCAAACGGCCAGGCCTTGGGATCATTGCAGTCCTGCAGCCGCCAGCGTTTTGCTTCGGCGCCATCTTCGCCTCCGCCAGCAACGCGGCAACCAGTGTCGCCCAGCACAAGAATCTTCTTCGGATTGCGATTCACATGCGGCAACGCACGCCTGCCAATCGTCGCCGCCTTCGCCGAAGCCGGAATCACCCCCTGGCAAGCGGCGCCATCGAAGCCTCTCATCTGCTTCCAATGCGTCATCGCTTGTGCCTTGCCGTCGATCACAAGATCAGGACACGCAGCCGTCGGAGAATCCACGATCACGCGCGCCAAAGCCGTAAACCCATCGTTACCCGGGGATGCAGGCCCCAATTCCACCCACATATCCGCGGCCTGGCACGAAGCCGCAGCGAGCACCACGGCGAAGAAGTATCTCATTTGGTCTCCTTAGGAAACGGCACAAATTCAAGAGAAGCCGAATTCATACAATAACGCAGACGTGTCGGCTCCGGGCCATCGGGAAACACATGCCCAAGATGCGCCCCACAGCGGCGGCAAACCACTTCATCGCGCGAGATTCCCAAACTGTTATCCACGCGCATCTCCACATTTTCCTTCGCAATGGGTTCATAGAAACTCGGCCAACCCGTCCCCGATTCGAACTTAGTCGCCGAATAGAACAACGCCGTATTGCAGCCAATGCAGCGATAGATACCCGCGTCGTGAGTTTTGTGATACTTACCGGTGAACGCGAACTCTGTCTCCTTGTGCCTCGTCACCTTGAACGAAATCGGCGATAAGCGCGCCCGCCACTGATCGTCGGAAAGCTCTACCCTCGGAACCGAAACAAGGCCCCGCGCTTTTCCATCCAAGGCAAACTCCGCAATGGTGACAGGCGGCCCGTTCGCCTCAAACGGTCCGGCGGTAACTCGCGGCTCCGGCTTCGCGCACCCGGCCAACAATACCGCCGCAATGAACGCCAGCCACTTCATCACAGCTCAATACTCGTCCCCAACACTTCCAGAAACTGCGCCAGCCACGCCGGATGCGCAGGCCACGCCGGAGCCGTCACCAACAGGCCATCCGTGTGAGCCCCATCCATCGGCAGGTCGATAAACGTCCCGCCAGCCCGAGTCACATCCGGCGAAACCGCCGGATAACAACTGCACGCCCGGCCCTCAAGCACCCCCGCCGCCGCCAACACCTGCGCCCCATGGCAGATCGCCGCCACCGGCTTCTTTGAAAGGAAAAAGTACCGTACAATCTCCAGCACCCGTGCATTCAATCGGATATATTCCGGAGCACGCCCGCCAGGAATCACCAGCGCATCGTAGTTGCCGGGATTGATCTCATCGAACGTGGCATTGAGCGCAAAATTATGACCGCGCTTTTCGCTATAGGTCTGGTCGCCTTCGAAATCGTGGATCGCCGTGCGCACCGAATCACCCGCGCGTTTATGGGGACAAACAGCATGCACCGTGTGGCCCACCATCAACAGCGCCTGAAACGGCACCATGACTTCGTAATCTTCGACGTAGTCGCCGACGAGCATCAGAATTCGTTTTGCTGGCATACCGTCAGGATACACCCCGCAGGCGGTTCAACTCATCCACAATCAGCCCCCGCACATGCTCGCGCAGATCGGCCGTTTGCTTGGTCGTGTAGCCGTTCGGCGAAACAGGCGGCAGAACCTTCAAATGCACGTCCAACGCCTCACTGAAAATCCACGTGTCTTTGGGTAGCGCGTTGCCCGAGCCTTCAATCACTACTGGGAGAATCTCTTTCTGTTCGCGAATGGCCAATCGGAAAGGACCGTCGTTGAATGGCAGCACCTGTCCGTCCAGCGATCGCGTACCCTCAGGGAAGAACACCACCGAAACCCCGTCACGCAGCACTTTGCCGCATTCCAGCAACGCCCGTGCTGCCTTCCCCATGTCGTTGCGGTCCACCGGTATGTCGCCTGACATCTTCAACATCGGGCCGAACAATGGGACCTTGAACAGTTCCGTCTTCGCCAACCACTTCGCATCGATTCGCAAATAGCAAAGAATTGGAATATCCGCCAGCGACTGATGGTTCGACACCAGCACGTACACCTTCGCCGGATCGAAATTCTCCAACCCATGAACATGCACCCGCCACGGATTGATGCGCGTAGCAATGCGCCCCAGTCTGCGCAGCCATCGGGACGTGCGGATGCGTCGCGGGTCGCGCTCAAACAGCAGAATAATGCGCAGCAGAGGCACCCAACAAAGAACAAGCGCCAAGCTGGCGCACCATATATATGCGGATCGAATTGCGGAGATCATGAAACGGAGGTAGACCTAACTAGGATACCGTGTTTCGTGGATTTTCAAGCCGGCACGAAGAGTGAAAGATTTTGCACCCGCGCCTTTCGGACGATCCATTCCGCGCGCACTGTTAAAAATGATAAATCCGCATCGCATTCCCGCCGCGAATCTTCGCCCGAACCTCAGGCGTAACAAAGTCCCACATCTTTTCGAACAGCGCCACCTGTTTTTCAAAATCCGCCTCGTTATTGCCCAATCCGCCCCAGATCACCCGCTCCGATCCAAACACCTCATAAGCCTGCTTCACCTGCGGCTTCACATTGTCCGGAGTGGCCGAATACTTCATCACCACGCGCGGAAACTTCGCCAGTCTCAGCACGCCTTGCCACTCCTCAGGCGTACCCTGCCACGCCCGCCCCAAATGATCCAGCACCACGGTGGTCTGTGGAAACTGCGCGGCCAGCGCGGCGATCTGAGGCGCATAGTGAGGCAAAAAATGCATCTGAATCGCGAGGCCCAGATCGTTCGCCTTCCGCCACACAACCTTCATTGCCGGGCTCGACATGTCGCGGTCTTTAATCGGCCCACCCGCCACCGCCCCCAACCCAGGTTTACGCGTCTGATGAATCCGCAGCGCAACAATGCGCCCCGGCAACTTCTTCACCAGCGCTTCCATCCGCCCCGGAGTCTCCGGCAAAATCGGATCGAACAGGCAGGTGCCTTTGAAGAATCCCTTTGAAGGTTCATTGGCGAAACAGTATTCCAAATACGAGTGATCGTCCTGATACGGCTCCGGATGCACAATCACCGTATGATCGATCTTCCTCGCCGCCACAAATTTCAAATAATCTTCCAGCGGCGCCGCCGGCGGCTTATACGACGCGTTCTTATGATACGGAAACCGCGTCAGGTCGGGCGCAAATAGATGCACGTGCGTATCCACAAGCACGCCCTTAGGCCGCGCCACCGCAGCCATCATCCCGGCAATCAATTCTCTTCGAGTAACCATAATTTAAAGTGGCGAACCGCCCGCCCCACCCATTATAGGGCGGGACGAGCGGATCGCCTGTCCACGAACTAAATAAACAACGGAGCAGCCACCAACGTGATCGTGCTCAACAATTTAATCAGCACGTGCAACGAAGGCCCAGCCGTATCCTTGAACGGATCGCCAACCGTGTCACCAACCACCGACGCCTTGTGCGCATCCGATCCCTTACCGCCAAAAGCGCCCGTCTCGATGTACTTCTTCGCGTTATCCCATGCACCGCCGCCATTGTTCATCAGCAGGGCCATCAGGATACCCGAAATCGTTCCCACCATCAGGAACGCCGCCACCGAAGTCGCGCCCACTGGCATGCCATCCGGTCCCGGAGCAAAGTTGCGGAAGATCAAACCGATCGCAATCGGCGTCACCACCGGCAACAAGCCCGGTACCACCATCGCCTTCAAAGCACCCTTCGTCACGATATCAACGCAGGTTGCATAATCAGGATCCGACGTGCCCTTCATAATGCCAGGGTCCGCCTTAAACTGCCGCCGCACTTCTTCAATGACTGTCTGCGCTGCCGTGCCCACTGCCTTGATGGCCAGCGAACTGAACAGGAAGACGAGCATCGCGCCGATCAACGCCGCCGTAAACACCGGCACGTGACCGATGTCGATGGTGAACGCTTTGTCGGCCGCCCAACCCAACGTATTCCGCACTTCATCAATGTAAGCAGAGAACAATAGGAAAGCCGCCAGTGCGGCGCTACCGATTGCATAACCTTTGGTTAGTGCTTTGGTCGTGTTGCCTACCGAATCCAAACGGTCAGTGCGGTTGCGAACCGCTTCCGGCTGTTTCGACATTTCAATGATGCCGCCCGCGTTGTCAGTGATCGGCCCAAAGGTATCCATTGCCAGAATGTAAGCGCAAGTGGAAAGCATGCCCATGGTTGCGATTGCTGTTCCATAAAGACCCGCTGCTTGCTCAGTGATGCCCGTCTTGCCGAACATTGCGTGCACACCCAGGTAATAGGAGCTAAGAATTGCCGCGGAAATTACCAATACTGGCAGTGCCGTGCATTCCAGGCCAACCGCGTATCCGGTGATAATCGTGGTCGCAGGCCCCGTCGTGCAACTTTGCGCAATCGATTTTACCGGCCTGTATTTATACTCTGTGTAGTATTGAGTGATCCACACAAACAGGAACGCGGTGGTCATGCCTACTACACCCGAAGCGAACAGGTACATATTGCCTTCCAGCAGCCACTGTACCGACACATAAAAGCCGATCATCGCCAAAACAGTGGTCACATAGAAGCCCCGATTCAGAGCGTCCATCGGGTCTTCGTCTTCTTTGGTCTTCACCACTAGAATGCCGACCATCGAAGCGATCAAACCGAAGGCGCGCGCCACCAGCGGGAACATAATACCGCTGATGCCGAACACCTTGTACAAAGAAACGCCCAGAATCATCGCACCGATGTTTTCTGCTGCAGTGGATTCAAACAAATCGGCACTACGGCCCGCACAGTCACCAACGTTATCGCCAACCAAATCAGCGATAACCGCTGGGTTGCGTGGATCGTCTTCCGGAATTCCGGCCTCCACCTTACCGACCAGATCCGCGCCTACGTCAGCGGCCTTGGTATAAATACCGCCACCAAGTTGCGCAAACAACGCCACGAAACTTGCGCCGAAACCGAATGCTACAATCTGATGCGGCACCTGCTCCGGATGCTGCAGCCCGCCAAAGATATAGAACAGCAGCCCTACGCCTAAGAGCGAAAGGGCAACCACGCTCAATCCGGTTACCGCTCCGCCGCGCAATGCAA
The DNA here is from genome assembly GCA_903881085.1 of uncultured Acidobacteriia bacterium. Classification (GTDB taxonomy): domain Bacteria; phylum Acidobacteriota; class Terriglobia; order Bryobacterales; family Bryobacteraceae; genus CAIRSA01. Next base: position 50,911 of record CAIRSA010000087.1, read on the forward strand.
TCTGCATCGCCTTGTTAAGGGACGTCCGCGCAGCGGCGGCAACCCGTATGTTAGTGCGGATGGACACCCACATTCCGCTGAAACCTGCGCCAAGTGAACATGCGGCGCCAAACACGAAAGACACCGTCATGCGCGTCGCAAGCTCGGTACCCTCCTTGCTGAACGCAGCATAGCCACCGAAAATCGCCACCGCCAGCACCAGCGAAAGTACAATGATGGTCCGGTTTTGACGTCTTAAAAAGGCCTCCGCTCCGGCTTTGATCGCATTGGATATTTTCTGCATCTCCGGAGTGCCGGTGTCCTGACTGAGTACATACTTGGAGAACCATACCGCAGCTCCCAGCGATAGTACGCTGATTACCAAGACTAGCGTCAGATACGTTTGGCCGTCGGCCTGTTGCGCACCTGCCTGAAGCAGCATGGCAGGCACATAGTTGAGTGAGAACATGAACTCGAGAACCTCCTGGTCATTTGGATACAACGAGCCTCTGCCCCAAACTCGGACGGTTCGCCCGACCTGGGGCACGGACAGGTGGTATGACTTCACCACCCCTACTGCACGTTTACTGCCGAACTAACACGGACAGTGTATCAAAATGTTTCAAATATAAAACACTTGAGGTAATGGGTCTCGGGAACATTGAGTAGAACAGGATGGTCTGAGCTCTGCGCGCGCCGCTCAAGAACCCGTAATGCGCGGCCCGCATCTCGAGCAGCGTGCGTTACAGCTTCAATCAAAAGCGCTTCGCTCATGTGAAACGAACAGGAACAGGTGATCAGGATTCCACCGGGGTTCAGTATCTGTAAAGCGCGGAGATTAATGTCTTTATATCCACCACTGGCACCCTCCACGCGCGACCGCGACTTGGTGAACGCCGGCGGATCCAACACAATCGTGTCAAATTTTTTACCTGAAGCACGGTAGCCGTTCAACAGATCGAACACGTCCGCCTCGCGAAATCGGACATTTTCGATGCGATTTGCAATACGGTTCTTCTCGGCAGTCGATAGCGCCATTGAGGAGCTATCCACCGCGTCAACATGTGTTGCATTTTTCGCCATGTGAAGCGCGAAACCACCCGTCGAAGTGAAGCAATCGAGCGCCATACCACGCGCATAGCTTCCCGCCGCCAGATAGTTTTCCCGCTGATCCAGGTAGACACCTGTCTTCTGCCCCTGCAACAGATCGGCAAAAAAGGTCAACCCGTTCTGCGATAGCTGCAACGCCTCGTCCGGCAATTCGCCATACAGCAGACCCTTCGTCAGCGGCAAGGACTCCCGCTCGCGCACGGCAACATCGTTGCGTTCCACAATCGCCCGCGGCGAAAACAGTTCAACCAGGCAACTGGCGATCTCAGCCTTGGCGCCATCCATCCCCTGGTCCAGCGTCTGCATCGTGAAGCAGTCGCCGTATCGATCAATGATGAGCCCCGGCAGCAGATCGGCCTCCGCATGCACAAGCCGGTACGCCGAAGCATCCTTCAAGCCGCGCCTCACCCGAAAATCAAAGGCAGCTTGCAACCGCGCGAGCCAAAAAGCCCTGTCCACTGGAATCACCCGCCGCGACAACATGCGCAGCGAAATCTGCGACGTGTTGCTGTAATGAGCCGTACCCAGCGCGCGGCCCGTGTGATCGGACACGCGCACCACTCCGCCAGGCTGCGCCTTCCCACTGCTCAGCACATCGCTCGCGAACACCCACGGATGGCCCGCTTCAATCCGCTCCACGGCCTTACGGCTCACTCTTACGTTCTCTGGCATTTATTGGGGAATCGCTACTTTCATCGAGGCAACCGCTTGCAACCGCTCAATGCGGTCCTTTGTCTCTGGGTGGGTGGTAAACATTCGCGAAATGACGCCAATCGTAAATGGCTTGACGATGAACAGATGCGCCGTGGCAAAGGTCGCGTCCATGGGAATGCGCTTGGACCAGTTCTCCAATTTTTCCAGAGCGAAAATCAGTCCATGCGGCGAGGCAGTAAAACGGATGGCTTCGGCATCGGCCAGGAACTCACGCTTGCTCGACACCAGTAAATGGATCATCCCCGCGGCAATCGGACCCAGAATCACCAGCAGGAAACGCTTCAGTCGCGAACGTTCGTCCTCACCCGCTTTGGAACCGAAAAATAGCGCATTTTGAGAGAGAAAGGTAATCACGCCGCCAAACGTGGCAGCCAGGGAATTGATCAGCAGATCGCCGTGAAGAATGTGCGCCAGTTCGTGGCCGATAACTGCTTCCAACTCATCGTCATCCAGCAGTTCCAGAAGTCCCGCAGTCAGGCAAAGCGAGGAATTCTTGGCATTACGGCCAACCACAAATGCATTCGGAGAAGGGTCGGGAACCAGCCAAAGTTTCGGTGATGGCAACAGCATCTTATCGCATATGTTGCGCATCATCGGATGCACGCGCAAAAACTCGTCGCGATGCGAACTCATCGAAAGCGGCCGCACCGAATACATAGACAAAGCAAGCAACTCAGAGAAATAGTAGCAGAAAAAATTGAAGGCAGCAGCCAGTACAAGACCAAAAATCACGCCACGTCGTCCACCCGTGAGCCATCCGCCCCCGAGGAACATTCCGCTTACGAACGCCATTAACAGCGTGGTCTTGAGGCTATTCATCGCTACATACAGAATAACCGAAAACAACTGGGGCGGCTGACCGGTTTTCACCGCAGCCGCCCCAGGAGAATTAGCAGAAGAGAGAGCTTACTGAGTGACTTCCACTTTAATGGTGCGCGGCTTGGCAACTTCCTTCTTCGGCAAGGTAAGCAGCAACTCGCCGTTCTTGTACTCCGCCTTCACATGCTCCGTGTCCACTGTGTCGGCCAAGCTGAAGTATCGGACAAAGCTGCCATAGTTGCGCTCAATGCGGTGATAGCCCTCTTTCTTGCCGCCTTCCACTTTCTCGAACTTGCGCTCGCCCTTGATCGTCAGGGTGCCGTTCTCGACGCTGATCTCGATATCTTTTAACTCGATACCGGGAAGGTCCGCCTTCAGAATGAGCGCGTTCTCCGTCTCCAGGATATCCACGGCCGGATTCCACGGACGAGCCGATTCGGGCTCGGTGAACAGACGGCTCAGAGTGTTCTCAAATTGCTGAAAAGCAGGCAGGCTAGCAAAGGTATCAAATTTTGTGAGGTACATGTTGTTGTTTCTCCTTGGAATCATATCCTATCTTAATCATAAAATATGAGTATATTCTTGTCAATATATATTCCGAAATTTTTTAATATCATCGCGTACTAAGATTGATATACCATTAGAATCATGCACTTCGACTCAGACAACGCCCTCCAGTCCTTCATCACAGCCTTTGAGAACGGCTCCTTCCCCAAGTCCCAGTGGACACACTCCTCCCATCTCGCCATGGCAACAGCTTACCTCTGGCTCTTCCCTATCCATGAAGCCACCGCCCTCATCCGCCATGGAATTCAGACCTACAACGTCGCACAAGGCGGCGTGAATTCCCCCGAAAGCGGCTACCATGAAACTCTAACGATCTTTTGGATTCAAAGGGTTGCGGAGATAATTGCGGAATTGCCGGCGGAAGCACAACGCCTGGATGCGGTGCGCGCGGTCGTCGACCGGTACGGCCACCGGCGCGACGTTTTTAACGATTACTACAGCTTTGATGTGGTGAAATCGATGGAAGCCCGTGCTCGCTGGGTAGCCCCAGACTTGAAGTAGTGCGGAGGGTAGGACAAGCGACCAATCTGCCGAAGCCGTGGCGAAGGCGGATCCGCATGTCCTCTACTACTTCTTCTCCACCATAGCCTTCAATTGCAGATAAGCCGACTCCTCAAAGTCGAACTTAATCCGCTCCAGCCCATCCGAGCGGGAATCGCCAGTCCGGGGACCACTCTGCTTCAAACAGCGCCCTAACAAAAGCAACGCGTCCTGGTCCTCGGAATCGCGGTCCAACGTGGCCCGGAAACGGTCGGCCGCGGCGGCAAAATCACCCCGCTTCCAAAGCGCGTAGCCGAGATTAAATTGATAATCCGGATCAGCCTCGTCCCCTTCCAGCGCCTTTTGGAAACTCTGCACCGCCTCCGGTCGATTCAATCGCAACTGGGCAACCCCCAGATTGTTCAGAACCTCATTCAGTGGCACGTCCAACGCAACCTTTTCAAACGCCGCTAGCGAGCCCTGGTAATCAGCCGAATAGTAGTAAGCGATCCCCAGGTCAAACAACGCCTCACGGTAGTTGGGATCATTCGCCGAAACGCGCTTCAGCCAGCCCACCGCACTTCGCCAAGATTCGCTTTCAAGCTGCAACCGTCCAAGCTGGAAGCAAGGCTGCGAAAAGCGCTCGTCCAATCGGGCAGCCTGCGTAAAGAATCGATGCTTCTGTTCCGGAGTCGCCGCGAGCAACCCGCGCACATAATTCTCGATGGCATCCACACGCACCGGCGGACGCTTGGCCAGAAACTCCGCTTCCGGCGGCGCAGTCTTCGGAGTCGCGTATTTGAGAGCCTGCCACGCCAGATGGGTTTGCAGCGCCGCCAGATCGTCCAACGCACCGAGTTCGCTGAATTCCGGACTCTGCCGAAGCTGCTTCAGGTCCAGTACCCGGCTTCGAATGCGCAACGTTGGTTTCGCGTTGGCAGTCGACGTTAATTCGTACTGGCCGTAAATGACCCGGCTCGCATCCAACGTCTCGCCAATTTTGATCACCGATGCCCGCGACAGATCAGCCGTGCGCCGGATAGACAGCCGCTTATAGGCCTCGTCGCGCTCATCGCGCCCGAGCACCAGGATTCCTTCGCCGGCCATCGCTTCGCGGATCGTCTCAGCAATACTTTCCCCGATCCAATCCAGATTTTGATTTTTGGAAAGATTCGCGAACGAAAGGATAACAGAGGACTCCGCGGAGACGATGCCAGTACCTATCAAAAAGCAGGCCAGTATCCGCCACATTACCCCATCTTACCAGAAGGCCCTGACTACATTAGCACGCAAGCGAATCGCACGCCTCACCCTACGACACATTGGGGTGCACTCCTAAAAAATGGGTCAAATGAGGAACCGCTTGTTTTTCGGCTCTTCTCTTACCGCATCTCTTGTCGTAAGCTTCAGCAATGGCTCCCATTCCCGACATTCCTCCCCGCGTTCGCCAACTTGCAAGCGAGTCGGCTCAACCTCAGCCTATGCGTCGCGGCTCGGTTTCCGATCGCACGATCAAGTGCGGCAAGGCAGGCTGATCCTGTGCCGATGATCCCAAGGCCCGCCGCGGCCCCTAACTTGGGCGGTGGATGGCAAGACGCACTAGCAGTTTCTAACTGCCGATCAGGCCGCAGTAGCCAAGCAACAGATTGCGGCCGGCCGCAAGTTTCGCCATCATCGCCGTGCGATGTTCGAAACTAAGGGACCACACAGAAATAACTTCACATTGACTGCGCGGTCCCACGTGGAGCGGGCACTCTTGCCTGCCGCGTCCCGACTCATCGGGACGCCTGCCTGGCTTGCTCCAAAACGCGTCCCGATGAGTCGGGACGCGGCAGAGTGAGACTCTGCGCCACGTCGATAACTGCAAAGTTATTCTTGTGCGGCGCCTAAGTGGACGCTTTGAGGATTTCTGGGAACGCTACTCAATACGGGCTGCCGCGTGATTCCCCTCAAATCTGGAGTACACCCATGCAGATTCCAGCTTCGAATCTCCGCCCGGATCTCCTTCGCCACCTTGTCGGAAATGGCGGGCGTGAAGTTGATGAAGAGCTTTCCGTACCGGTTTTCCGATCTCCTTGGCCGAACAGTATAGCCAGGAAAATCGAACTTCTCGTTCACGTAGGTACTTCGCCTGTCATCATCCTTCCAATAGACAACCTTCATCTTCTCCGGATGAAGCTCCAATCCAGAGTCCTTCAGGCGCGCGGCTATCTCCGCCCGAACGCTCTGGGCTTGCTTTTCTGTTCTGCATTGCACAATGGGCATCATCGGCAAAACGCTCAAACGGCAACTGACGGAATTGCGTCTCCATCCAGCGATCAAATGCATGGTGCAGAAACAGATTGGCTAACTGGGGACTGATGACTCCTTGGCGTAAGAGCGGAAAGCGCATTGCCCTCAAGAGAACTGCAAGGAACTGGCTCCAGGACAGCCTTGGCTGTTTCCGGCTTTCGCCTTCGTACCCATGTAGGCTTCTCCATACCTCCTTCCCTTCATCTGGCCCGCGAGGCATTACCCCCGCGTTTAGATACGGTCCCCCTCATTCGGGCACCGGAGGAACTTCAACCCTCATGAACAATTTGCTGCGCAGTACACACTATGTTGCCGTACGACTCCCGCCTATCGTGCGTGTGGGGATTATCGCTCATCGCCTTCCCCCACCGATCCGCTTCCTGCTTGGCCGCGGATGACAAACGGGCCTCTCGGTTCTCGTGCTTGAAGTTTCCATGCATGAGTGGGATCTTGGCGCAACAACTTGAAAGCGCATTACGACTCCGCAGGGTGGTGACGCGCTCGCGGTTTCGTGCTCATCCATTTTGCTTCTTTGCTATTCTGACTCCGTCAGCCCCCGGTTGTGAAAATTTCGGAGCTCATTAAATTCAGGGATACCCAGCCTGCATGTGCCCCATGCCAACGCTTCAAGTGCATCCTTATGACGCGCGCCCGCACCAAAATGACTAGGGGTCAGGATGGTTTGCTACTCCTTTCCTGTATGAATCTTTCATTTACTACTTCGCGCCGGTTTATCCCGACGCTATCCAGGCGATTCGCCTGCCCGGACTAACTCAAAAAGAAATCTTCGCCCCGCCTTGAATCACCCGCGCATCAAGCGACGACGTGGCGCGGCTGAACGTGCCACTGTTCATCGCCCCATCAACAGCCAACAGATTCGTGCGATTCAGAATATTGAAGAACTCAAACCGCAGGTCCATCCTGGCACGGCCCTCGCGGCGCAACGGGAATCCCTTGGTAATAGCGCTATCGAGCGTGGCGAAACCGGGGTTGCGGTAAACGTTGCGCTGCAGATTGCCTTCGGTGCCCAACGCCGGCGCGGTAAATACTGTAATGGTTCACAATCTTCCCGCGCGTAGCGGGCGGTTTTTCTCACATTAATTCCGGCCTCAACCGGCCACATCGTGACCCACCCGGTGGGCCGAACCTGGCACACTTGCCTTCCCAGCAGCGATAGTATGTCGATGTGTGTGCGGGAGAGTCCGTAAGGTTTCGCTAGATGCCTGAAACTCTCCCGCCGTGCAGAACAACAACCTGGGGAGTTAGCGCTCCCGGAAGGCGATCCTACAATGCAGATGTTACACCCATTCAAGGGGCCGGTGCAGCAGTACCTCGATCAACTCGATGATTTCGAAACCTACCGTCCGGACCACTGCCCGCAATGTCAGGCCAAGCGGCCGCTCACCGCGCATGGTTTTTACACCCGCACCATTGCCGACGCCGCCTTCGATGGCGAGATCCGCGTGCGCCGCTACCTGTGCGAAGCCTGCCGCCGCACCGTCTCGCTGCTGCCTGAGTTCGCACTACCCTACTTACGTTCCAGCATCACCGTGATCGCACTGTTTCTCATCGCACGGCTCCTGTTGGCGAAAACTCTCGCCGCTTCGTTGCCGCCCGCCGCAGCCTACCAGCGCGGCCAGTTCTGGCTGCGCCGCTTCCGCTCGCAAGCCGAAGCGTTGTGCGCGACGCTGGCTGCTCTGACCAAGCCCGCACCCGCGCCCGGCTTCGTTCATCGTGCCCTCTCC
>CAIRSA010000088.1 GCA_903881085.1 uncultured Acidobacteriia bacterium
ACGAGCACGTTGTATGCAACCGATGCTAAATGTTAGAGATAGCTTTTCCAGATGCGTTCAACTGCTCCTTCTCGGTTTATGACCTGAAGCGAATCGCTAATGTGATTGTGGCTCATGGAGGGGCGCGATAACAGTAGTTTTTTTGGCAGTGCAACGCCAAAGGGACAAGCCGTATATTGCTGCGCAAAAACCGAGAGGCCATGCTCCCAAGTTCGCCACTGTGCCAAGGGCCAACAGCGACAAGACCATCTGCATAACAGCCAAGCCGAAGGAATGGCTGGCACGGAATCGCCAAGGCGTTTGCGCAAGCGGGTGCTTCATTGATACGTATTGGCCCACTGCCAGGGAGAGCAGTCCTCCTGCCAGTCCGGCGATTGGCGATAGCGGCGCTGTCACAACCAGCATCAGCAAAAGAAAGGCGGTTCCTTTCCCGGCCAGGATCTTCCAGCTCGGCAGTGGCAGCAAGGAATAGCGCGTTATGCCGCCCTCCAAATCCAGGCCGAAAAGGGTGAGCGCCATAGTTGACATGAAAATGATGATCAGCGCCGTAAGCGGCACGTGAGAGTCCGGCGGCAACTTGCCCGCGATCCGCAGGCAACCGGCAGGCACCGCGATCAGCAACGCGCAGTAGAAATCCAGACTCGTGAGGAACTGCCGCAGGTCTTTGCGAATCAACTGTGTCATGCCTCCCAGCGGAACCGGCGGCACCCAGGGAACACGTATGCGCCGCGTGGCGCCGAAAAATCCGGTCAGGAAGAAGCCCGCCAGCAGCGCCCAAAGTCCCCACGTCATCCGTTTCCACAGAAGCGCAGCGAACAGAATCCAGCAGACAGGATTCAGCAGCGGGCTTACTGCGCGCAAAGCGAAACGCTCCCAGCTTTCCAGCGGCCACAAAGCCACGCGTTCCGGCGGTACCGCCGACATCGGATCGCTGCTCGAAGGAATGAACAGAATGATGGCAAGGATTGCGGCAAAGAATGCCATCGCGCCAGGATCGAGCATGAACAGCAAGGTAATGCCCGCATAGAACATGTTGTTGCCGCTGACGCGCCACAAGGACTTCGAGCCACGCCCGGCGGCCTTCCCCACGGCGCCTAAAATGTTTAGGAGGCGCGACATTTGCTATTCCTTACCGCTACTTTCCCCTCTCGACAGAGCAGCCAGAAGAGCAGCCATCTCCCCCAAGCTGATTGCCTCCACGCCAGCGTTTACCGGATACCTTTCCTTGCCTGCATTCACTACAAACCGCTTTGACGGATTCAAATCGTCACACGCGATATAGAAACCCTTGGCCGGCCGCGCGGACAGCCCGCGCTTGATTTCGATGGCCCAGAGTCCATGTGCAGGGATTTCGAGCAACAGATCGATCTCCGCTCCAGCCGAAGTGCGGTAGAAATACGCTGCTGTACCCATCGGAGCAACCGCCACGAGGTTCTCAATCACGAATCCTTCCCAACTCGCCCCCACTACCGGATGCCCCAATAGCGTCTCTTCATCCACAATCGTTAACAATGCATGAACAATTCCGCTATCCCGCACATAAACTTTCGGCGCCTTTACCAATCGCTTGCCGATATTGGCGTGGAACGGTTGCAACCGGCGCACCAGCATTAGATCGCTCAGCAAATCCAAATAGCGGGCGATAGTCTTTCCGTCAACATCGAGTCCACGGGCCAACTGCGCAGCATTCAATATTCCGCCCTGTGCATGCGCCAGCATCGTCCAAAACCTGTGCAACGTCGTCGCCGGAATGCGAGGACCAAGCTGGGGAATATCGCGCTCCAAATAGGTTCGAATAAAATACTGCCGCCACAGCAGGCTGTTAGCCGCACTATTTGCAAGGAAACTTTCGGGGAAACCGCCGCGTACCCACAAATTGGTATGTTTTTCCTCGCCGATCTCCAATACATCGAAGGGCGAAAGCTCGACATACGCGATTCTTCCCGCCAGAGATTCCGATTGCCGCAGCAAATCCACTGAAGCCGAACCAAGCAACAGAAACCTCCCAGTTCGCTTCCCAGACCTCCGGCCGGCGTCGATCAAGCCGCGCAAGGCGGAAAACAACTCAGGAACGCGTTGCACTTCATCAAGGATTACCAGCTTGTCCTCGAGCCGGGAAAGATACGCTATGGGATCGGAGAGTTTTTCCCGGTCAACCGTGGATTCCATGTCCAGGTAGATGGTATCCCTTGACCCGGCAATCGCTTGAGCCAATGTCGTCTTGCCTGCTTGGCGAGGGCCCAGCAGGGCCAAGGCCGGCATATGAGCCAGCCTGTCCGAAATGAAGTTCTCAAGTCGGCGGACAATCATCCTAGCAATTATGGCACACTATTCCAGATTTGCAAGGATCAAGCCCAAGAACCCTACCGCCGCCGCAACTCGCGGTGCAGCACATAGCTCGTTTCTGTCGGCACGCCGCCTTTGTAACTCACCATCAAGAGCACTTGGAAATAGCGTGGAAGCTTTCCGCTTCCGTCGCGCAATTTCGCGGTCAAAGTCTTCCCAAAAACCGGATCGGTGAAGGCATCCACCGCGCCCATCCGTCCAAAAGTGGAGTTGCTGGCGAAGATCATGACATCCGTATTCCCGGCCGGGCCCGGAGCATGAGTTACAAGTACAGAAGCGCGGCCATCTTCGGAAAAGAATGCGGCCTGATCGCGATAGGGGAAAAGTGCCTGCTCACCGGCCCGCGGATGCACCACATGGAACCCGTCGGTGGCCTCGGTAATCTCCAGTGAAACCGGCATGCTCCCCATGCGGGAAACGAAGAACCGTGGTGGACCGAGTAGCAGAACATTTGCATTCGCCATCTGTTGCCATAGCATTTGGCTGCTGCGTACGATGGAAATGTTCTCCTGCCGCGGGCCCAACCGCTGACCGAGCGCAAACGCCGCCTGCACTTCGCCCACCGCCGCGTAATAATAGACCGGCCGCGCTTCCTTGCTGGCCATCGATTTTCGCACAGCCTCAAAGTTTGGCGATTGTTGCAGGTCTTCCCAATTCTCGATGGAAGGGTCGCGGTACACTGTCTTGTTTTCGAATTGTCCGAACAAGGGATTGCCGATGCCCACCAGCAGCGGAGTGCGGCTGTTGATGAACGGCTGCCACAGTTCCTGCAGTTCAGAACTCCAAGGGCTGGCCGCGCGTGGGTTGCTAGTCTGTCCGAAGACGATCCACAACGCCGCGGCAACCAAACATACGGACATGGCCAGAGCCGCGGTCCGCCAATGGTTGGTAGTTTCCGCGGGCACGGCTGCAGGCTCCACTACTTCAGACTGCGCGACAGGGGCACTTGCGAAACGGAATTCCGGAATGTACGATCCAGCCGGCAGCTCGATGCGTACCGGCGGCTGCTCCGGTCTTTCCGAATAGAAACGCAGTAACCGTGCGCGCACATCGCTGGCAGCCACACGCACAGTGGAATCCTTGGCTGTGTCAAAAGAAGGGTCGCGCCCAAAGATCGCGATCCCCAACTCGCGCTCCGCCAGAAACTCAAACTGGCCGTCCAGCGCCTTTTCAACCACAAAGCGCAGAAAACGCTGGCTGCGCGAGCTACCGCGAAACGCCTCGCCCGCTAAAAGTTCGTTGAGGTGATCGCGAATTTCAGCCGGCGACCCTGCCATATCGCGGATCTTGGCAATCGCAACCGCCTGACTTCGAAAATCGGTTCTCCCAGCCACCTTATGTGCGAGTTTATCAGAAATTGCGCACGGCGCTTCGTCAGAATACCCTAAATAGAGCAATCGACGGCAAATTCGGATGGGTGGCGAGACTGCGCAAACTGGGGACTGCCTACGTGTTTCCGGCGTCTTTTGCCGGAATCATGCGGGCTGTCCCCAGTTTGCCCCAC
>CAIRSA010000089.1 GCA_903881085.1 uncultured Acidobacteriia bacterium
GGCAACTGCATCTGCGGCATGCTTCATTTCTAACCCACCCCCGAGGCCCGTTGCAAGTTCACTCCGGGATCATTTTGTTTTCATCGAACATGGCATTTTAGTGGGCGAGGTCAGGAGTTCTGAGACTGGCAAACTCAGCCAGAAAAATATCGGGCGCAATCAGGTTGATTTCGCCCCCGGCGTACCGATCCTCTTCGGGCAGCACCCATTTCGGGCCACGCTGCAACCCAGGGCAACTGCGTCGGCCAATGATTACCGCCTGCGATCTTCGCGAATCAGCGGTACACTACTGCTCAGCGCTGGAAGCGACGACGCAAAACGGTCAAACTCTTTCCTGAGGTTCGTCAGTTGTTGCTGCCGGCAAGCTTCCGCTGCTTGATTATCCAAAGTTGCGTCTTGCTTCATCTTGTTGGGCTCGGGGTCGGGGGTACTCTTGGCGGTAATATCCAAGGAACCATCTTGATTCTAGCGGATTCATCTTCCCGCCAGCACCCGGAAGATCTGCGCCCCAAACTTTTCCACCAGCTTCTGCCCCACGCCCGGCACCTCCAGCAGGTCGGCATTCGATTCCGGTCTGCTATCCACGATTGCGCTAAGCACCTTGTCGGAAAGAATACGGAACGCCGGCACGCCTTTTTTCTTCGCCTCTTTCATGCGCCATTCGCGGAGCGCCTTCTCAGTGTGTTCATCGGCTGCGTTCTTCGGCTTCGCCGCCACGGCCTTCTTACGCTTGCGCGGCCCGCCACCACCGCCTGCCGCACCCTCCGGCACCATCACCTCGCCCGCGACATCCTCTTCCTTGCCCGCAGACGTGATGATCGCCTTGCGATACGCAATGCGCCGGCCGTCCTTTTCAAACGACGCTTCGGTCAGGTCAATCAGTCCCGCGCGCGCAATCGCGGCCAGCAGGTCTTCAAAATCGCGACGCTCAAGTCGGCCATCGGGAAACGTCTCCGTGAACAGCCGCCCCGTTGCCACCGCATTGCCTAGTTTCAACGCAGTCAGAATGCGCTCGATCTTCTCCTGCTCGTCGCCATTCGCCGGCCGCAACTGCTGCGCCACCATCGACGTCGCATCGCAAAAATCGCACGTCCCGCAGCGTTGCTGCTTGTCTTCCAAATCACCGAAATAACGCACCAGCGACGACATGCGGCACGTCGTCGTATCGGTGTAGCTGATCATCTTTTCAAACTGCGCCTTCTTGTGATCGCGCTGCTCCAGATAGGACGCGCGCCACTCCGCATCGCCCTTCGCCACGTTCTCTTCGTAATCCACCAGCGCGCCCGTATGGATCCAAAGTTTTTCCAGCGCGACGTCGAACTCTTCCGGATCGAGCTTCGCCCGCTTGCGCACCGCGTCCTTAGGCTGCGGCACATCGGTCAACGCATCGAAAATGCGAGCCAGCGAAGCGGCATCCGGATAGTCACGCTCAAAGAAGTAATCGTGCGTGCGGCGGTCCGCGTAGCTGTGCATCAGAATCGCCCGCGAAGGCTCTCCATCGCGCCCGGCACGGCCAATCTCCTGATAGTAGCCCTCCACGCTGCCCGGCAACGCAGTGTGAATCACCGTGCGAATGTCAGGCTTATCGATGCCCATGCCGAACGCGATCGTGGCCACGATAATCTCCAGCTTGCCTGCCTGAAACTTCGCCTGCACCGCATCGCGCACATGCGATTCCAGGCCCGCATGATAAGCCGCCACGGGAAACTCGCTACCCAATTCCGCCGCCAGAGTCACCGCGTCCTTGCGCTTCGGAACATAGACAATGGCCGGCCGCCGGCTGCCGTCGGAAAGAATCCGATTCGCCAGCCCGAACCGTTCCGACGGCGTCACCTCCACAACTTCAATCGCAATATTGTCGCGGCGGAACCCATGAATGAACCGCCGCGGAGCGCTCAGCCCCAACTGCAGCGCAATGTCATTCTGCACCAGCGGAGTGGCCGTCGCCGTCAGCGCAATCACCGGCGCAGGCCGCAGCGCCGGCAGATAGTGCCCAATCATGCGATAGTCCGGACGGAAGTCATGCCCCCATTGCGAAATGCAGTGCGCCTCATCGATCGCGACCAATGATAACGGGCGCTTCGCCAGCATCTCAGGAAAGCCCTGCACGCGCATACGCTCCGGTGCAATGAACAGAAAATCGAGTTGCCCCGCCAGATACGCTTTGCAAACGTCGCGCGATATAGCCCGGTCACGGCCGGAATGAATCCGCTCAGCCGCAAAGCCCAGCGACTGCAACTTCGCCACTTGGTCTTCCATCAAAGCGATCAGCGGACTCACCACTAGCGCCGTGCCGCCACGCAAAATCGCCGGCAGCTGGAAGCACAGCGATTTTCCCGAGCCCGTGGGCATCACCAGCAACACATCGTCGCCACCGGCCAACGCCGTGCAAACTGCCTCCTGGTTGGCACGGAACTGGTCGAAGCCGAAGCGCTGTTTCAGAATCTCCTGTAGCGTACCCGCAGGCGCATCCAGGCTCTTCACCGGCGTGGTGCGGAATGCAACCGGCTTCGGCGGGGGCGGAATCGTCGACGCAGGCCGCGCGCTCCACGCCTTTCCAACCACCTCCGTCACGTAATCTTCAATGCCCTTCAAAAACGGATTCAGCTCGGCCTGTCCGCGCTCAATGCGCTTCAGGTAGGCCTCCCACTGCCCCGTCATCGCCGGGCTCTTCACATCGGGATGCACCACTTCAATCAGCGCAATGCCTTTGTCCATCGCAACCAGGCTCTTGCCGTTTCGCTCAATGAATCCGCGCTTTAAAAGCACTTCGATGATTGACGCGCGAGTGGCCGGCGTGCCCAAACCAGAGTCCTTCATTGCATCCGACAGCTCTTTGTCGTCGAGCGTTTTCCCCGCCGTCTCCATCGCCGTCAGCAGTGTCGCTTCCGTCAGCCGCTTCGGCGGAGTGGTCTTCTTGTGCACGGAATCGACGTCCACCACGGTCTGCGGCTGATCGCGCTCCAACATTGGCGGCAGCACTGCGCTTGACTCATCGTCATCATCGGCCGCAGCCTCGCCCTCTTTCGGCTTCTTGCGCTTCTTCTCTTTCGCCGTAACGATGTCGGTGACCTTCCACCCCTCCTGCTGCACCAGTGTGCCCGTCGAATGGAACCGGTCCTCGGAATTCGCCGCCGCATTGCGCACCAGCGTGATTACGGTGGTCACTGACCAGATGTGATCCTCATGCCACGCCGCCAGCAACCGCCGCGCAATCAGGTCGAAGATCTTCCGCTCATCGGGCGTCATCTGAATCCGGCTCGGGTCCACCCCCGTCGGGATGATGGCATGGTGGTCCGATACTTTCGTGTCGTCAACGTATCGTTTTGACAGCGGCTTCAAGCCAGTACCTGGAGCGATCATCTTCGCATCGTATTCCGGCTTGATGGCGTTGATCACCTTCGGCAGCGTCACCGCAATGTCCGCCGAAAGATGCCGGCTATCGGTTCTGGGATAGCTGATCAGTTTGTGCTTTTCGTACAATCCTTGAGCAATATCCAAGGTTTGCTTGGCGCTGAACCCGTACAATCTGTTGCCATGACGCTGCAGCTCCGTCAAGTCATACAGCAGAGGCGGCGACATGCGCTTGGTCTGGGCCTCGATTGATTCAACGACAGCCGTACCAGCCCGCGTCCGCTCGACAATCGTGCCGGCCTCTTCGCCGTCGGGCGGCAGCTTCTTCGCCGCGTCCATCGGGTCAACGCCGGGGCGGAACCACACGCCGTCATACGACTGCCCTTCGGCAGGCGAGAACTTCGCCACCACATACAAGTAGTCTTCCGGCACAAACGCCCGAATCGTCAACTCGCGATCGACAACCATCGCCAGCGTCGGCGTCTGCACGCGGCCCACCGAATATTCCTGATCGCAAGCCAGCGTGTAAGCGCGCGAAAGATTCAGGCCGACGAGCCAATCGGCCCGGCTTCGCCCCTTCGCCGCATCGGCCAGATTGTCGTAGTCATGCCCATCTCGCAGCTTCGCGAAACCATCGCGAATGGCATCGGGCGTCAGCGATGAGATCCACAGCCGCCGCACCGGCTTATCGCTCCCCGCGGCCTCGTAGATGTAGCGGAAAATGAGCTCGCCCTCGCGCCCCGCGTCCGTCGCGCAAACAATCTCGCCGATGCGCGCTGACGTGATAATTTTGCGGACAACTTCATACTGGTCCTTGGTCTCCGCCACCGGAGCCAAAGGCCAGACATGGGGCAACATCGGCAGCAGTTCGCGACGCCACGAGCGCCACTCAGGCCGTATGTCTTGTGGTTGCGGGAGAGCGACCAGATGCCCAATGGCCCACGTGACAACGTACCCGTTGCCATGCAGATAACCCTGGCCCTGCTGAGTCGCCTTCAACACCCGCGCAATGTCGCGCGCCACCGAAGGTTTCTCGGCGACCACCGCGACGTTCATTTGCGGCGTCATTCCTGGTATTGAGGATAGCAGTTCGGGTCCCGCCGGGGATAGGGAAAGTGGATTTCATTGGCTGGCCTAAACCTTTCCCTTGAAGCGCGCTAGAATAGGCACTAGGAAGAGTGGAAACGCGATTCTATATTGATCCGGCCACGGAATTGCCACATATCTATGGCCACGACGTTTGCGAAGTCGAAGTAATCGAAGTTCTTGAGATGGCGCGTGAAGATCGTCCTGGCAGGGACGGTACGCGCGTTGCCGTTGGGCAGACATCTTCAGGGAGATATTTGCGAGTAATCTATGTTCCTGATCTTAAGTTCGATAGTGTCTTTGTAGTAACGGCCTATGAATTGAGTGGTAAGCCGCTTGCTGCATTTCGCAAGCGCAAAAAGCAGAAACAACAATGAGTGAAAACAAATTTCCAGTTGGATGGGATGAATCCAAAGTGAGGCGTGTGCTAGCCCACTATGAGGGCCAGTCCGAGGATGACGCTCTCATCGAAGACGAAGCGGCGTTCAAATCCGGCGAAACAGTCATGAACATCCCGCACGACCTTGTCCCCGCCGTTCGAGAACTCATCGCAAAACGTCATCGATAATCGAATCCATTCCGCCCCGGCATCTCGTACACTAATCCAAGGAGAAAAAACCTTGGCAAAACTATTAGCACTCTACAAAAAGCCCGCAGATGCGGCGGCATTCGACTCGTACTACTTCAGCACGCACGTTCCGCTGGCCAAAGCCATTCCAGGCTTGCGTTCCTACGAAGTGAACAATGGCCCCGTTGGCTCGCCGATGGGTGAGTCGCCGTATCACCTTGCGGCCGTTCTCACGTTTGATTCCGGCGAGGCGATTCAGCAGGCGTTCGGTTCCCCGCAAGGACAGGCCGCGGCCGGCGATCTCGCCAACTTCGCCCAGGCCGGCGTCGAGCTGCTCATCTTCGACACGAAAGAAGTGTGATCTACGGCGCGGCTTTCTGCCGCATCATTGCGTAGTCCTTGCCGCTAAATACGAGCCACCTTCCGGTCTTGTATCGCCACTCTTCACGAAGCTCCTTCGGATGCGACTCCATCTCATCCGGAGGACCATACAAGATATATGCCCGCCCACGCGCCGTGGCCCAGCCAGCCGTAGCTTCGGTCTCAAAGCGATTATTGGCGTAGGCGATGCGCCGGTAATGCTCCTGCTTCATCTCATTCGTCGCGGCGCCAGGCTTGGGATTTCGCCGGTCCCAGAATTGCTCGATAAAGTGATTGCGCTCCTCATCGGTCTTCAACGCTTCGAAGGCCTGTTTTTCCCGGTCATTAATGATGTATACGACGTCCTGAGTCAACCATTTCTGATAAGGCCCTTCCGGCTTCTGTGCCTGCAAGGCGAACGCCGTCGCGGCGCACACCAGCACCACGGCCGTCAACGCCAGCCCTGATCCCGAAGCACGCCTGCGCTCGATGCCCATCAACCGCTCAATCCGCAACCGCAGATCGCCGCCCGAAGCCGCCAACGCAAGCCCGATTGGCGCGCGCTGTTCCTCCAGCGCCAACAGAGCCCGCGAGTACAGCAACCGATCTCCGCACAACTCCGCCGCAATCGCATCGCAGCACATCTCTCGCTCTTCACGAATCTGCCGAGAGAGCCACCACACAGCCGGATGAAAAAACAACAAGACTTCGACCACGCACTGCGCCAGATTCACCACAAAATCATGCCGCGCCACATGCGCCAGCTCATGCGCGATCACAGCCTCCAACTGCTCCTGCGGCAGCCCCGCAATCACACTCGCCGGAAGCAAAATCAGCGGCCGCCAGGCCCCGATCACAGTTGGCACAGTTGCGCTGGCCGAAGCGAAGATGCGCACTGGTTTCGAAATGCCCAATCGAGCTGAGATTCGCCCCGCGGCAGCAATGATCCACGCATCCACCGCCATCCGGCGTCGCGCCGACGAACGGCGCAAAACCACAGCCCATCCGCCCGCAACGCGCATCCCGCCTAAAGTCACACCCGCCATCCAGACTCCCAGCACGACCTGGAACCACGCCCCATCAAATGTTCGACCGCCAGGAAAACCCGCTCCCATGGCAATCGCCCGCACCGGCTCCATCGTCAGCGCAGCCCCACCGCCAGCCTGTGTTTGCAGGTTCATGAACGTCACCACTGGAGCAATCGCCATCAGGAAAAAGAAGGCACAAGCAATGCCGTATCGCATCCTCGCCGGCGGCACACGCAGCGCCACCATCGCCAACACACCCAGCACAGCGCCTTGCCACAAGAAGTGCAGCAGGCACTGCGCAATCATCTTGGCCACAGCCGAATCAAGAGCAATCATTTCTTTTCTCCTTCCATCCGGTCCAACAGTTCACGGATCTGGGCGATCTCTTCCCGCGAAGCCTTCCGCGTCGAAAGCGCGCGCATCGCCAATTGCGCCGCAGACCCGCCAAACACGCGGTCCAGCAGATCGCCCACCATCCGCTTCTGCGTGGCTTCCTGCTTCAACGCCGCACGGTATACATGCGCCCGCTCCTTCTCATCGCGCTTCACCAGACCCTTCTCCGTCATAATCTGCATCAGCTTCAGCACGCTGGTATAGCCAGTGCCGTGCTCGCCTTCGCACTCCGTATGAATCTCGCGCACAGTCGACGGCCCGCGCCGCCACAACACGCTCAAGATCGCCAACTCCGACGCCGTAGGGTTTGTTTTCGCAGCCATGACTTAGTATGTACGAAGATTTTCGTAGTCGTCAACGAAAACTTTCGTACTTCCGCCTGCAACCGAATTCGCAGCATAATAAGTACATGCCGATCTTCACCCGCATCGCACTGGCCGCCGCCCTTTCCGCTGTAACCCTCGCGCAACCCGCGCAATGGACTCCGTTGATAGAGGGCCAGTCCCTCAAAGGCTGGGCCGAAACTCCCTTCAGCGGACATGGCAAAGTGGAAATCAAAGACGGCATCCTCATCCTCGGTAAGGGCCATCAAACCGGCATCAACTTCAAAGGCGGCTTCCCCAAAACCAACTACGAAATCCGCTTTGAAGCCGCGCGCATCGAGGGCCGCGACTTCTTCGCCGGCATCACCTTCCCCGTCAACGACTCCTACTGCACCTGGGTCAACGGCGGATGGGGCGGCTCGGTCGTCGGCCTCTCAAACCTCGATCATGACGACGCCAGCGAAAATGACACATCCACCGTCCGCGAATTCCAGCAAGGCCGCTGGTACGCCTTCCGCCTCGCCGTCACCGAAAGCCGAATCCAAGCCTGGATCAACGACGAGCTGATCATCGATGCCGACATCGCCGGCCGTCAAGTCGCACTCCGCCCCGGCGAAGACGATCTCTCCATTCCACTCGGCTTCTCCTCCTACGGCACACTGGCCCACCTGCGCAAAGTAGAATACCGCCGCATCAAAGAATGATGTTGTGGCGCAGGCACTTTTGCCCAATGCCACTAAGCCGTTTTTCTTAAGCCCGGCGCTGGACAAATTGAAACAATCTGTGTAACATACATTGGATGGATCTCAATTCAATCGCATACAGACACAGGCTCCTAGCGACAACCAACCGCCGCCAGAATTGACCGGAGCATTTGAAAAGTTCTGCCAGATCGTTCCCGCAGAGCGAATTGAGCAGCTACTGGAGGGGCGTTCTGCGTTCTCCCAGGACGGGCCGCTGAGTGCCTTTGTGGTGCTCTGGTTGATGCTGTTTCAGCGCTTACATCCGAAGGGCACTCTCGCGGTGGCCATGCGGGAACTGCTGTTTGGACCAATCCGGAGTTTTGTGCGGCTCCCGGAAGGGGAATCGCCGTCTGCCAATACAAGCGCCTACAGCCAAGCGCGTACACGGTTGCCGTTGGCGGTTGCCGAAAAGGTGAATGATATGATTTTCGAAGCTCTACACGCCCAACCCAGGACGCTGCCTGGTTTGCAGTGGCCGATGTTTTTGTTGGATGGCTCATCGATCCTTTTGCAGCACACCAAGGAGTTGGTGCGGACCTATCCACCGGCGGAAAATCAGCATGGATCCTCGCACTGGCCGGTGATGCGAGTGGTGGTGGCGCACGATGTGGTGAGCGGGCTTGCGGTGCGGCCCTGCTGGGGACCCATGTACGGCCCCCATCCGGTGAGCGAACAGGATCTGGCCAAACTCGTCATGAGGGGGATGACGCAATGTGCGGTGTTTCTTGGCGACCGGAACTTCGGTGTCTTTTCGATGGCCTATGAGGCACAGAAAAACAAGCACCATGTTTTATTCCGGCTCACCGACTCGCGGGTGAAGAAACTGTATGGAGGCGCCCTTCCCAACAACGGCACGGACTGCGCCGTGCACTGGACACCAAGCCGCGACGATCTCGACACCAACCCGGAGATTCCCGCCACCGCCTTCGTCGATGGCCGCTTGCTGGTGTGCAAAGTTCAAGGGAAAGATGGCCACTGGATGACCCTGTACTTGTTCACGACCTTGGATCTGTCAGCGGAGAAAATCCTGGAATTGTATGGGTACCGGTGGAACATCGAGACCGACCTGCGATCACTGAAGCGCGAAGTTCGACTACACATGCTGGAGGTTAAATCGGCGGCTATGGCGGCCAAGGAATTAGTGCTCGGTGTGGCCGCCTACAATCTCACCCGCGGGACCATGAATGAGGCCGCTACCGCCCTCCAGTTGGATCCACGCGAACTCAGTTTCTCGCAAGCTCAAGATACCATCAACGCCGCTTTGCCCGCTTTAGCCAATGCCACCACCGATGAGGAGCGAAAGGTCATCATCCAGCAGATGATCCGCGTGTTTGCTCAGTCCAAGCTTCCGCGCCGAGCTAGGCGCAGTTTCCCCCGCGAGATTTGGCCACGCCCTTGTTCCTTTCCAAAACGAAAAGTCGCCACGAAGACAAAAGCGGCCAAGCCAAAGAAAGCACCGAGAAAAACTGCTTAGTGACATTGGGCA
>CAIRSA010000090.1 GCA_903881085.1 uncultured Acidobacteriia bacterium
CATCAGACATCCTGACCTCGAAGGAAAATAGCATGATCCAGAACCGCTTACTAACGTGCGGTGCTCGGTGAATGGTTGCCTGCTGCTAACCGAGCCGCGCACGGTAGTAAGCGGTTCTTCGGGATCAATTGAATTTCCATTTCCCGGCCCAATTCCCCGTCGAGGTCAGAATGTCTGAACGTAGAGTTCCCGCAAGTGATGGAACGCCGCGCCGATCTGGTCGCCGTTCTTGACGACGGCACCATCTTCCACTTCGAATTCCAAGGTTATAACGACGACGACATCACTTATCGTTCCGGCATCTATTGTTTTCTGATCGCGCAAAGGCACAGGCGAAAAGTGAACCAGATCGTCCTCTATGTGGGCGGACCCAAGATGCGCATGGTGTCCAGGTTGGATGCTGGAAGCGCGATAGCCGACTTCCGGTTGCTGGATATCCGCGAGTTCGACGCGGATCAGTTCCTTCGCCGCGGTTTGGCTGGGGACCTGGTGCTGGCCATGCTCGCCAATGGAGGCACGGAACGGTTAACGGAGATCGCGACTCTTGCATCCCAACTCAAGGGCAAGGCCCGGGCAAGGGTGCTAACTCAATTGGCTCTGCTGTCAGGCTTGCGCCAAGTCTCTGGAAGGTTGAGAATGGGGTGAGAAATATGGGAACCTTCGCGAATGATACGAGTAAGCGACCGCGAAGGGTGGCGCACTGGGGAAAGTCGAAGGGCTGAGGACCGCCCTCCGTTGGCAACTAGAAGCCAAGTTCGGGCTCGTCCCTGAGTGGGCCGGGTCTCGAATTGCAGCAGCGGATGCCACGAAGATGGAGCCTTGGTTTCATCAGTTGCTTGCTGCGGAAACAATCGAAGCGGCGCTTGCTGAATAAAATTCTGACGCTACCACGCACGGCTCTTGATCTTTAGTGGGCATTGCCACGTTCAAGCCATTCTCCAGCGGACTCCGCATCCGTGAAATTTCGCAGAATGCCATCGAGTCTGGTTACTTCCAGCAGCCTCACAACGCTGGACGGAGCCTGCAGCAGGCACACGCGGCAGTTGTGTTGGCCGGCGGAGGTATAAAGGATCACCAGTTCGCCGAGGCCCGCGCTATCGATCATGCGCACGTTAGCGAAGTCGAGAAAGATCGCCCTGGGAGCGCCGCCGCTGAAGAGCCCTTCCATCTGCCTGTTGAACTGCCGTAGTTGTGGACCCAGAGTGAGACCGCCCGACAGAAAAACCTTCGTAGCCCTGGCATCGGATTTGTCGATTCGAATTTCGAGCGCCATTAGCGAACTACCTCACGGCTGGAGCGAATCGCATCCTTCAGTCCAAGATTACGCACCAATCGAAGCAGGTAATTAGGATGCAGTCCGAGGATCGCCGCCGCGCCTTTGTAATCGCCTTTGGATTTTTCATAGGCGCGAAGAATGCTTTCGCGCTTGGCGTCGTTCACCGTCGATTGGTAAGCAGGGAGATCGGACCGGCCTGCGGATTCCCATACGCTCTCTGGCAAGTCAGACGGCAGCACGGTGTCACCGTCGCCCATGACCACCGCATGCTCCATGGCATTCTGCAGTTCGCGTACATTGCCGGGCCAATCGTAATTTTCCAGGCAGCGCAGTGTTTCAGAGCTGAGTCGAATGTGCGGACGGGCGCATTGAGCGCCGAACTGGCGCAGGAAGTACTCAGCCAGCATTGGGATATCCTCTTTTCGCTCGCGCAACGCCGGGGTGCGAAGTGTCACCACATTTATGCGGTGATAGAGATCCTCGCGGAATTTGCCCTCATGTGCGAATTGCGCCAGGTCGCGATTCGTGGCGGCGACGATCCTTACATCCACCTGGATGGTTTTTGTCCCGCCAACACGTTCGAACTCACGCTGGGCGAGCACGCGAAGCAATTTGGCTTGTAACGGCGCGGCCAACTCGCCGATTTCATCCAGGAACAAAGTTCCTCCGGAGGCCATCTCGATTTTGCCGCGCTTCAGTGCCGCTGCGCCGGTGAACGCACCTTTCTCGTGGCCGAACAGTTCGCTTTCAAGCAGTGAGTCGGCGATGGCCGCACAGTTGATGGCGACAAACGGCATCTCCGCGCGGGCGCTGCCGCGATGCAGCAGATGCGCTACCAGTTCTTTGCCGGTACCGCTTTCACCTTGAATCAGCACAGTTGTTTCACGGTTGGCAACACGTTCAATGCGGTCGAGCAGTTTGACGATGGAAGGGCTGGCGCCAACGATGCCACCGTTGCCGCGCAGGTGCTGCTCTACATCTTCGCGCAAGCGCTCCACTTCGCGTGCGCTTTCGATGGCGACGGAGGCGATGCTGGCGATGGCGGTGAGGCTATCCAGACTTGCTTCCGCCGCGGCGGCGAATGAAAGAACCATCACGCCAGCGAGCGAACCGCCGGCGTATATTGGAATGGCGGCGGCAGCAGGACTTGCAGAGACCCACGGACCCTCCACCAGCACATGCGACCACATCTGCTGTCTGACGGGGGCCAGCGGCGAAGTAGCCGGAATGGCTGTCAGCACTTTTTGGCCGATCTCTTCGTCAGATCTGCCCAACAGGATGTACCCCTCGCGGCAAGGCGCGAACTCGCTGATCAACAGCAGCAACTGGCTGGAAACCTCTTCGCGGCGTGCGCCGATGGTTACGCCGGCCAGGGCACGGAACAGAAACATCAGGACCGATGCTTTCAGCAGAATACTCTGCGCGGTTGGCTGCGAAGTGGAGGCCGGATTATCCATTATCATTATCTCTTTGGTGAACGCTATTATCCTAAATCTTCGATAGCCGGCGTGCGTCAGCGACGAACCTATCGTAAATCAAGCAATTCGGCATTGGTCCCCGGCTTGCAATAGATCGCCTCATAGGAGCAACATTCATGTCATTGATCATCCACACGCGGCAAGCAGAAGGCGTCACCGTTCTTGCTTTGGCGGGCAGCATCCGCCTCGGAGAATCCACCGCGGCACTGCGCGACGCGATTCGTAAAGTGCCGGGAAGCAATCCGCGCATTCTGCTGGACCTTTCGGCAGTCGATTATCTTGATAGCGCCGGGTTGGGCGAACTGGTTGGAAGCTACACTTCGATTGCTTCGCGCGGAGGTGCGTTAAAGTTGTTGAATCCCCAGAAACGGATCACCTCTCTGCTGCAATTGACGAAGTTATACACGGTCTTCGAAACGTTTACCGATGAGGCCGAGGCGGTGGCAAGCTTCTCCGCGGCTGGGGTGGCCAGCGAAGGATAGCCGAGATGAGGGATACTATGACGATGCTGCCCATGCACGAAGAGCGAGAGACAATTGAACTGCAGCAAAAGTTGGCTCGGGTTCAGAGTTTGCTCGAAGCCTCGCGTCAAGTCCATTCCACCATCCGTCTGGACGAAGTGCTGGAATCGGTTCTGGAGATTGCAACCAAGGAACTGGAAGCCCATGGTGCCTTCTTTTCGGCGAGCGAAGTTTTGCGCGACGTGAAGCAGACGGTCTATGGCAAGGTCCCCGATGACTGGACGCGATGGACGGAATCCGATGAGCCGCCGGGCTATGCCAGTGCGCCGCTGACTGGCCAGCGCGGCGAAGTTCTCACTCATCTGGTTGTGTACCGCACAGAGCCGTTGCGGCTGGAAGAGTTGGACTTTCTGGAAGGGCTTGCGCTGCAATCGGCACTCGCCGTCGGGAATGCTCAGCATCACGAACGAACTCTGGAATGGGAGAGGGTCAAGATCGACTTGGATGCCGCGCGGGCCATTCAGCGGAGTTTGTTGCCACAATCCACACCAAACATCGAAGGCTATTCACTGGCGTTTCGTTCGATCACCTGTTACGAGGTCGGCGGCGATTACGTTGACATGCTGCCGCTGCCTGACGGGCGATTGATGATCGTGTTGGCCGACGTGGCAGGTAAGGGGCTGGCATCGGCGTTGATGAGCATGTCGTTCCGGTCGGCCTTCCGCGCCATGGCCGGCACAGGACTCCCGCTGGCTGAGATGGCCGAGCGCATGAACACGTTGCACTGGATGGAAGGCCAGGAGGCGCGGCGGCGCTACGTGACGGCCGTCATCGGATGTTTGAATCCGGTGGATAATTTGATCGAGATCGTCAATGCTGGGCACAATCCGGCATTTCTGTGCGCCGACGGAAAGCCTTCGGTAATGATCGGCGCAAGCGGCCCGCCTTTGGGCATGTTGCCCGGCCGCACGTATGCGTCGGAAACCTACCTGATCGAACCAGGTACGCGCTTTCTGCTGTACACTGATGGATTAACTGAGGTGTTTCATAAGGACGAGGAGTTCGGCGAAGAGCGCCTGCTTGGCCTTGTGGAAATGGAGACAGGTGGCGCGAGTTCCACGTTTCTCGATAAGGTTTGGCGAACGCTGACTCAGTTCGCCGATACGCCCCGGCAATCGGATGACATGACTGCGTTGTCGATCATTCGAGACCGGGATGCCTGCACAGGGCCGCCTACCGGCTCCGTTGTGCGGGCAAACGGCAAAAATGAAGGAGGGGCATAATGGTCGCTGAGCCAATCATTACCGAGTTGCGATTGCCATCGCGGCTGGGTTTTGAAAAAGTCGCGATGGACACCGCCGCAAGCGTGGCGGCCTTGATGGGATTCACAGACGACCGCGTGCAGGATCTTAAGACTGCTGTTGCAGAAGCCTGCATCAATGCGATTGAACACGGCAATCAACTGAATGAATCGCTAAGTGTGGTGGTGACTCTGGCAATGAGCGTGGATTCGCTGGAAGTGGAGATTCGCGATCATGGCGAGGGCGTGCAGCACGAGATGCATGTGCCAGACATCGACCGCAAAATGATGGGTGAGGAAGATGCGCGCGGTATGGGCATGTTCCTGATTCAGGCGTTGGTGGACAAAGTGGAATACGGTAGAGAGCCGGCGGGCGCATTTGCGCGGCTGGTGATTCATTTGAGAACAGAAGGAGAGCAGAAATGATAGTATCGCCAACGAAGACGAAGGTTGAGCAGGCGGCCGATCTGGCCATTCTACGATTTGAAGGCGACATTACTAGCGCTTCGCAGGATGCCGTTTTGGGAACCTATGAAAAGCTCTCTGGCGCGACGAAAATACTGCTGGACTTTACCAAAGTTCCCTACTTGAACAGCAGCGGCATCGCGATTGTGATTCAGTTGCTGATGGCGGCCAAGAAGGCCGATCGCAAAGTGGTTTGCTTTGGGCTTTCGGCGCATTTCGTGAAGGTCTTCACCATGCTGGGGCTGGCCAAATACACGTCGTTGCATGGCAGTGAGGCCGAAGCGAAAACCGCGGTTGGTTAATCGCTCACAAGCCGCTTCGGCGTGACGATAGACGGGCTGGAAAATCAAATGCCCAAGGCTCCGAAGCGGGTCTGTGCTGCGCGAGTTTTTGACACAGGTCAGTCGGCTGATGCCCCTGCTCATTTTCGCCTCTGTGCCCTGGCGCACGATGGATGGCTACAATATGTAGCATACGCAACAGCGCTGCGACGACAGCGCCGATTATAGGGCAGATTGCCAATCCAATACCACCCGTTTTTCCGCCGAGCAGAGCAGAGAAGGGCTGAAAACATAGCGCTCGCAAGCGAGCGGGGGAGAATCGCCCGCCTCACCCTTCGACGCATTGGATGTCCGTGGGTGGCGCAGGCGATTCGCCTGTGCGAAAACTAACTTTAAAAAATAGCCGAATTGAAAGACGAGTGGTATTGGATTGGCAATCTACGGCCTATTGGTAATCGCCCTTCCTGAGCTATCTTAGCGCATATTGTCGACATCCCAACTGTCCGCAATCACACCGCAATTCTGCAGCGGTCCAGGTGGGAGATTCAGCGGCCGCGGCCGCCGCACCACCAAAGCCACCGAGCAAACTGCGGCGTGTTAGTGCGTCCTGATGTGGTTGACTAGCGTTCATTGCCTAAATCCTCTTTCTCATGGACGAGGGTGCTTGTGCGCTTGGGTAGGCTGAGATTACGGCCAAGCACGACGGCCAATTTCGATTGTTCTGCCTTGCTATTACAGTGATGGTGGGACGATCAGGATACCAGTGGAACCAAAAACGGCTGACGAATTTATCAGCAAGAGGTATCATCTGAGAAAAAGCAGTTGAGCTGTGTCAGAGTGGGCTAGCCCACACCGCTGCACGGAGTTGCGGGCATTCCGATGCCACTCATGGGGTGAGTTTTCATTTTGGCTGTGCTGCAAAAAACAAACCGGGGGCAGCGGTCCGCTCGGTTTGATTTCATTTGCTTTTATCTGGGCCTGTGTCTCGGGAGAGAGTGGTCAGCCCCATAAGCGTTTACTTAAGGATTGTGTTTTTTAAGCCACCGCGCTATGCTGTTTGCATATGAAACAACCATCCTCGGTACTTACGGAATTGGACGACTGGAGCATCCTGTCTTCGTTCTTGCCGGAGGGTTGGCGTCA
>CAIRSA010000091.1 GCA_903881085.1 uncultured Acidobacteriia bacterium
CGGCCGCCTTTGCCGAAAATGGGCTGTCTGACCCCAATTGCCCTCCACCGCACTGCCCCAATGAATCACTCACCAAATCGGAGGCTCGCCTCATAATCGGCAATGTAAGCGACATTGGAATGGCATTCTGCGGGCGAGTGGCACTCGCCCCAGACTAACTAATTGTCTTTCCCTTCTTTGCAACCAGGAGCAGGTGTTGTTGGCCAATCCAATTACAATCGAGACAACGGAACATTCCAGAAAATGCCCTCACGCAAACTTAAATACACCGTTTCGCCCTCAAAACCGCGCCAGATTCTCCAACAACGCCCGTGTATCCCCGCCCCCCGCATGCCTCACGGTATGCACCGGACGCCACTCTTTATTCATCGCCCCCACATACAATTCCTTATTCCGCTCCACGCCCATCAAAATCACCGTCAAGCCCTGTGCCGGATACTCCAACGCGCGAATCTGCCGCTCGCCCGTCTCCGCCTTCCAATGATCCTTTTCCGGCTTACCCAACTTGTTCACCACGTCAAAGTAATCCGAACTGGCCTTTAGTCCCAGTTCCTGCTGCTCTAGCGCCTTAAACTCCACCCGCCGGTTTCCAAAGTAACTCACCAGTAAGTAGCAAAGCAGAATCGCCGCTGCCAGCGAGCCTAGAATAATTACGCCCAACCGCGACTCCGACTTAGTCGACGAACCATGTCCCCGAGGCGCAACCACCGGACCTTCCTCCGATTTCGGAATCTCCTGATTCGGTCTCGCGCTCGGCATCGCGATCACGCGCCGCACATGCTGCACCAACTGTCCGGCCTTATACTCCAGCTCTTTCTCCAGCCCGACGATCATCACAGGCTCATCCACCCGCGAAATCTCGCCCAGAAACCGGCGCGGAACCCAGATCTCCGACTCCGACTTCGTGTTGTGAACCAGCATCTCACTCCACGTAGCGCGCACGAATTTCCACTCGTTATGTTCAATCCCCAAAATCGGTGGATAAAACGAAAACGCCCGGTCACCCAACTCTTCCAGTTGCGGCGGATGTGGGTCAGCAGCCACTATCCCTCCAACCCATCAATCATGGCGTAAACCGGCTTCAAGGCCGGATACAAAGCCTGATAAACCGCATGCCCGGCCTGATACATCTTCGCCTCAGCCGCGCGCGGCGATAACGACTCAACCTCATGAACCGCCATGCGGCAAATATCTACCACGGACGCCCCCGTCTGGCCCGCCAGCGCCAGCAGCGCCGCGCCGTGGGCTGAACCCTCCTGGGTTTCCAGTGTGACGGCTTTCTTTGCGAAAATATCCGCCAGCAACTGCCGCCAGAACGCGCTCTGCGCCCCGCCACCCGATACGCGCACCGACTCCACCGCCACGCCCATCCCCTCGATTATCTCCAGGCAATCGGCCAGCGAATAGCTGATCCCCTCAATCACCGCGCGAATCAGATCCGCTCGAGTATGCCGCGCCGTCAAGCCCACGAAACCGCCACGGGCCGTCGCATCCAGATGTGGGGTCCGCTCGCCCATCAAATAGGGCAACCAGAACAAACCCTGCGACCCCGCCATCGCGCCCGCCGCCTCCGCCGTCAATGCATCGTACGGCACGCCCGGCATCAACTGATTGCGGAACCACTGCAAGCTCAGACCCGCTCCCTGCGTTACGCCCATCACATGCCACTTACCCGTCACGGCATGGCAGAACGTATGGACGCGCCCAGCCGGATCGTAAGCAACTTTTTCCATGTGCGCAAACACTACGCCCGAAGTCCCGATGGTGCAACTCACAATCCCCGGCTCAACAATCCCGTTTCCAACCGCACTGGCCGCCTGATCGCCGCCGCCGCCCACCACCGGCGTGCCTTCCAACAACCCGGTCGCCGCTGCAGCCGCGGCTGAAATCCGCCCCGACACTTCGCTCGATTCATAACAATCCGGCAGCACACTCTTATCAACGCCAACCGCCTCGGCCAGCTCATACGACCACCGCCGCCGCACCACATCGAACAGTGCCGTCCCCGATGCGTCCGAAACCTCAGTCGCATACTCGCCCGTCAGCATGAACCGCACGTAATCCTTTGGCAGCAGCATCTTCCGCATCCGCGCATAATTGGCGGGCTCATGATCCCGCACCCACAGCAGCTTGGGCAGCGTGAACCCCGTCAACACGGGGTTTGCGATGCATTCCAGAACCTTCTCTTTGCCCACATGCCCGTTGATCCAATCCACCTGCGCCTGACTGCGCTGATCGCACCAGATCAACGACGGCCGGATGACGGCATCGTTCTCATCGAGCATTACCAAACCATGCATCTGGCCCGACATACCCACGGCCTTCACGGCCGCTCCTGTGGCGCCGGCTTTGGCAAGCACCTCGCGAATCGCTTTCTGAGCCGCGCCCCACCAGTCTTCCGGCCGCTGCTCAGCCCACATCGGCTTTTCCATGTGGATCTCTTCATGCGCCGCCGTCACTCCGGCCACAATCGCACCCTTATCATTCACCAGCAGCGCGCGGCTGCTTCCGGTTCCAATGTCGATACCAAGCCAATACATTTTCTGTAAGTCCTCTTACGATTCTTTGTGTTGTTCCTGCGCCTGAAACGGCAAGTACGCCGCGCCGTAAAGGCCGGCCTCGCTTCCCAGCGTAGCCTTTTCAATTCGCGTATCCGCATTGCGAAACGTGAATGAACGCTGCTTCACTTCCTCAAGCATCGCCGGTGCGAAAAAATCCCACGCCGGCAACTGCCCGCCGCTCAACAGAAACAGCGGATAGTTAAACAGATTGATCAGCGTCGCCAGCGCGATGCCCAACGCCCGCCCCATGCTGATCCAGATCATCAGCGCCTTGGGGTGGCCCTTTACCGCCAGGTCAAAGATGTCCCGCGAAGTCAAATTGTCGCCCAGGCTCATCACCATCGCCATCGATTCCACCGCCGTCGCCGATGCATGTTTCTCCAGGCACCCATAATTCCCGCACCCGCACGGATTCCCCGTCGGATTCACCGTGATATGCCCGATCTCGCCGGCCATGCCGCGAAACCCATGCAGCACACGTCCATGCGATATAATTCCGCCGCCGATGCCCGTGCCCAGCGTCATCAGCACCAGATCCTCTACGCCGCGTCCTGCGCCCATCCATTTTTCGCCCATCGCCGCGGCGTTGGCGTCGTTCTCCAAAATAATCGGAGTCCCCAGTCGCTGTTCAATCGCATCGCGCACCGGAAAGCCTTCCAACTCCGGCAGATTGTTCGACCCCAGAATGTAGCCGGTCTCGAGAATGATGAAGCCCGGCACGCCGATCCCAACGCCCGCCAGTCGCTGTCCAGCGAACTTCGAACGCACACTGGAAATGGAAGAGACAATGTCGTTGATCACCGCGTCGCGACCCGCGCCCAGATTGGTTTCCACGCTGATCTTGTCCAGCAGCTTGCCCTCTTTATCGATCGCCGCTGCCCTCAGATTGGTGCCGCCTAAATCGACACCGATTGAATATTCCGTCATGTGCAGGTATCTTAGCAAATTAGTGCCCTGCATTCTGCTTGTACTCACGGAATTCCCGCCTGCCATCGGAGGCATGCAGACGCACGCCGATTATCTCTCGCGCTACCTCGCCGCCCGAGGCTACCAAATCCGCGTTGTCACCTACCAAACCACCTCCGTCGAAGAGCGCCAGGAAGCTGCCCGCCACGACGCCTCTCTGCCATTCCCCGTCGAGCGCTGCCTCTCTCGCCTCGGCTACTGCAACAACCTCGACCTCCTCACTGCCATCGCCGAAGGCTTGCAGCCCGATCTCATCTATTGCTCCACCGTCTTCTACGGCGCGCTCGAACAGCGCACCGGCATCCCCGTCATCTGCCGCTGCGTTGGGAACGATGTGCTTCGGCCTTGGATCACCTGGCCCTTCCAATTCCTGAGCGCCACGCTCAGCGCCCACTGGCTCGAATCCTTTGTGATGCGCCGTTACCGCCGCTATCATTCGCCTGAATGGATCTCGGCATTCTTCCGCCGGCGCCGCCGTCAGCTCATGGAACGCTCCGTCCTCTCCATGCGCCTCGTGCTTGCCAACAGCCGCTTCACCGATGATCTGCTTGCCGCCATCGGCCTGCCCGCCGCGCGCCGTAAAGTCCTTGTCGGTGGAGTGGATGTCCCGCGCTTTGCCGGGGCCCGCCCGGCGACACGGGGAATCCCGCCCAACCGCTACGTCCTCATGACCGCCTGCCGCATTGTCGCCAAGAAGGGAATCGACTTCTTGCTGCGCGCCTTCGCCCGCCTGCGTGAAACGATGCCCGATGCGTATCTTGTCATCGTTGGAGACGGCCCGCACCTCGCCAAAATGCAGCGTCTGGCCGTCGAACTGCAAATCGCCGGTGACGTTCATTTCGCCGGCCGAGTCCCTCACCGCGAAATTGCCGCTTATTACGCAGCGGCCGATCTGTTCATCCTCGCCAGCCGTGAATCCGTCGCCGCGATTTCCGGAGAGCGCGACGTGGAAACCATGGGCCGCGTGCTCTGCGAAGCCAACGCCGCCCGCGTCCCCGTCATCGCATCGCGTTCCGGCGGCATCCCCAGCGTGATCGAACATGAACAAAACGGCCTCTTGATCGAACCCGAAGACGAGCCAGCCCTGCTCGCCGCCATCCATCGTCTGCGCCACGACCCTGCCCTTCGCCAAGCCCTCACCGCCGAAGGCGCCACCCGCGCACACAACAAATTCGACTGGCCCGCCATCCTCCTCGCTCACGAAGAAGCCTTCCTCCAATGTGGGGAAGAGTGCCACTCCAGCGGCCGATTGGCAATCGGCCCCAAAGCCTAAAGCAGCAATTCCCACCCGCCCTCATCGTCCTCGTAAGAAACTCCTCCACATCCGCATTTCGTATATAATGGTCGAATATCCGATGCCTTGCCGGGCATCCATGAACTACAAGCTCGAAAGCGGAAGCATACCGCTATTGAACGACAAGATTACAGCTCAGGAAAAGGTTTACATGTCGCTCATGCTTCCGTTTTTAGCGGCTCTCATCGCCTTGGCCCCTATGGCCTTCGCCGGCGAACCCAAATTCCCAGATATCTCGCCCGTCGTCCGCACCACCGTCCCCGCGGGCATCGAACTCGGCAAAACCACCGAAGTCATCTTCCGCGGCCGCTATCTGGAAAACGTCCGCGAGATCCGCTTTGCCACGCCACACATCAAAGCCGAACTTGGCACGCACGACTTCTACGAGCTCAAGGCCAAACTCACCGTAGCCCCCGAAATCCGCCCCGGCCTCTACGCCTACAGCGTCATCACACCCGGCGGCGTCTTCTCCGCGCGCATCCACATCAGCGCCATCCCCGCGACTCCCGAAACCGAACCCAACAACGACGCCTCCACCGCGCAAAAGATCACGCTTCCCGTCATCATTGACGGTTTCATCGATAACGCCGACTACGACAACTTTCGCCTACACGCCGAAAAAGGCCAGACCATTGTCCTCGATGTCATCGCCAACCGCGCTTCATCCCCACTTGACGCCAAGCTGGCCGTCATCAACGAGCGTGGCGAAGAGATCGCCTTCAATGAGGACTGGCACCTCGGTGGAGATCCCCACATCGCCTTCACCGCGGCCGAAGCAGGGGACTTCATCGTCCAGGTCAGCAGCGCTAATGAAATGGGCGGCAAGGACAACACCTATCGCTTAATCGCCGGAGCCTACGCCAACATCGATCGCATCTTCCCCGCCGGCCTCCGCCGCAACGCCACAAACCAAATCGAACTGCACGGCCAGAATCTCGATTCGGTAACCGAAGCGCTGCTCGGTGAAAACCATAAAGCCAAAATCCTCACCAAAGAACCCAGCCGCCTCGTCCTTCAATTGGATCTCGCAGCCGGCCTCGAAACCGGCCCGCACAATCTTTACCTGCGTACGGAAAAGCAGTTCGCCCCAGCGCCCTTCCGCGTCCTCGTCTCTGACTTAGCGGAAAAGCGGATCTCCAAAACCGGCACCCGCGAACACCCCGAACCGGTCGACCTGCCCATTGCCGTCACCAGCGTGCTCGACCAAAAGCGCGCCGCACATTTCGTCTCGTTCAAAGCCAGGGCAGGGGAGCGCCTCACCTTCAAAGTTGATTCCATGACGCTTGGCTACCCGCTCGATGCAGTGCTCACCATCTTCGATTCCACCGGCCATCAGATCGCCTATCAGGACGACCCCGCCCAGACCGGCCCCAAGCAATATCCCGAACCCGACCCCCGCCTCACCCACACCTTTGAACGCGCAGGCGACTACAAGGTTATGATCCGCGATGGCGGTTGGACCGGCGCGCCCGACTTCGTCTATCGCCTTAGCATCCAGCCCGCAAAGCCCGACTACATCCTAGAATTCTCGAATCCTTCGGCCACGCTCTTCCGCGGCCAGGCCAACAAAATCGAAGTCCGCGTCAAGCGTCTCGATGGCTGGAACACGCCGGTTGACGTCTGGCTCGACAATGCCCCCGCCGGCATCGAAGCCACAAAAACCACTGCGCAAAACAAACCCAGCGAATACAAGGACAACTGCGCCAAACTGCAGCAAGTGGACGGTACCGACGTCGAACTGACGTTGAAAGTAGATGCCAAAGCCGAATCCAATCTCTATCCGCTGCGCATCCGCGCTCGCGGCGTCATTGATGGCCAAACCATCGAACGCACACTGGAAGCCGTCTACACCGTCAACGGCGCATCGCGCATTATGGACCCCTCCTCGGCCAGTCCTCTGCTCGCCTCCGTAACCGACATGCCCGCCGCCGTCATGCAAACTCCGCAGGATTTCGGCCTCACTGCCGGCAAGACCGACAAGTTGAAAGTGAACATCGATCGCTTCGACGAGAAAAAGGAACCGCTCACCCTGAAAGCTGAAAAACTGCCCGAGGGCGTCACGCTCGAAGCCGTTACCGTCCCCGCCATCGGCGGCCTGATCGAACTGAAATTCGTTACCGCCAAAGACGCCAAGCCTGGCAAGTACTTCGTTACGCTGCGCGCCGGCGAAACGCAGTCACCAAAAATCGAACTCAACATTGCACCGGCGGAGGACACCAAATGAGACTCGCCCTCGCCTTGCTCATTCCAACCCTTGCGCTGCCCGCTGAACGCGGCCGCCTCAGCTTCGTTCGCGACATCGTCCCCATTCTCACAAAATCAGGCTGTGCCGGCTCCACCTGCCACGGGTCCATCCGCGGTCAGGCCGGCTTCAAGCTGTCGCTCTTCGGCTATGAGCCGGAAACCGATTTCGACGCTATCACCAAGGCCGCTGACGGCCATCGCATCGATCGTGCGAAGCCCGAAAACAGCCTCGTCCTGATGAAGCCCTCGTTCCGCAAACCGCATGGCGGCGGCGAGCGCTTCAAGCCCGGCTCGCTCGAATACAACGCCATCCTGCAATGGATCCGCGAAGGCGCGCAGTTCGATAGCCCAGGCTCCCCGCGCATCCAATCCATACGCGTGTCGCCCGATTCCGTCACTCTCGCCGGCCTTGGCAAGACCTTTAAACTCTCCGTCATCGCCACTTACAGCGATGGCGAAAAGGAAGACGTCTCGCGCAAGGTGCAGTACACTCCGCAGGATGAAACCGTGGCAGAAGTCAGTCCAGCCGGAGAAGTGAAAGCCATGCGCACCGGCGAAACACCGGTGATGATCCGCACGCTTGGCAAAGCCGTCGCCGTTACCGTCGCCGTGGTCGATACGCGCGCCAAGGCGCCTATGCCAGCCCTGCAGCCCAACAACTTCATCGACGAAAAGGTCTTCGCCAAACTCCGCCGCCTCAACATCCGGCCCTCGAATCTGTCTACTGACG
The DNA here is from genome assembly GCA_903881085.1 of uncultured Acidobacteriia bacterium. Taxonomy (GTDB): domain Bacteria; phylum Acidobacteriota; class Terriglobia; order Bryobacterales; family Bryobacteraceae; genus CAIRSA01. The sequence goes on from CAIRSA010000091.1 coordinate 7,796, forward strand.
CTGAGTTCCTCCGCCGCGTCTACCTCGATACCACCGGCGTTCTGCCAACTATCGAAGAGACGCTCGCCTATACCAGCACTACTGATCCGCGCAAGCGCTCGAAACTGATTGACCGCCTGCTGCTCCGCCCCGAACACGCCGAACTCTGGGCCACGCGCCTTGCCGACCTACTCCGTCTAGGCGCCGGCGTCGGCCCCAAACCCAGCCGCGACATGTACGCCTATCTCCGCCAAAGCGTGCTGGACGACAAGCCTTACAATCAGCTCGCCACGGAGATCATCACCTCCTCCGGCAATGTAGCCCGCAACCCGCTCGCCAGCTTCTACCGTACCGGCGAAGTGGCCGACCCCGCTGAGATTGCCACTGCCGTCAGCCAGGTTTTCCTCTCCACCCGGCTGGAATGCGCCCGCTGCCACAATCACCCCTGGGAAAAGTGGACGCAGGATGATTTTTGGGCCTTCGCCTCGTTCTTCGGCCGTCTCGAATTTAAATCGACGATTGGTGAACCGCTCGTCTCGTTCAACGACAAGAGCGAAGTCATTCACCCTCGCACCAAGAAGCCGGCGTCACCCAAATATCTCGACGGGCCCCAGGAAACCGAAGGCCCCGACGAAGACATCCGCGAAAAGCTCGCCGCCTGGATCACCGCGTCCACAAACCCGTGGTTCGCCCGCGGCCTTGTCAATCGCGTGTGGAAGCACTACATGGGGCGGGGAATTGTCGAACCCATCGATGACTTCCGGGTCACCAATCCGCCTACGAACCCGGCGCTGCTCGATGCCCTCGCCGCCGACTTCATCGCCCACGGCTACAGCCTTCGCCACCTTTCCAGCGTCATCCTCAACTCGCGCACTTACCAGCTGTCATCCGTCTTCAACGACAGTAACCATCAGGACACGCGCAACTACGCCAGTTACTACCCGAAGCGCCTGCTGGCTGAAGAGCTGATGGACGGCCTCTCGCAAGTAGCCGAAGACCGCGAAGTCTATCCTGGCCAAAAGCCTGGCACCCGCGCCATAAACATCCCGGCCTTCTCTGAAAACTACTTCCTGCAGACCTTTGGCCGCACCATGCAGCGCGAAAAGATTTGCGAACGTGACGACACGCCAGCTATGACGCAAGCCATGCATCTGATCAGCGGCGACACGTTGCAGAAAAAACTCACCGCCAAAAACGGGGTCCTCGACCGCGCCCTGCAGGACCCGTACCTCACTGACCAGGCCATCGTTGAGCGGCTGTACTTTTCTTCGCTCGTTCGCCCGCCCAGCGAGCGCGAATTGGAAATTGCGCTCCAGCCCATCCGCGAAAAAGGCAAGACCGCCCGCAAAGCAGCCTTCGAAGATCTGCTCTGGGCTCTTTTCAATTCCAAGGAATTCCTGTACAACCACTGAGAGGAAAATGAACTATGTTTGATCGTCGCGCATTCGTAAAAGCCGGCTCCTTGAGCACGTTCGGCCTCCTCGGCTGGGGTGACGTGCTGCGCCTGCGCGCCCAATCCCCAACCCCGGTGAAGAAGGAAATGTCGGTGATTCACTTCTGGCTCGCCGGAGGCATCAGCCAACTCGACTCCTTCGATCCCAAGCCCGACGCCAACGAAAAGTACCGCAGCCCCTTCAAGTCCATTTCCACCAAGGTCCCCGGCATCCACCTCTGCGAGCACCTGCCACAGATGGCCCAGCGTGCCGATCAGTTCGTGATCATCCGCTCCATGACTCACAAGAGCGCCGCGCACGACTTGGCGATGAGCTATGTGATGACCGGTCACGACCCGCTGCCCACCATTCAGATGCCCTCCATTCAGGCCATCGTGAACAAGGAACTCAAGCCTACTAGCGAACTGCCGTCATCCATCTCCATTCCCGGCGTCACCGGCTCGTGGGACCGCGCCGGCTTCCTCGGCCCTCGCTACGATCCGTTCAGCGCAGGCAACCCGAACCAGGAAAAATACAAAGTGCGCGACCTCGACCTGCCCATGGGTGTCGACTGGGCTCGCATGGATCATCGCCGCAACCTGCTCAAAGTGATGGACGACCGATTCCGCAGCATGGACAAAAACGGCGTCGTCGAAAACATGGATGCCTACTACCAGCGAGCCATCGAGCTAATGCGTTCGGAAACAGCGAAAAAGGCGTTCAATATTGAACAGGAATCCGTCGCCGTCCGCGACCGCTACGGCCGCACGTCAACCGGCCAGGGCGCGCTACTTGCCCGCCGCCTCGTAGAATCCGGCGTCCGCTTCGTCACCGTCTCGCGTGGCATCGGCGCTTGGGACCACCACGTCAACATCTTTCCCACGCTGCAGAATGAATTCCTGGGCGACCTCGACCAGGCTTTTTCTGCCCTGCTGGATGATCTGAAACAACGCGGCCTGCTCGATACCACCATCATCGTAGTTTCTGGCGAATTCGGCCGCACGCCGGAACTCAACGCCAACAACGGCCGAGACCATTGGCCCAACGTATTTTCCATGGTAATCGCCGGCGGCGGCATCACCGGCGGCCGAGTGCTGGGCGAATCCGACAAGGATGGCATGTTCGTAAAAGACAACCCCGTTCATGTCCCCGACTTATTGGCAACTATCTATAAGAAGTTAGGAATCGACTACGAAAAAGAGTACCTCAGCAACGTCGGCCGCCCAGTAAAAATCGGTGCCAACGGCCGCCCGCTCGATTTCCTGATGAGCTAAACGCCGCCCATCTCCCGCGCCAGCCACGCCTGCGCCGACCGCATCTCCCTGGTCACCGTAGCCGTGCCAATCCCCAGGTGCACGGCGATCTCCTCCGCCGTCAACCCGCCGAAAAACCGCATCTCCACAATCTTCGCCTTACGCGCATCCAACTTTTCCAGAGCCTCCAAAGCCAGATGCAGCGTCTCCACATCCTGTCCCGCCTCCGTCGTCCCCGCGGTGGCCTCGTCCAACTCCACGCGATCCACTTCGCCCCCGCGCTTCTGTGTCTTCTTCGCCCGGATGTGGTCAATCAAAATCAACCGCATCAGCCGCGAGCAGATGCCGAAAAAATGCACGCGGTCTTCGGCGTTGACAGAGGTCTGGTCGGCCAGCCGGATCCAGGCTTCGTGGATGAGTGCTGTTGGTTGGAGTGTTTGATAGCCTGGGCTCCGGCGCAGGTGGGATGCGGCCAGTTTCCGCAATTCCCGATACAACAATGGCATCAGACGCTCCAGGATGTCTGCATCGCCGGAGCGCCATCTTACCAGCAATTCGGTTACTTCGCCTTGCAATGAAAGACTCCTAGCGTGCGGTCTGATTGTGATTGACCTTAATTCCGCCAGCCCTCAATTTAGTCGCCAGCTTGAAACCTGTCTGATTGTGGTTGGTCCTGATCCCGCCGGCCCTGACCTTGGTCGCCAGCTTGAAACCTGTCTGGTTGTGGTTGATCTTGAGCCCGCCGGCCTTCACTTTCGTGTTCACCTTCATCCCTGGCTGATTGTGGTTCATCTTAAGTCCACCGGATCTTACGTTCGTCTTGCAATTCATGTTGTTCTCCTGATTGATCGAGTCTTTATGAGAGCGATTCAATCGCTCTCATAAAGACCTTCGAGAACCAACGGAAAATTAGATCACGGATCGTAAAAAAATTTTCCAATCTCCAGAAGTTTTTTTAAGCGCCTCTGGAACTCGCACGACCGCATCTGGTTCAAGACTTCTTCCGCCTCCACCTTCTTCCCGCTTAACGTAAGCATCTGAACCAGGTCTGCGTGCAGAAGTAACGACGCAGGCATAACGGCATGATGACTCTTCGCAATCTCCACGGAGCGTCTGTCCTCCTTTCCCATGCGATGAAGTTCCAGACGCAGCAGGTTCTCCAGGTGTGCGAGCTTCGCGCTTTTGGCGGTCTGCCCCGCCTTAATCATTTCGATCTGGCCGCGGGCAATCGCGATCGCCTCCGAGTTACGTCCCAGCAGTCGCAATGCTCGCACCCCTCCATTGGCAAGTTGTACCCGGTCCGAATCGTCAAAATACGCTCCCCGCCCTTCGGCTGTGTACCGCTCAACTTCGGCAAAGATTTCCTGGTAGCGGGCCAGCCCCGCTTTCGGGTTCGCTTCCGCAAGAGCCGGCAAAAAGCTATTGAGAACCATTAGACGCATTAGCTTGTTACGGTAGTCGTTTTGGTCGGTAACACTATACCGCTGAACGGCTCTTTCCCACTTCTTCTCCGTCAACAGGGCTGCTGGCACGTCATAGGTTGACGGAATTAAGAATCCAAAGCGCATCTCGCCGGCGATCGAGTGCCAACCTATCACGTCGTTGTGCAGCCAGGCGTGGTCAAAACCTGCATCCAAGGAGGCCGCCACCTTCGCTAGCGCATTTTCAAGTTCGATGGCCGCCCTCGACGGCTCGCCCTCAAAAGCCGAGGATTCCGCAATTTCGAAAGGAATCGCGCCTAAAAAATAGCGGCTTTCCTTGTTACTCTGAAGCCGGTCCCACTGCCGGGCATACCTATCCGCTCGATTCAGCGCCGCTCGCATGGCCGGCCCGTCATGCCGTTCCCTGGCCGCCGCCACATGTTCATGTCCCAGTTGAACCAGCAACCGCCAATCTCTTTTTGTCTCGACGCCCGGCTCGCTCAGTTCCAACCTTTCCCCTTCAGTGGCGTGATAAACAATCGTCTCCGCATCGTTTTTCGCATGCGCCATGATGGCCAGTCGCAGATGCGCTTGCGCTTGACCGTGATTCCCGCCCGCTGCCGCCGGCGCCTTCGCTGCAATCCCTCGATACAGCGCCAGTGCCTTCTCAAAACTTGCCGTTGCCTCCACCCCGCGACCCAAATTCGCGATCTTCGCATTCCCTAGCACATCGCCAACTTTGAGATACGCCTCGGCCAACTCCATCGCCAGCCCCGGATCATCACCGGCGTCTGCCCGCAGCGCCTCCAGATACCCCAGCGCCATGTTTACGATCGTCTCCCGCGCCTTGGTCGCTCCCGGCAGCGTCTCCACTTGATCGTAAACATCAAAGATCACGCCGCGTGCAATTCGCCGCACCTCGCTATACCGCCGCTCGGCAATCCGTGCCTGCCGTTGCGTAGCCAAAATCCCGCCAGTCAACGTCGCCAGCACCAACGCCGCCGCCGCCACGCCCCACTTGTATCGACGCAGCCACTTGCCGGTGCGATAACTCCACGCCCCCGTGTAAGCACTCACCGGCTCGCCGCGCAGCACTCGCTCCAGATCTTCGCGCAGCGACGCCACGCTCGCATACCGCGATTGAGGCTCCTTGCGCAGACACTTTCGCAAAATCGCATCGACATCGGGCGCCAGCGCTGTCTTCGCTGGCTCCTGCTCGCACACAAGTCGCGCAGCTTCGAGCGGAGCATTCACTGGCAAAGCAATCGGCTTCGTCCCGCTCAGCACCTCATACAAAACAAGCCCCAAACAATAAACATCGGTAGCGGTAGTGATCGCCTCGCCGCGCACCTGCTCTGGCGCGGCATATTCCGGCGTCATCAGCTTCACATCGGTCCCCGTCAACGCCAAGCTGCCGCCCGTCGCCTCCGGATCCAGAATCTTCGCGATCCCGAAATCCAGCAACTTCGTCTGCCCCTGACCGTTCACCAGAATGTTCGATGGTTTCAAATCGCGATGGATCACCATGTGCTGATGCGCATGCTCCACCGCCTTGCAGACATCCAGAAACAGCTCGATGCGCCGCGCTAAAGCCAGCCCCGCCGCATACTCTGTAATGGTCTGCCCGTCGATAAACTCCAGCGCGAGATACGGCCGCCCATCCGTCGCCGCGCCCCCATCCAATAACCGCGCGATGTTTGGATGATCCAGCGCCGCCAGAATCCGCCGCTCCTGTCGAAACCGCGAAACAAAGAATCGCGTATCGAACCCGCGCCGCAGCAGCTTCAGCGCCGCACTCTGCTTGAAGCCCTCGCCTTCGCGTTCGCTCAAATAGACTGCGCCCATGCCGCCTTCGGCAATCAACTTCACGATGCGCCACGGCCCCACCGATGCCGGTGCCGCATCTTCGGCACTCAACGAAACCGCCGCCCCGGCTACCAGGCCTTCCATGCGTTGCGTCGACCCGGCCCCCGCCGCGAGCATCGTCTCCACATCATGCCGCAGCTCCGCCGAAAGCACGCCGAGAAATGTCTCACGCGCCGCGCCCTCCAGGTCAGCCGCCTCGCCAAACGCCGCGTCAATCTCTTCCCAGGAATGAGGCATCGCTAGCCTCGCACACGCCCCGCCTGCAGCAAATGCCGCTCCTCATGCTTCACCACAATCTCCAACCCCGTGCCAACGGTAAAGAACATTACAGGCATCAGCGGGTTTTGGAAGCGGACGCGGTTCACGTCATACTGGGCAGCCAGCTTTACCAACAGGCGCACCTCCTGGTTACTGGCCAGAAACTGTTCCAAAATTCTGGCATCCACCTTTGACGGCGGCGCAATCTTCTTCGGCGCAGGCACCTTTGACGACGCAGGCGAAGCCTGTACAAATTTCCGCACAAACCACCGCGCAAACCATCCAAGCTGAATCTCCTGAGCAGGCTGAACCTTTCGCCCCGTCAATGCCGCTCGCATCGCCGGCAGATAGACTTCGTTCATCACGCGCAAGTGTTCCAGGCACTGCCCGACGCTCCACTGCGCCGGACCCGGCTGCCAGTTCAACTCCTGCTCGCTCAAGCCACCTGCCACTTGGCGAGCGCGCGAATCGATGGTATCCAACTCATCCAGCAGTCGGCTCGCCCAGGCTGGCAATCTGGTCTCATTCATTAGGTCCGCCCCCATGTGTCTAAAGAGATCAGTCTACCCCATTCCTCCTTTCGTACTGGTCCGCGGTAATGATGCCGGATGTTTTACGTTCGGATATCATCGCCCGCCGCACTCGCCGTTCAACTTCGCCCAACGCATCGCCCCGTACTCCCGGTCGCGAAACTTCTCCCACATCCCGCGCGATTCAGCCAACAACCGGCACCCCTCTGCCCGCCGCCCCTGCCGCATCCGCAAGGCAGCCCGAGCTTCAATCACGTCAGCCCGAATCGCCCGCAGCTGGAAAGTCTGCTCCCAACCTGTCTCTGTCTCCGCCATGGCTTTGTCCAGCATCCGCTCAGCCCGCTCGGCCGAAACCGCCGCACGTGCCAGCTCCAGATAGCTGAATGCTCGCAGTCTCCGCTGTCTTGAGGCGGGAAGCCGGCTCCACGGCGCATCCAGCGCAGACTCCAATTCCGCGGCTTGGCCGTTTGTCCTTAGCATCGCAACTCGTGCCAGCAACAACGCACGGACGACGAATACTCCAGGCATACCAGGCATTAGCGTCAAGGCTCGCTGGGCGCTGCGCGTTCCCGCTACCTTGTCCAATTCCGATTCCACAATGGCTGTTTCCGCCAACGACGTTCCCACATCCTCCCTCGCCCGTGCATCGTGAGGATCGGCCGCCAACGTCGCTTCATCCACCGCCAACATCTTCCTCACCCACTCCAGTGCCTCTAAAGGCCTGCCCATGTTGAGCTCGGAAGGGTTTCCAATCAACCTCGCCAGACGTCCGTAAAGCACCCCCAGGTCTCGCTGGTAGGTCTTATCCGCCGGGTTGGCCCGGTCCAGATCGGCCAGTTTCCCTCTCATTCTCATCAGCAGGTCTCGCGCCTCTGTCAATTGGCCTGTGTTTTGCAATACTACGGCTAGGTCGCCCTCTCGAACGCTGAGCCAATATTGCGACTCGCGCCCCGGCGATTCCCTTACCCATTCCCGTCCGATCTCCGCCGCCCGGCGAATTGCTTTTAGCGACGCTGCTTCGTCCTCGCTCAAACACTTGGCCAGGTAATGATACAGGTCAGAGTGAAGACGCCACGCCTCGCCGAACTCCTTGCCCAATAATTCCGCCACTTCGATGCCCGCCTGAATGGACGCAGCCCCGCGAGCCATGTCCCCCCGAATATAGTGCATCTGCCCGATCTTCAAACGAGCTTCCGCCAGCACTCGCAATGTGCCGGCGTCCGGCCGCCCACGTCCAGCCTGCGTTTCCGCAATGGCCAAAGACTTCCGATAACTCTCCATTGCTTTGTCGGGCTGCCCGAGATTGGCCGACCACGGGTTCCCCTGCACATCGCCAACTCGAATATAGGCTGTAGCCAGTTCCAGCGCCAGGCCATGATCGCTTGCCGCCGTCTGCGACAAGTTATCCAGATACTCCAGCGCCGTCGTCACCAGCACTTGCCGCGTCTCCGTCGATCCAGCCAGCGGTGCAATGCGGTCATGAATATCGAACAGCAGCCGGTTCACCAGCCTCCGCACTTGCGTAAACCGCTGCTCGGCGATGTGTGCCTGCCACAGCGCGGCACCCAGTCCGCCGCCCAGCGAAACCACCGCAAACACGCCAGCCGCAACCACGTACCGGTTGCGCCGTAGAAATTTGCCCCACCGGTAAGCCACGCTATCCGGCCGGGCGGCCACGGGCCGGTCTTCCAGATAGCGCAAAATGTCCGCCGAAAACTGTTCCACTGATTCGTAACGCCGACCGGCATCCTTGTGCATCGCCTTCAGTACAATCGTATCGAGGTCGCCTGGAATCAGTCCTCGCTCAACTTCCGTTTCGCAAACCACCCGCGCAATCTCCGCCGGGTCGTAGCTCGTCAGCTTGTGTGGCTTCACTCCGCTCAGCAATTCGTACAGCACCGCTCCCAGCGAATAAATATCTGTAGCCGTGGTCACGGCCTCCCCGCGCACCTGCTCCGGGCTTGCATAGTCAGGGGTCATCAGGTGATAGCCGGTTGATGTGCGTGCCGCTGCCTGCATCGGATCCAGCATCTTTGCAATGCCAAAATCCAAAAGCTTCGGCTCGCCCTCGCCGGTCACTAATATATTTGTGGGTTTGATGTCGCGATGAACTACCAGCCGCGCATGCGCATATTGCACTGCGGAACAGATCTTTCGAAATAGCGCCAGTTTGCGGCGCACCGGCATTTCGCGGCAAGCTTCAATTAATGGCAGTCCTTCCACGAACTCCATCGCGATAAACGGCAACCCCTCCGCCGTTGCCCCGCCATACAGTAAGCGAGCAATGTTGGGGTGCTCCAGGGAAGCCAGGATTTGCCGCTCCTGGCGGAACCGCTCCAGCAGGGCATCCGATGCAAATTCATCACGCAGAAGTTTGATGGCTACTTGTTGTTGGAACTCGCCTTCCCGAGTAGCACGATAAACCGCGCCCATCCCGCCATGGCCGATCGGTGCGCCAATGCGATATGGCCCGATGCGCCTTCCCGCTGCATCTTCCCGATGCAATGCCCGCGCCTCGTCGCCAATCGCATTGTCCAGCCATACATCGTCGCCATCGTTTGACAGCATCGCTTCCACGGCCCGCCGCAACTCCCCATCGTCACCACATGCCTGCGCCAGCAGCACGCTTCGTTCCGCCGGCGAAAGGTCGGCGGAGCGTTGGAAAAGCTCATCGATCTGGCGCCATCGCTCCGGGCTCATTCGAATACTATACAGTACGCTGTGCTGAGGCTGGCAGAGGCCGCGCTAAGCACAGCCCAATGAGCTGTTTAGCGGGTCATCTGATTGTGGTTCGATCTCATCCCGCCGGCTTGAACGGCTGATTTAACGCGCAGGCCGCTCTGGTTGTGATTGGTTCTCATACCACCCGCTTTGACGGCGGACTTTACCGTTAGGCCCGCCTGGTTATGATTATTCTTCAGACCGCCTGCCTTCACTGCGGACTTAACAACCAGGCCGCCTTGGTTATGGTTCTGTTTCAATCCGCCGGCTTTGCAATTCGTCTTGATCTTCATGGTGTTTATCTCCCTTTCCTTTTCTTCGCGGCCTCAATCGCCGCACGTCCGGTAAAGCGCAAATCACCATGCCAAACAGACAGTCACTTCAGAAAATATTTAAACTTCTCCACTCAAGTACGCTTTCAACCACGCCTGCGCGCTCCGCAGATCGGTCTTCACCGTGTTCGCATGCACGCCCAGCACCTCCGCGATCTCCTCTAACCCCAGCCCGCCGAAGTAGCGCAACTCCACCGCCCGCGCCTTCCGCTCGTCCACCTTCGCCAAATCCCGCAGCCCATCGTCCAGCGCCACCAGATCGGCCGACCGCTCCGGCGCAAACATCGTCGCCTCGTCCAACTCCGCCGCCATCCCCGCGCCGCGCTTCGCCGCATTGCGCTTCCGCGCATGGTCCACCAGAATCTGCCGCATGTGCTGCGCCGCAATCGCCATGAAGTGCGCCCGGTTGCGCATCCCCGCGTCCTGCTGCCCCTGCAATCGCAGATAAGCCTCGTGCAGCAGTGCTGTCGGCTGCAACGTGTGCCCAGGCCGCTCGTTCGCCAGATAGTGTCCGGCCAGCCGCCGCAACTCGCGATACACCAGCGGCGTCAGCCGCTCCAGCGCCGCCGCGTCCCCCGCGCGCCATGAATGCAGTAGTTGTGTAAATGAGTCTTCTTCAGCTGCCATGTCCCGCCCCACGCGCCATCAGCACCGTCACCGGCACCTTCCGCAACCTCGCTGTAGCTGCCAGGCCCCGATCGAACGTTACCAGCCTTGCACCTGCTGCCGCCGCAAATCCGACCAGGTAACAATCCGCGATTGCCTTGGTTGCGGATTGCTTCCCGTGGAGTTCCATCGCCTGGCGGAACGAAATCTCCGTCCCGTGCATCTCCGCCGCCAATTCAACACGCGGGTCTTCCATCCATTGATCATAGACCCCCAGCGCTCCATCCAGCGTAAACGTGGAGTCGCCCATCACCATGCGGTTGGTCAGCAACCGGTGAAATCCAACCATAGTGAACCGGCAGAACTGAAGCGTGGAATTCCCGGCCGAACCATACCATCGCGCTGCCGGCTTGTCTTGCGGATGCTGATCCCAAGTCATCGCCAGCCACACGTTGGTATCAATCAAGTACGAGATCATATGGGGTTTCCAGGTTCGGGCATAACGGGCCACGCTTCCCTTTGCTCTTGAACAAAGGCAGACTCACCCGCTTGCCTTCGCGTGCAACGTGCAGCGGAGAAACACGTGCAATCGCTCGCCCGTGTTTCGTCACAACAACGCCTTCCTCCGGTAGAGCCTCCATCAGCGTCAGGCATTGCCGCCGAAACTCTGTAATCGTAAGATCTCTCATGTTCAAAGTGTACATCGGAATGTACAGAACTTGACTTCTCCGGCGCTACGCCGTCCAGCGAAGTGTGTCATGCTTGAGTTGCCATGAGAGACGAACAGATCATCGAAGCCGAGCTGATGGAAATCAGCGCCATTGCAGACGACACCATCCGCTTCGAGCGCATCATCGCCTGGTGCGCCAATTATCCCAACGAGGTCCCCTTCGCTCTCCATCAATTACTGAGCCGCCGAGACAAATAATCCGGCACTTTGCCGTGCACCCACCCCTGATACCCGCAATCGCTTTCCACACCCTGTCGGCGTCCTGAAAACAATTTAAATAACGTTGTCGCCGATGAGTAGTATCCCACCCTAAATTCGCATTGATAAGTGGAGGACGTTATGCAAGCAATAATAAAGCTAACGGCCATTTATGCATTTTTCGCGGATTCATCGCAGGAGTGATTAAGAGTCACAACCTCTGGAACTAAGTTATTGCTGTCTTGCCAACCGCTAAGCGGCTTCAGGTTCACCAGTCCGGCATCAAGTGATGGAGGTCTTCGCCGGATTCACGTAAGCCAACTTTTTCAACTGCCCCAGCGGAGCAAGGCTCTTGTCTGTGACAGAAGCGCCTTGCAACTGAAAAGCAACTTCAATGCGGTCGTCGTCTTGGGGCAGAGTGTGAACCTAGCCGCCCGATTTCTCAAATGCCGCGATCGCTTTGGCATCCGGGTTGGCAGGCGCTTCATGCTTCTTCGTCTGAAAGAAAGCCATCGAAGAAGTGAGTCGTTTTCTGGGAACAGAATCTCCTCAAATGTTCGGGAGGCGTATGCGCACACACGCCTCCTTTGGGTTTCACTTTTGCGCAGGCTAATTAGATTCCGTGAAAGGCGGAATCGGTTATTGCGCGAAAATATTTGAGATGAACGCAGAGTTCGCATCGGAGCGGATCGCATAGATCTGGTCGATGCCACGTACAAAGATGTAGCTGGTCTGGGTGACAATCTGGTTGCCATCGAGGTCAGTGGAAGGCACGTTGAGGGTGAAGGTTCCGAAGCCGTCAGTGCCCATGCTATACGTCCCGGTGATGGCATAGACAGTGTTTACTCCGATCGATTGAACGCGCTCGGAACCGGCCAGATTGCCTCCGCCATCAAGCGTCAGAGCGCCGAGGCCGGCATAAGGTGCGCCATTGCCATGTTCAGAGAAGAGAAATGAGCCTTTGAGTGGTCCAGCGGCGGCCGTTGGGATTAGTTTCGCGATCGTAAAGTAGCCATTATCTGTCCGAATTGCACTAATCGTCGATGAACTCGACTTGGGTGCCAATAACTGGTAGTTCAGGTTGCAGATTATCGGGTCACTGCCATCAGTAGGCAATGTGGTGCCGACCATGGAAAGTGTCATGGTGCCGTCCGAATTGGTGCTGTAAGTTCCTAGTAGGCTGCTCTTATAGCTGTTGCCAGGACTGCGCCAATATTTTGTGCCTAAAACGCTGCCACCGCTGGTGAAGTTAATGATCGCGATAGCCGCGATCGGCTGGGTAACGCCAGAACCTTCTTCATAGAATACATAGCTGCCAGTAAGGGTTTGCGTGTTCTGCTGTGCGAAGACCATTGGAGATGCAACAGCAACCGCCAATACACTAAACAACAAGCTCTTCATTGTGTTCACCTGTCCTTAGTAAGTGTCTTGGATCTCCGGCAGTATTATAGCACAGACGTCTGCAAAAGGTGCGCCTAAAATGCGAGCGTCTGCTATTGTTTTACCAGGTTCTGCCGTTGTGAAAATGCACATCTTGTCTCAGGTCGAGTGCTTCTTGCCGAGTGCACGCAACCATTGAATAAAGTAACGTTCGGCAGGCGTTGTTGTGTGGCGCCGTAGTTTAATGTAACCTACCCGGCGTTCCCCGCTTGGCGAGATAGGTATAAATACGCAACCGGAATCTGAATTAGCCGCCATGCGTGGCACAATCCCCACGCCGTAGCCACTGGCTGCAAGTGGTAGGATGCTGGAGAGTTGGTCGCCCTCAAAGGCGGGCGAAACCATCAATTTGGCCCGCTTGCACACGCTGAGCGCCTCTTCGCGAAAACAGTGTCCCTCTTTTAACAACAGGATACGCTCCGCGGAAAGTTCCTTCAGCTTCACCTCTTTTCGTCCAGCCCACGAACTATTTTTGCCGGCTGCCAATAACAAAGGCTCGCGCAGAATCTCCGCACATATCAGATCTGGATTCTTCACAGGCAAGCCAACGATTGCAAGATCGAGGACGCCACTTTGCAACTGTTCCATTAACCTTAATGTAAGATCCTCTACCAGGTCTAATTCCACTTGGGGGAATTCTTTGAGGAATGAGGCAACGCTCGGAGCGATTAAGTAAGGCAGGATGCTGGGAATGCAGCCCACCGTCAATTTGCCTGAGGGTAAGGCCGTGGAGTACGATTCCACAATTCGCCGCGCGCCGGCCACATCCAGCAGGATCTGCTGCGCCAATGGCAGCAGTGATTCGCCGCGAGGGGTGAGTTTGATGCTGCGTCCTAGGCGCTCAAACAGGCCGGCGCCAAGGCTCGCCTCCAGCTTCTTCAGCCCTTCGGACAGCGATGGCTGGCTGACATCGAGTTCATCGGCGGCGCGGGTAAAACTGCCCAGCCGGGCCACGGCGCAGAAATACCGGAGTTGTTGAAAGTCCATCTTCTAATCATAGGTAAAACCTATGGGTGAGTTCGGTGCTTATGGCTTGAACGCAGTTCAGGCACGGTGTAAAAAGGAAGCATGATAAACAAAACGAAGAACGACATTGCCCCGGAAGCCCGCTTCAAGATCACGGCGATCCTGCAGCAACGGCTGCTCGAATCGATCGATCTGCAACTGCAAAGCAAGCAGTCACATTGGAATGTGAAGGGCCCACAGTTTGTATCTCTTCATAAGTTGTTCGATGAGATCACCGGGCAAGCAGCAGAATACGCAGACGAGCTGGCGGAGCGCATTGTGCAACTGGGTGGCACTGCCGAAGGCGCAGCGGCGCTGATTGCCGCGAAGTCCGGCTTGCCTGTCATCCCTGCGTCTGTCCGCGATGGCATGGCCCACGTGGAAGCATTGGTAAATCTCTCCGCCGAATTCGGAGCGCGAATCCGCAAGTCCATTGACGAGGTTGCTGCCCTGGGAGATGCCGATACAGCCGACTTGTTTACAGAGATCTCCCGCGGCCTCGATAAGTCACTTTGGATGCTGGAAGCGCACCTGAGCTAACTCGTCCCACAGACACAAATACGCATGGGGTTTCGTCTGAGTTAAGATGGACCTCATGCGGCAAATTGTATTCGCGGTGCTATCCATCTCCCTGGTTCTTGCGCAAGGCAAGAAACCGGGCGCCGATCTTTGCGTGCCTCCACCGAGCGGCGTTGCTCCGGCCTTGCCCGCCAAAATACTCACGGGGCAGGGAACCGCTCATTTCGCGATTACGACTTCGAACCCGGAAGCGCAGAAGTTCTTTGATCAAGGGCTGGCCCAACTGCATTCGTTCTGGGCGCGCGAAGCCGAACGCAGCTTCCTGCAGGCCGCGGCTCTCGACCCCGATGCGCCGATGCCGCAATGGGGCATCGCCATGGTCGCGGCGGGCGACTACCGTCCGCGATTCCAGATCGATGTGCTGAACGATGTGGTGGGCCGTCTGGTTCCGCCGCCGGAGTCGCGCGCGGTCAAGGCGGCGCGTAAAGCACAAGAGCTCGCCAGCGTGGCGGACAAGGCAACCGATCTGGAGAAGCTCTATATCGCTTCCGTCGCCGGACGTCGATTGTCGCCACAGATGCAGGCTGACGATGCGTATGTAAGCGGCCTTCGGGCGGTTTTGGCGAAATATCCCTCAGAGGTGGAAGCGAAGCTGTTTCTGTCCCTGCACATCATGCGCGGCTTCACGCTCCCGGATAAGTCGCCACGGGCCGGCAGCATGGAAGCCGCTAACATTCTTAGGGACCTGATGCGCGACGCCCCCGAACATCCTGGCGTCCACCACTACGTGATCCACGGATTCGAGGGCTCCACCTTCGCCAAGGACGCCTGGCCAAGCTGCAAGCGCTACGCCGAACTGGTGACCAACATTCCCCATGCGCTGCACATGCCCGGACACATTTATGGCCAGACTGGCAAGCTGAAAGAAGCGCAGCAATCGTTCCTGGATGCGGCCGTCAACGAGCGCAGCTACATGGCCGCCGATAACCTTTATGGTAGCGGCCACCACGGCCACAACGTGAACTATCTCTCCAACGTTTATTCAATGGATGGCCAGTTCGAAAAAGCAATGGAAGCTGCGCGCGAGTTGCTGGGCTTCAAAGAAAATCCTCGCGAAGCCGCGCAGGCCGATAACTTCTCCACCGCCTACAGGCAAGGATGGTTTTCAACCATGCGTGCCCTGGTGCAGGCCGAAAAGTGGGAGCTGATTTTGGATGGGCAGACGTTGCCGGTATTTGACAAGCCGCGTCAGCGTGCTTGGCGCGCCTGGGCCGTTGGAGTTGCCCACGCCAAGACCGGCCAACCGGATTTGGCGAAGCAGGACGCAACGGCCATGGCAACGGCGATGGATGAATTGAAAATGGCGACGAAGCTCGCCATGCCGGAAGAACTGCTCACTGCGAAACTGGAGCTTGCCGGCCACATTGAGCTGGCTGCGGGAAGCGTCAAACGCGGGCTCAAGACGCTAGCAGCAGCGGCGAAGAAGGAACACGCGCTGGTATACACTGAGCCGCCTTACTATCCGCGCCCCGTGAGCGAGGCGTTGGGTATCGCCGCGATGAAGCAAGGGCAGAAGAAATTGGCGGCAGCTGCTTTTCGCGACGAGTTGAAACAGTATCCAGGAAGCGCGCGTGCGCTGGCGGGATTGGGTCAGGCCTCTCCGGCCGATGCAGGACAGTAGATGACGGTCCGGATACTGGGGGGGGGCGTGGCCGGATCGGCGGCAGCGATTTCCGCACGCATGCGGAATGCCGACGTGGAACTCATCGAAAAGGTCCACTACCCGCGGCACAAAGTGTGTGGAGAATTTGTATCCCCGCAGGCAGTAATGCTGCTTGGAAAGTTGGGTGTAACGGACGCGTTTCTGGGTGCGGCGCCGTCGCGCCTGGATTCAATCCGGGTCCACTTCAAGAAGCGCAGTCGCAAGGTGAAACTGGACGAGCCCGGCTACGGCTTGAGTCGCTACGTGCTTGACGACCTACTGTTCTCACGCGCACTTGAAGCCGGCGCACAGCATGTTCCTCTGGGACGCGAGCGGCCGAATATCATCGCTTCCGGGCGCTTGCCGGTGGATACCTCGCTCAATCGCCAATTTGCCTTCAAGGCCCACTTCGAAGGCCCGCCGGGCGATGCGGTGGAGATGTTCTTCTTTTCCCGCTGCTTCGTCGAAGTCACGCCAATCGAAAAAGGTTTCACCAACATCTGTGGACTAGCTCACGAGCATATGCTGCACCGCTACGGATTTGATTTCGACACGTTTCTGGACCGCAGTCCGGCTTTGAGGGCGCGCATTCGCCCGCTCAAACGGCAGATGAACTGGGTAAAGGCCGGGCCCATCGTGATCGATAACAAGTTCGGGATTAACGAAACTGCCGACTCTTTCTATGTGGGCGACGCGCTGGCGTTTGCCGATCCTTTCACCGGCTCCGGCCTTGCTGCGGCGCTTGAATCCGGGCGACTGGCGGGTGAGCTTTGCGCACGCGGCGCCAGCTCCGCGGAATATATGAAGCAGTGCCGCGCAATTTTCCTGAAGCCGTTCCAAAATGCCCAGCGCATCCGTGCCCTACTGGACAGTGGCCGCGCGGAGTTGCTTTCCATGGCGTTGCCCGCCAGTCTGATGTTTTCCATGACGAGGCCGCGCATTAAGGAATAAACTGGAAGGGTGGTGGGATTTACCCTCTGTATGGCAGCTTCAGCAATATCGGGGCGCTGGATGGGGCAGCAATCTCGCGGAGTGGCCGCAATGGACAAGCTAACCAGCAGCGAGAGGTTTGAACAGGAGGCGATGCCTCATTTGAACGACCTTTTCCGCACGGCCTCGCGCATGACCGGCGAACAGAGCCGGGCCGAAGATGTGGTTCAGGAAGTGTATCTGCAGGCTTGGAAATCCTTCCACAAATTTCAGACGGGCACCAACTGCCGCGCGTGGCTCTATAAGATACTGTTTCATTGCGTCAATCACCAGCGGCGCAAGTGGTTCCGCTTTCCTTTATTGAAAGAGAAAGAGGAATTTCTCGAAACTAACCTCGCCGCACCGGTGGCCATTTCGGACAAGCTGACCGACGCTGATATTCTAAGTGCGCTGGATAAGATTCCAGCCGATTACCGTTCGGTGGTGTTGCTGGTGGATGTGGAAGAGTTCGCCTACAAAGAGGCGTCGGAGATTTTGAGCGTGCCCATTGGCACGGTTATGTCGCGGCTGAGCCGCGGTCGCAAGCTGCTGCGTGAACAGTTGGCCGAAGTTGCCTTGTCATACGGCATTGGCTCACCGGCACGGGAAGGAGGCGGGCGATGAACGAGCGATTGCGATCAGCAGTGCGCGGCGTAGAGCCGCCCCCGTATCTGGAAGCGCGCGTGCGCAATCAGTTGCGTTGCGCGCCCCGCGCCAGTTTCTTTGCAACGTCCCGATTTGCCGGCGCGATGGCAGTTGTGGCGATCTGTGTAGGTCTAGGCGTTGCGTATCAGTTAGGACATTTGCGATTGACAGAAGCATCGCAGGATTCCTACATCGCTTCCATCTCAAATCAGGTGGCGACCATCATGCGTGTCGGCTTGAGCGATCACGTGAAGTGTGCGATCTTCCGCAAGTATCCGAAGGATGCGCCTACGGTCGAGCAGTTGAACGCCACGATCACGCCTGAACTCCGCGGATTGATTCCGATCCTACAGCAGCATACGCCGGGTGGATATCAGATGATGATGGCGCACCGCTGCAAAGTCGCCGGACGTCTCTTCGTGCATCTGACATTGCGCAAGGATTCCAGCATGTTGTCGCTAGTGATTGCACAGAAGAGGGATGGCGAATCGTTCCAGACCGAGGGGCTGATTCCCGCTCTGCAGCAGGCCGGGATTTCGGTGTATCAGTCGGGCGTGCAACATTACCAGATCTCGGCATTTGAGACGGGCAAGCAACTTGTCTACGTGATCTCCGATCTGGGCCGCCACGCGAACACGGAAGTCCTTGTGGCGCTGGCCCCGGCGGTGCGGGATTACCTCAGCCAGTTGTAGTGGACCAGCGAAACCACTGCGCTTCCATGGGTAGGACAGGCGATCCGCCTGTCCAAAGTCTAATTCTCCGCCAGCAGCGCCAGCAGCCTCTCCTCATCATCAACCTCCACATCAATCCGAAGATACGCCAGCTTCAACGGCGCAAGCATCTCAATGGTATCGGCCGGGAGATTAACAAAATCCTTCTCGGTAGTAAGCAGCACATCGGCCCCTGCGGCAATCGCCTGCGATTTCACCCGCATCAACTCCCGCGGAGTATACGAGTGATGGTCCCCAAAATACCATTTATAAGCGGGCTGAATGCCCAACCGTTCCAGCGTAGTCCAGAATGACGCTGGGTTGGCCAACCCGCAAAATGCGGCGGGTGTGCCAGCGCCATCCCATTCCACCCAGCGCCCTGGCTTTACATGGGCGGTAAACACCGGCGCCTGTGAATAGCGCGCGATCAGCGCACGTAATCCTGCATAAGTACGGCGTACGTCGGCGCGCGTGATCACAATAGCCGAAGCACGCGACAACGCACTGGGGCCCTCGCGCAGCAGGCCGCCGGCGTACGGATCCAGCGCATCGATCAAAACGATGTCCATGGTGCGGTCGAGTTTCCAATGCTGGAAGCCATCGTCCAGCAGGATCACCGAAGGATGAAAGCGCTCTTCCAGCAACAGGCCGGTTGTATAGCGGTCGGAACCGATACCCAGCGGGGCGACCCCCGCGCGCAGGAAGATCTGCGCCTCGTCACCGGTAACAGAAACCGGGGCCTGTTCGCCGGCCTCAAGCAGCGTATGTGCTTCGGAACTGCGCCTGCGATAGCCGCGCGTCAGAATGGCCGGCCGGTTCAAACGCTTCGCCAGCCACAACACGAAGGGTGTTTTGCCGGAACCGCCCATGCTGATGCCACCCACGCTGATGACCGGCGCCTTCAACTTCCCTCGATGTTGATAGTCGCGGCCACGTTTGATGCGGCTGCCATGACGCCACAGCCACGTCGCGATGGGCAGATACCAGCGATATGATTTCGGGATCGCCAGTTCGTAAACACGGTTGATTTCGGCCATCGCCGTGGCCGTAGCTCCGCGCTTCGACTCGGCGAGCACAAGCGCCTTCGCGCCGATCGCCGCACGCTTCGCCGGATCGTCCAGCAAATCGTCGACCGCCGCCAGCAGGTCGCTTTCAATGCGTATCAGCGCTCCGCCCGCGGTGAACTCGCTGGCGATGGCGGCGAAGTTCTGCATATTTGGCCCTGCGATCACCGGCTTCGAAAAGAACGCCGGTTCCAGAATGTTGTGCCCGCCGCGCTGTGCCAGCGTGCCGCCCATGAAGACCACATCGGCCAAGGGAAACAGGCTGCTCAGTTCCCCGATGGTGTCAATCAGCAGCACGCAGGGTAACGGCACTCGCTCGGCGGCGGCGAGATACGAGCGGCGCATGAACATGAGCTTCCGCGAAACCAGCTTGTTCGACACAATGTCGAATCTTTCC
This sequence comes from uncultured Acidobacteriia bacterium, assembly GCA_903881085.1. GTDB lineage: Bacteria > Acidobacteriota > Terriglobia > Bryobacterales > Bryobacteraceae > CAIRSA01. The sequence goes on from CAIRSA010000091.1 coordinate 27,574, forward strand.
GGCTTGCGCGGGACCAGGATCAGCAGCATCCGCGGATAAAATTCCATCAGCCGTTCGTAGGCGTCAAGCACAGCGTCGTCTTCGTCCACATCGCCCGTTTTCGTAGGAGGCATGGTGCTGGCCGCAATCCAGATCTGTTCCGGTTCGGTCAAGCGTATCAGGTCCTGCACAGGCTGCGGCGGGACTGCGCCGCGCGGGTCGAAATCGAATTTCAAATTGCCGCCCAGCACTGCCGTCGCGCCCAGACTGCGGTAGCGCTCCACGTCCTGTTCGCTCTGGGCTAAAATTACATCGGCCTGCCGCAGCACCGGCGCAAAGAACCATCGCATAGCCTGATAGCGCCCCACTGCGCGGTCAGAGATGCGTGCGTTTACCACCACCAGGCCGCAGCCGAACCGCTTGGCTTCGCGCCACATGTTAGGCCAGATTTCCGTCTCCATGACGACGAGCAACTGCGGACGCAGGCGGCGCAAAACGGCGCGCACGGCGAAGCAAAAGTCGAGCGGTGTGAAAAATACGCCGTCGGCCAGTCCGGCGAGCTTTTCGTCGGCCATTTTGCGGCCTGCCAATGTCGTGACCGATACGTACAATTTCGCGTACGGCATCTGCCCGCGGATGCGCTTCAGCAGTTCGATGGCGCTGATGACTTCGCCAACGGAAACAGCGTGCACCCAGATGGAACCTGGGGCAGGCGGCTGCACCGAATGAGGCAAATGCCCCAGCCGTTCTTCGAAGCGGTGAAAGTAACTTCGGTTACGGAGTCCGCGCCACAGAAAGTAGAGTACGATGAAGGGACACCCTAGGAATTGCAGCGTGCGATAAAGGAAATATATGAAGGTTGCCAATCGTGTTTTTCTTCTCTCTATTATAGCTGTCGGCCTCGCGGTAGATAAGAAAGAGGCCCATTTCAGTCCGGGACCGGCCGCGTCCTACCCCACCAAACAAACCAATGAGAAGGTCACCATCGCGGTGAAGGCCTACGATACGGAGGAACTGAGCAAGACGGCGTTCGGCAAGGTGCATCCCTATATGCATGGCGTTTTGCCCATTCTAGTGGTGATTCAGAACGACACGGGCAAGTCTCTGAAGCTGGATCGGATCGAGGTCAACTACATTGGGCCCGATCGCACGAAGATTGAAAACATTCCTCCGCTGGAAGTGAAGTATATCGGAGTCAACACGAAGCCGCGCCTCTCTGGAAGTCCCATCCCGGGTGCCGGGCCTCGCGGCGGGACGAAGAAAGGCCCGTTAAATGCTGTAGAGATCGAGACCCGGGCGTTTGCCGCGAAGATGCTGGCACCGGGCGATTCGGCGAGCGGTTTCTTCTATTTTCAGACCGGACATCGCCGGGGCTCGAAGTTTTATCTGACCGGCATTACCGAAGCTATTTCAGGCAAAGAGATTTTCTACTTTGATATACCGATGGATTAAACGAGCGCTGCTGGGTAGGCCAGCCGATTCGAGCATGGTGGCGCAGGCACTATTGCCTGCCGCGTCGACACTCGTGTCGACGCTTGGCCCGCTATCGAAAAACGCGCGTCCCGAAGAGTCGGGACGCGGCAGACACGAGTGTCCGCGCCACGCAATCTTACTGCGCAAAATCCTCCCGTTCTCACTGCCGGTGGTTACCTCTCTTGCCTGCGCCGTTGGGATGTTGGCGCAGCCCTCTGCCGGTACGATCTCCGGCAAGATCATCGATGCCCGAGGCAGCGAGCCGCTATCGCGGGTGCAAGTCCGGCTATCTGGCACCGAACTGAAAGCCGTCTCCGCCAATGACGGCAGTTTCCAGATCTCCAACGCGCCTCCCGGTGATTATGTGCTGCACGTCTCCACCGTTGGTTATCATCTCCTACGCATTCCCTTCTCGCTTGCCTCGGGCGAAAACAAATCGTTCGATCTGCTTTTGACCTCCTCGAATTCCAAGCGCACGGACACGGTGGAGGTGAAGGCCGACGCATTCGATCTGGCGCGGCAGGAGAGTGCCTCGGCACTCACGCTCGAAGGCAACGAGCAGAAGAACCTCGCCTCCGTCCTGGCTGATGATCCGCTGCGCGCCGTGCAGTCGCTGCCCGGTGTGACCGCCAACAACGACTTCAGTTCTGAGTTTTCGCTGCGCGGAGCAGGCTTTGAGCGCATCGGCATTTACGTGGATGGCATCCTGCTGCACAATCCATTCCACATGGTTTCCGGTCAGGCGTCGCACGGCTCGCTCACTCTGTTCAACGGCGACATTATCGACGAGATGACGCTCTTTGAAGGTGCGTGGCCTGTGCGCTACTCCGACCGTTCCGCAGGCATGCTGGCCGTGAATACGCGGGAAGGGAATCGCCAGCAGATCCACATGCATGTGAGCGCCAGCGCGTCGAACTTTGAAGTTCTGGCCGACGGGCCGCTCGGCAAAAACAAGCGTGGATCCTGGCTCGTGGTTTTTCGCAAGAGCTACCTGCAGTACATCCTGAACCGCATCAATTTCGGCGCCGACGAGCCGGCGCTGTCCTTCGGCTTCACCGATGGCCAGGCGCGGTTGAGTTACGATCTGACACCCAAGCACAACATCAACTTCAGCATGATGGACGGCTATTCGGCGGTCGACCGCACCGCAGGCCGTGCGCAGATTGGTATCAACTCGCCCATGTTGAGCGGCTATCGCTTCACCATGCTGAACCTTGCTTCGCGCTATACGCCCAGTGAGAAGCTGATTGTGACGAATCGCTTTGCCTGGACGCGTGAGCGCGGCGACGTGGAAAATCGCGACCTGTCGCGCCTCTACGGCGACGCTTACGGCGAGTGGATCTGGCATACCGATGGGTCGTATGTGTGGGGCAAGTCCAGCCGGCTCGATTTCGGCGGCGTGTTTCGCCGCATGCGCGAGGACGGTTTTTCAAACCGCTACACGTTTATTCCGGCTTCGGTGCAATCGCTCGATAAGTTTCGCGGCACGGCGCAGCGCTCGGGAGCCTATGCCCAGCAGTCGTTTTCGTTATGGTCGGGCAAAGTGCATTTCACCGCCGGATCTCGTTGGGATCGACACTCGGTCAGCGTCGCAGATGTTGCTTCACCCTATGCTTCGCTGGCGTTTCAGCCATTCGCCGCGACCAAGATTCAGTTCGACTTCGGCCAGTACGCCCAGTTTCCCGAACTCAACCAGTATTTTTCCCTCTTCGGCCGCCCCGCTCTGTTGCCGATGCGCGCCACGCATTACGAAGGCGTGATTGAGCAGCGTCTCGATAAGCGTACCCGGTTGCGTGTTGAGTTTTATAACCGCCAGGACCGTGATCTGCTCGCCCGGCCGGAATTCGATCCACGCGTGCTCATTACAGGCAAGATCTTCAATCCGCCCGTGAATGCGCCGATTCTGAATTCGCAGCGCGGCTATGCGCGTGGCGCGCAGATTTTCCTGCAACGCAGCACGGCCAATGGGCTCACCGGCTGGATCAGCTACGCCTATGGCCACGCGCAGGTGCGCGACGGCGATTTACGGCTGTCGTTCCCTTCTGAGTGGGACCAAAAGCACACGCTCAACATTGCCGGCAGCTATCGCTTGCGGCCCACTGTGAATCTGACGGCGAAGTGGTCGTACGGCAGCGGGTTCCCCATTCCCGGCTTCTACCGGCTGGCTGCAAACGGAACTAGCTATTTCCTCTCCCCTATTCGCGATGCCCTACGCGTGACCGAATACCAGCGCGCCGATCTGCGCGTCAACAAGGCCTTCGTCTATCAGAAGCGCAAGCTGACGCTGTTTGCCGAAGTAGTGAACCTGTTCAATCGCCAGAACCGCATCTTCGATTCCGCCGGCAGCTACAACGCAACCACCGGCGCCGCCAGTTTGTCATTCATTAATATGTTCCCGGTATTGCCGTCCGCCGGAATATTGTTCGAATTCTGATGTAGGGCAGATTGGTAATCCAATGTCGCTTACATTGACTAGAACGACGCGTCGCATTTGGGGTCTGACACCTTTTTTCGGCCGCATTTGCCGAAAATGGGCTGTCTGACCC
>CAIRSA010000092.1 GCA_903881085.1 uncultured Acidobacteriia bacterium
CGACGCGTCGCATTTGGGGTCTGACACCTTTTTTCGGCCGTATTCCTGTCCGCCATAGCTTTAGCGAAGGTGGATGCCGAAAATGGGCTGTCTGACCCCAATTGCCCTACACCGCAATCCCCCGAGGAACCGCTCACCAAATCGCAACCTCGCCTCATAACCTCCAATGTAAGCGATATTGAATTGGCAATCTGCGGCCGAATGGCATTCGGCCTTCCGGCTCATCTAAGCGCTTACGGGCGATTCGACCATGCGGATTCTAATTCAAAAAACTACTTCTTCACCGCAGGCAGCGGAATCACGGTCACCTTATTCGCCGTAACTGTGACATCCTTCTTGATCTCACCGAAGATCGGCGAATTGACAGACAACTGATACGTGCCGGGGGGCAACAGCATGCCACCGCCGACGTTGTTGAATTCGTCTACGTGTCCCCAGAATTTGCCATTCAGGTAAACGGCGCTGGTATCGCCATAAGCCACCGAGATGAACGACTCCGTTTCGCCGCCGCCAAACCGCAAACGTCCAAATGGAGGCTTGGGCGGTTCCACTGGCTTCAGCTTGAAATGCAGTTTCGTCGTTTTGCCAGCGGTCACCGTCACCTTGGTGGTGAACGCCTCAAAACGTGGATCTTCCAGCCGTACCTCGTGAGCACCGGGTTCAACCGCGTACTTCTCAGGAACCGTGAATCGTCCAGCGGGACCGATGTACTTCCCATCCACAAAAAGCCCGGCGCCAGTCGGGCCGCCGCGAGCCTTAATGTAGCCATTCGTGTCTTTGTTTTTCGCCGCGGCGGACAGCGTAAACGCAACCGCCAGCAATGTGAGCAGGATCCATTGTTTCATAATCTGTTTCTAGCATACATCAAGGACGGGTTTTGTACACTACGTACCCGGAATTTTCCATGACTGCTCGCGCGTTGGGAATCTTATTTTTTGTCTGGACGACCACATAGTCCGCTCCAAGCGTCGCGTATTGTTCCGGCGGCGCTGGTTTGTAACCCGCGCCAAGCGTGGAATTCCAGCGATTCCACCACTCTTCTCCCAGTTGCTTCATGAAGTTTACCTGGCCGCCGCTCTTCCAATCCACATAGATGGCGCGCTCGCTTTTGGCGCGAAAGATTCCCGGCGTGGGTTGCCGGCCTGCGTCTGGAAAATGGAATACCGCGCCGGTAGGCGTGGAAGCCGCAGCCCATTGCGATAGCTCGTCCAGTGCGGCGGAATGAACTTTCCCGTAATTCACAACCTCGCCATAAGATGGAATCAGGAACATGGCGCTGACAGCCACGATCGCTGCCCCTTCTTTACCCACGCGGAATGCTAACAATGTCGCAGCGCTCAGCCCGGCGATCAATAGCAGCCGGCGCAGCACCAATTCATCTCCAAATGGCCATAGCAACTGGGTCAGATAGGTCTGCGTGGGAATAGCGAAGGCGGCAAACAGCCACGCGAAACACTCCCACCTCTTCTTTTCCTCATATGCCGTTACGGCTGCCATCGCTGATCCGATTCCCGCAAACGCCGTCACAAATAACACAGCGCGCGCCGGTTGAAATTGCGGTATCAACCCCCACTTGAAGCCTTCCAGGAAGATTAGACTTGCGAGCATGCTCAACAGGCCAATCGCCGGCATGCAAATCGCAAACATGGGCAGGCTTTCGGGTAGATAGCGCCGCAATCGAAACAAGCTGCCGACGCACAACCCGGCCAGCATCAAATATTGAAAGTAAGTCCCCCAGCCCCATTGGGAAACCCAATTGTACGGCGCCCGCATCCGCTGCAACGCTTCCTGTTGCGCATCGATTTGCGCGAAAAACACCTGCGGCTCTGTCGCTCCGTGGTTCACTTTTGCCAGCAGCAGAAGCACCCCTATCGCCACCGCCAGTGGCATGAGTCCCTGCTGCCGGGCGCGCATCAACCTGGGCTCATCGGGCTGCAGCGCAAGCAGCGTGTAAGCGATCCAGAATGGATATACCGTCGGCGGATGATAGAGCAACGCCACCGCCCCAATCACGCCTGCCGCGAGTGATTCCTCATGCGCCGCCAGGCCTATCGCCAGAAACAGCAGTGGAACCGCAAACCCCCGCGGCACAGGCTCGTATTCCCATAGCAGTACGGCTGGCCCTAGTATGGTAGCGCCCAGCGCCAGCATCGATGTAACCCATACGGAAACGGGACGCGAGAGTTTCAAAGACCGGGCAATCAGATAGATGCCGCACAGCCCCAGAAAGCGGAAGACGATCTGCTCAAGCACCAGCGTGGTCCGGAAATCGAGACCGAACACGCGCCGTGCCAGCAGCACCGTCTCGTCGTAGATGGTGAAATCCATATGCGGCTGCGTTGCAATCAGGTCCCGCGCAAGCAGCGTTGGATCGTATAAGCGCTCCAGCATCGGCATGTAGATTTGCGTGTCCGATTGAAGAAACGTATGTCCTGGAAAAAAGAAGAATCCGAGAACAGTCAATGCGGCTAGCGCTGCCGCGGTAAAGAGCCGGTGGGCGTTCATTGGGCCGGCGTTTTCTCCAGCTGTTGTTTGGCCCAAATGCGCTGCGGATTGATTTGAAGGCTGCGTTCAAAGGCCTTGCGCGCTTCGGCGTTGTGGTTGGCTTTACGCAGCGCAATGCCACGCCAAAGATGCGCCTCTGCCAGGGTTCCATCTAGCGCGATCGCTTTTTCGAAGTCCTTGATCGCCTGTTCCACTGAGCCGCCCAGCGCCGCGGGAAGGTAGTAATTGCCCACGCCATGCCCCATCGCTGCCTGCGCTGATTTCGGGTCCAACACCATGGCCTTGTTGATTTCGTCCTGTGCGCACTTGCCCCACTTCATGCCCGCCAGCACATTGGCCGGGATCACCTGGCCGCACAGTGTGCCCAGCACCCGGTGATTCTCCGCGTTCTTGCCGTCGAGCTCCACGGCCTTTTGCGCGATTTGGATGCCGGTCTCCGCCGCGCTCTTTGCCTGTGGCTTGTCGCGTAACTCCAACGCGACTTCCGAGAAATAAGACCATGCCATGGCCGCGCGGTAAAACCCCGCTGCGTCCTTGGGCTGCTTCTCTGCGGCAGCAGCGTAATCAGCGGCCAATTTTGCCAGCGCCGCCTTATCCTGTTTGTCGCGCGCCGCTTCCAGCGCTGGATTCGTCCCAGCCAGAAGGGTGCTGCCCAGCAGCGCAACAACTACATTAAACCCGCGCGCCTGTCTTATCATGCTTTCCTATTTTACAGGTTCGCCACCTTGCGGTGTATGGTCAGCAGATAAATTCCCAGCGCCAGCATCAAGCCACCGTTCACGGCAAGCAGAGTCGTGAGCGGAATGGAGGTTGACAGCGCGCCGACGATAAAACTGCCAAATGGCATGCCGCCTCGGAAGGCGACGTTGTAGGCGCTCATTACCCGTCCACGCATCTCATTTGGCGTAATCAACTGCACCAGAGAAGTCACCATGGTGAACACGGAAATCATGGCCGCGCCGGCAAAAAACAGCATCGTAAAGCTGAGCGCCAAATATTTCGACAGCGCGAATGCCATCATGAAGCCGCCAAACATACACAGCATCATCAGCGCAAGACGGCCCTTCTGCTTCACGTGGCCAAGGCTCGCCACGGTAATCGCCCCCGCCACCGACCCGACGCCGGAAATGCTCAGCAGCCACGTGTAGGTTTGGGAGTCGGCATGAAAGACATCTTTAGCGATGGCCGGCAGGAACACAATAATCGGAATGCCCAGGAATGTCGTCAGAAATGCCATCGCTACCAGTGACGTCATCGCCTCTTTGTTGCGGATGAAGTTGATGCCTTCCTTCATGCTGTCTATGATCCCGATGCCCGTGGGCTTGGGAAGATAGTTTTGCTTCAGCAGCAACAATGAGATGATTACCGCGACGAACGAGATTCCGTTCAGCGAGAAACACCATGATGCGCCAAGTTGGGTCAGCGCAAGCCCGCCCAGCATAGGGCCAATCACGCGCGCCAGATTAAACTGAATCGAATTGAGTGCAATCGCATTCGGCAGATCTTCTTTGTCCACCAGCGAAGGTACGATGGCCGAATAGGCCGGCCCGCCGAAGGCCTGCGCCAGACCCACAGTGAACGAGAGGCACAGGATGTGCCATACCTTTACCAACCCCGATGCAAACAACGAGGCCAGGATGAAGGCGCACGCCATTTGCACGAACTGAGAACAAAGCAGTAGTTTGCGCCGGTCCAGACGATCTGCTATAACGCCGCCAATGAGCGAGAACAGAAAGATCGGGATCTCGCCCAAAAACGCGTCCAGCCCGAGCATGAATTTCGAATCGGAAAGCTGGTAAACCAGCCAACTCTGGGCAAGCTTCTGCATCCAGGTCCCAATGGACGAGGTGCAGGCGCCGAGCCAGAGCATACGGAATTCCGGATAATGAAAGGCCTTGAAGACTTTCTTGAACAACAGCAGATCCTTCCTGGTGTGTGTTGCACGCCCGCACATGGCTGGCGCTGCCAGCCTCCGGGGTGCGGGCGAGTTCTAATGTAGTGAATTAAGGCAGTGGCTTTTCACGTGCAATCAAGTGCACGATGTTGCCGTCGCCATCGGCAAAGAATACGAGGCGGTTGCCCATGTTTTCATACGGCTTGGTAAGAAAAGTGACGCCTTTCGCCTGCAGGTCGGCATAGCCTGCGTCGAAATCGTCCAGCTCAATCGCCAAATGGCGGATGCCTTCGTCTTTCATCTTCTGTTCTGCGCGTGGGCCTTCGCTCGGAATGATCTCGAGCATGCTGCCATTGGCGGCGCGCACAAAAAAGTTGCCATCGTACTCGAAGTTGATGCGGAATTCCAATATGTCGCGATACCATTCGGCCAGCTTGCGCGGATTAGGCGAAGCGATAGCGGTGTGTTCCAGTCCTTTGAACATAACGGGATTGTAGCAGATACGCTAATAAACTTGGAAACAGAAAACCGTGTTGGAGTTTTCCGGGCTTAGCGAATACTCGCCGGGATCCAATGATTCCGCGGCTTCCAGCTTGTACAGATTGCCCGTCAGTTTGGTCACGGTGAGCCGCAGCGCGCGTGGGCCATCCCGTTTGGGCTTGAACGGAATGAACACTTCGCGATGGCCGTTCTTGACGTCCATCTTGTAAAGTTGCAGCCGGTCAGCCACCAGTTTTTCGCTGGCCATCACAAAGATTGGTTCAGCCATTGGCGTGCGCGCTTTCGCCGTGACGCCGGATACGACGAATGCCGTACCCTCCTTGCGCTTTTCTTCCGTTGCTTCGCCGCCCTCTGTTTCGACGAGTTTCGAGGCGTGCAACAGATAAGGGACGTCGGGCTTCTGAGGGGTGGGGCCGCTATACTTCTGGGCCAGTAAGGCTCCGCATAAGATCAGAAACAATGTTGAAAGCCGCATGACCATATTATTCTACAGCTTTCGTTGGGCTGCGTTATGGCGTCTCGTTAATTACGGCAGCAGGAACGGAAATGCTCTGGAGCAAATGGACCACCGCCTGTTCGTCGATCGGCAAGGGAAGAATGTGGCCTTCATTGCGTGAAATCATCTGTGCCAGGGCCGCGTCGTAGCCTTCTGTGAGCAGGACAAAGGAGCCCAACTGATGCTGGAGCTTGTCCATCAGTTCCACCCAACTCATGCCAGGCAGTCGCACGGAACAAAAGGTAATGTCGAACCGCATCCGGTAGCTCAGATCCTGAGCCTCTTCGCCCGATGCGACGGGGATTACGCGATGGCCCAGCGCACTCAGAATCGATACAAGCTGACGTTGGTTCGCCGCATCGGCTTCCACGACTAATGCCGTCAGCGTGCGTCCTGCCGAGCCTTCGGGCTCGGAGCGTTTCTCGTACGAGCTGCGCGAAACCGGCAGTTCGACTTCGAATCTGGCATGCATCGATGTTGTGCGCAGCAGGCGGATCTCGCCTCCGTGACTATGAATGATCGCTTTGCACAAGCCCAATCCGATGCGGCCTGTGTTCACGGTCTCGGCCTCTTCAAACAGGTCGCTATCCTCTGCTTCGCCTTCTATCGACGAATAGCCGATAGCAATCAGCACGCGCCTGGCGGGCAGGCTTGTGCTTACCGTGATGACCTGTTCTCTTCCGCTGCCTGCACGCTGCGATTGTTCCGCATGCACCAGCAGATTCAGGAACATCTGTTCGAGTTGCCCCTGGATGCCGGATACGAAGATGATTTCGCGCGAGATCTGGTCGCGTAGCTCGATCCCTTTCGCCATGCATTCCTGCTCGCGGAATTGGATCAACCCGCGCAGCATCGAGCTGAGCTCCACTGGCGCCGTTTGAATCTCCTCCGAGCGAGAGAAACTCACCAGGCGGTTGACGATTTCCATGGCACGGCCGGTTTCGTCGGCGATGGCCTGCAGATCCCGCTCCAGCAGCGGGCTTGGCTTGCGCGCCAGCAAGCCGTCGGCCAGCGATGTAACCGCCGCCAGCGGTTCGCGCAGTTCGTTGGCAATTCCCGACATCAACTGTCCGGCCGCGGCGAGCTTTTCGCTGCGCACCAGTTGGTCTTGGATGGAGCGCTGGTTTAACAGCTTGAACGCCCCGGCAACCTGGTTTGCAAGATGCTGTGCGGCTGTCTGTTGCTCGGCTGTAAATGAGCGCTTGCGGTCCTGCTGTCCAATCTCCAGGACTCCCATCAGATCTTTTTGCGCCAGCATCGGAATCAGCATCAACGCCCGCGGTGTACCCTCTGGCGCGGACTTCTGAAACAAAGGGCTCTTTTGCGTATCGGGGATTGCCAGCAACGTCCGATTGCGGTAACAGACGGCTGCAGCTGCATATTCGCCGCCGCGTTCGGTCTGCGTGTCGATCGATACAGCGGCCGATTGCCCCTCCTCCTGTATCAGCTCCAACGTCCGGCCGGTACGGTTATAGAGGAAGATCCTCACCGTTGTCACGCCGTAAATCTGTGGCAGCGAGGCGCTCAGGCGGCTCCTTATTGCCGCCGGCGATGCCGCGCCTAAAATGTCTTCGCCCAGTTCGTTGATGGCCGACTGGGTCTCCCGCTGAGACCGCATCACCCGCTCCCGCCGCCACCACATCAGCAGCGCGAACACCAGCGCGGTACAAGCTGTGTACATCACCTCAAATGGAATTACCCAGCTGTTCCCGGTGATCACCACGGACGCCGGAGAATCGATCAGAATCTGGTAATAGTGGTTGAAGGGCGGGAACGGGCAATACTGATATGCGATGCCCGATACCAATACACGCGCCCCGCCCGGGTATTGGCCGATGCCACCGTAGCGCAGGAAGTCCTTCGGCAGAAACACTTTGATCGGTGCCAGCGGATCGCCGATCAGAATGAATTCGCCGCTGCTGTTGGCGCCTGCGGAGATCACTCTGCTTTCCACTGTGATGGGCGTGGCCAGGTAGCGGAAGCCCTTCAGTGCTTCGATCGGAAGCGGAATATTCTGTGGCGCGTCGGAATGGCTACGGACTTGGACGGAGGTACACTCCAGCACGGCCATGCCGCCTGATTGCACGATCTTGCCATGTGCCTCAAGCAGGTCTCCGGGACGAATGTTGGGCAGAGAATTCAAATGGTCTTGAAGAAAGAGGCCAAAACCCGTCTCGTCGGTGATTGGAACTACGCGCCCGTTGGGCATAGGAATGACAACCGATGCCGCCACCCCCTTGACCACGACTTCTTCGCCCTCGATCGCCGGAGAATAATCAGGCTCCCGGCGGGCTCCGGCCTCAGCCAGCGTGACCTGGCGTTCCGCTGCCGGCACGGGTGGCATGGCCATGGCAGCGGCGAACACAAGCATGAGGCGGAGCGCTTTCATCCGGGCTAAATGCGCTCCTTTAACCAATGGTCCAGGGCAGGATCGTTAAAGTCGCGGATCATCAATGCCGCTCCTGGAAGTTCATTGGAGGTCGTCGCCACTCCGACTACCGTGGCGCCAGCGCGCAGTCCGGCGGTGACGCCGGTCATGGAATCTTCAAAGACGATGCAGCGTTCGGGCGCGAAGCCCAGTTGCGCCGCGGCCTTGAGGTAGACATCCGGCTCCGGCTTGGCATGCTGCACCTGATGGCCATCCACGACGGCCTGGAAGTAAGGGCGCAGTTTGGCCCCGTCCAGCACAAACGATACGTTCGGCGGTTCTGCATTCGAGCCCAAGCCCATCGGCATGGACTTCCAGCTTTCCAGAAAGCTCCGGATGCCGGGCACCAGTTTTTGTTCCAGATGCGGGCGCATCATCTCTCTAAATAAAGCCTCTTTGGCGGCGCCATGGCGGAACACCTCTTCCGCACTCAAGGATTCGCCCCAGATTTCGCGGACGATATCGTCGTTACGCTTGCCATGCATTCTTTCAGAAAGTCTATCGTCGGAAACATTGTGAAACTTCATATAGAACTGCCAGGCATCGATATGATGCTGCATGGAATCGAGCACAACTCCATCTAAATCAAACAAAAACGCGTCAAATTGTTTCATCTTCATTACCAGTGAATGTAACCGCCGTCGACGAGAAGTTCGGCCGCGGTGATGAAACTGGCCTCATCAGATGCTAAAAACAGCACGGCGTTGGCCACTTCGCGCGGTTCGCCCAGCCGGTTCAGCATGTGGCCAGGAGCGACGCGGTCGCGCCACTCTTCGAACGTCAGTCCGAGGCGTTCGATTTCGCGGAAGGAGGCCGTGGTGACGACGCAGCCAGGGCAGACGCTGTTGACGCGGATCTTGTGCGGCGCCATGTCGAGAGCCATGCAGCGGGTCAGATTGATAACTGCGCCTTTGCTGGAGTTGTAGGTGGCGAAGTCGCGCTGGGCGACCAGGCCGCTCATGGAAGCGATGTTGACGATCGACCCGCCTGTGGCCATCATGGCCCGTGCGGCGAACTTGGCGACGAGGGCCGTGCCGATGACGTTGACGCGAAGTACTTTTTCCCAGTCGGCCACGGTGGCGGTTTCGATCGATTTCTGGGTGAAGTCGGCCGCGTTGTTGATCAGGATGTCGAGCTTGCCGAAGCTATCGAGCGCGGTTTGGGTAATCCGCTGGGCGTCGGCTTCATTCGAGACGTCGCCCACTGCGGCGACGGCCTGAGCGCCCATCTTGTGGATGATATCGAGCGTGTTTTGCAGGCCTTTTTCTGAGATGTCGTTGAGGACCAGCCGGCCGCCCTCTTCGGCGAACCGCACGGCGATGGCTTCGCCGATGCCGGCGCCCGCGCCGGTTATGATTGCTACTTTGTCAGGAATGCGCATTGAATCATTATCGTATGTTGGGCGGGGTGGAATTCTGCTTGCTGCGTGACCATTTGCCTCGCCTTCGGGCTCTTGTCCTTCTTGAAGTGTCGTAATAGAGCCGAGGGCCACAGTTCGCATGAGCGAAGCTGAAGTTGCCCGTGATCTCCATGCCGTACTTGCCAAAGTGCAACAAGGTGTCGAGATCGTGGTTGAACAGGACAATCGTCCCGTGGCTGTGATCAAAGCTCAATCGACTGGAACTCCAAGGAGCGGAAGGCCAATCCTTGAAATTTTAAAGGATGCGCGGGCGCGTAACTCCACCGTCACGCTCGACCCCGAGTTCGGCCGCGATCTTGATGAAGTCATTGCCTCCTCGCAAGGGCCATGGTGTCCTCCATCCTGGGAATAGTTTTGGACTCCAGCGTCCTAATCGCCGCTGAGCGAAAAGGTCAGACTGTACTTGTCAGCGACTTTACAATTGTCTCGCCGGCCCTGGAACAGGCTACTCCTGTTACCCGGCCATTTTCGAAGCATGGAGATGCCGCATCGGTGATGGCGAGGTGACTTCATAATTAGTCAGTGCAATCCAATCGCCTGCCCCTCCCTTGAACAAACTGCAGTGTGGAGTTTAGGGTCGTCCTCCGAATTGTGCCACTGCCGCCTTCAGGAAGGCCTGCTCCATTTTGGTGTTGTCGGGGCCGGCGTGCTGTTTCATCAAGACGAAGATGAGCTCTTTTTTCGGGTCGATCCACAGCGCTGTTTTGTAGGCTCCGCCGTGGCCGAAGGAGCCTTCGCTGCGGCCGTCGCCGGCGGCCTTCTTCAAGACGGACCAGCCGTAGCCGTAACTCGGGCCATCGTCGGGCGTATGATTGGAACTCATCTCTTTCACCCCGGCTTCTGAGACATATCGTATCCCTTTGTAGGTGCCGCCGTTCAGCACCATCTGGCAGAAGCGGATCATGTCGGCGGTGGTGGAGAAGAGGCCGCCGGCGGGCATCGGATAGCGCGTGTGGTCGTTCAGCGGATAGCGCAGCTGGGTGACTACCTCTTCTTCGAGGGCGCTTTCGTCCTTGTTCATCTTGTAGGATTTGGCGAGGCGGGTGAGCTGCTTTTCGTTGGGCCAGAAGGTGGTATCGGTCATGCCAAGCGGCTTGAAGAGACGCTTGTCGAGGAAGTCTTCGTAGGGCATGCCGCTCACCACTTCGATCAGCCGTCCGACGGTGTTGATGCCTGCGTTGGAGTACGAATACTTCTTGCCCGGCTCGGTCTTCAGCGGCGTGAGGGTGTAGCTCATCACTGCGTCACGCAGGCGCAGCAGATCAAGCGTCGGTTTTTCGATGAGCGACGTCGCGGGCAGGCCGCTGGTGTGGGTGAGGATGTCGCGCACGGTGACGGGCCGCGATGGACGGCGGAGCAGGATGTGCGACTTGTCCTCCTCAGCCGCGAGCCACAGGTTCTTGTATTCAGGCAGATACTTTTCCACGGCGTCATCGACTTTGATTTTGCCCTCGTCCACCAGCATCATGAAGGCTGTTGTGGTGATGGGTTTGCTCATGGACGCGATCCAGAACAGCGCGTCGGCCTTCATTGGGCGTTTGGCGGCGAGATCGGCGTAACCGCCCACTTCCAGGTTGAGCGTGTGTCTTTGCCGGCGACGGCGACGACGGAGCCGGCGAGCTTGTGCCCATCGAGCAACGGCTGGACCACCGAGTCGAAGACATGCGTGGCGGGCTTATCGGCTGCGTGACTCAAGGCCGCGGCAAGGGCGAAGGCGGAAAAGGTGGCAAGAAATTGTCGTTTCATAGCGGTGGATGTACAAATCATACAGGATTATTCCGAGTGGTGCCGAGCGCCCTAAAGCGGAAGTTTCCGGCGTCCGATATTCATGACGTGAGCCTAGACCGCGTTCTCTCTCAAGACGAAATCGACAATGTATTTCGCAACATGAAAGATGGGCCGAAGGAGGACGATCCCGCCAAGAAAGCGGTATCGTACGACTTCCGGCGGCCTGATCGAATTGCGAAAGACCAGTTGCGATCGATCCATTTGCTGCATGAGAATTTCGCCCGCAGCCTAGCGTCGAGCCTGTCGGCATATTTGCGTGCTTACGTAATTGTCAACCTGGTGAGCGTGGAACAGCTCTCATTCCAGGAGTTCGTCAAGTGCATGCCCTCGCCAACGTGCATGGTTTCGCTCGGCATGCGCCCGTATGACGGCAATGCCATTCTGGAACTGAATCCGTCGCTGGTGTTTCCAGTGCTGGAGATGCTGCTTGGCGGCGGCGGCAAAGTCAGCGCCACCAAGATCAATCGCGAACTGACCGAAATAGAACAGAGCATTCTGGAAGGCCTGTACCGCATTGTGCTGAACGATCTGAAGGAGTCGTGGCGCGGGATCACCAACATCGCTTTTACGATTGACGGGCACGAAACGGAGCCTTCTCTGCTTCAGGTGCTGTCGCCGACGGAAGCCGTGGTCGCCATCAGCATGGAGATCCGGGTGGGCGAAAACTCGGGGATGATGAACATCGGCCTGCCGTCGATTGTCATCAAGATGCTGCGGCAGAAGTTCGACCAGCAGTGGTCGGTGCGCAAAGGGGAGTCGACCGATGCCGAACAGGCGCGCATGCTGCGGCTGATCAAGCCCGCCAAGTTGGCAGTGGACGCCCGCCTGCAGGGTCCCACGATGAGCGTTGAAGACATGTTGCTGCTGGAAGAGGGCGATGTGCTGACCTTCGATTATCCGGTGGACAAGCCGGTGAACACGTTGATCAACGGCAAGCTGAAGCTGTTGGGCCAGGTTGTGAATTCCGGCCGCAAGAAGGCGTTTCTGGTGCATAAGTATTATCATCCTGTCGATTGATTGGGTTGAGTAAACACTGGTGTTCGACTCCTGATCGATTCAGACGAGGGGGGGCGCGCGAACTTGCCGCTGCGCGCGTGAAATCAAATTTCGTCTCGTTGTGCCGATGGGCGGAGTTTTCCCTTGGGTGGAACCCAAGAATTCAAAACTAACCCGGGAACCCAAGAAGCCGCTTTTTTCCACAAGCTAGCCATATGGGGCGAAAGGGGTTGTTTGCGCTTGGGTTGGGCTTGGGTAAGCCAAGGATTCTGGCGGTTTCGTGGACAGCGAAAAATGCGTGCTCATAAGAGCCTCCTTGCATTGTTTTTAGCAGAGCGGTACCTTCGACGTGGCGCGTGATTTTTGTAAATCGCTAGAATAATTGAAGAAATAAAGATCTCTTTATTGTGATTTGCGATTGGCCATCAGGCGAATTGCTGGATTCGCGTCCTGAGTTACTGTTTGGGCAGACCGAGGATCAGGCGCTCCTCAATGGCCATGAGACGCTTTCCGATGTTATCGATTCGACCGTTAGCCTTCGGCTTTGAGTCGAGCGAAGCGGAGTTCGCGGCCTTGTTCGAAAGCGTGGAAGGAGCGGAGAATTTCCATTTGGGCATCGCGGAAAAACTCCTTGGTTTTGGCTTCGTGCAGGAGGAGTGCCACGGCGAGGTACTCTTTCAGTTCACGCAGGCCGGGGCAGGTTACTGGCTGTTGCGCGTCGTTTTCTGAGGATGTGACGATGTCCTACTTTCGACGGTAGCTCCAGCGGCTATCGGTTGGGATCAGGTACTCAATATAGCCAGTTTTCGTGGCGGACGGGGAGGCGGTTGAGGGTTTGACGCTGGATGCGCCAGTTGGGGAGGAATTGGTCCATGAGGGCGGTGAAGCGGGTGTTGTGGGTGGGTTCGAGGAGGTGGACCAGTTCGTGGACGACGATGTATTCGAGGCAGGGGCGGGGCTTGCGGGCGAGGTCTGTGTTTAGGCGGATGCTGGCGGTGGCGGGGGTGCAGCTGCCCCACTTGGTTTTCATGCGTTGGATGAAGACGCGGTTGACCTTCACGCCGATGACGCGTTGCCAATTTTCGAGGAGTGGCGGGACCGCGGCTTTGAGCTGATTGCGGTACCATTCGTCGATGATTTCCTGACGGCGGGTGACGGTGGTTCCTGGGCGGACTTGTAAGAGCAGATGGCTGTGCTTCAGTTCGATGGCGGAGGCGGCTTCCTTTTCCACCACTTTCAGCAGGTAGCGTTTGCCCCAAACATAATGGCTTTCGCGCTCGATGTATTCGCGAGGGGCTTCGCGCTCCTGCGCCGTTACCTTGTGCTGCTGTTGGCGGATCCAGGCGAGTTTGGAGATGGCGAAGACGCGGATGGTATCGAGCTTCATGCGCAGCGGGGCGGCGATGCGGACCTTGCCGAGGGGCGGGTAGACGCTGAGGTGGACGTTCTTGATGTCTTTGCGGACGACTTCTACGGGGATGCCGCCGAGATCGATTTCATCGTTCTTCATCTTTGGGCCATCAGTATTCGGATTTCTGTTGGAGCAGGAGTTTGAATATGTTCTCGACCTGCGCCGCGTCTTGCACCACGTCGTAGATCGCGCCTTTGATGATGCGTTCTTTTTGCCTGGAGCCGCGCCAACTGTCGGGCAACTGCTGGCGGATGGCTTGATCGAGCTTGAGCACTAGCTCGCGATCCTTGTTGAGCAGGCTGTAGAGTGCGCGGCGGGCGGGCGTGTCGATTCCTTCAGGGGCATCGTCATCATGGCCGCGGTTGGCGCGTATGACCAGTTCGGCGATGCGCTTGAGGTACTCCTCGTATTCGATGGCGTGAGCGCGGCGGGCGGCGATCAACTCATCGAGCAGGGCGGACATTTTGTCGTAGTAGGCCGGGTCGTTGAGGTTTTCGCGGATGATCTTGCTGCGGACATTGTTTTCGATGGTTTCGGCGATGGCGCCGCAGTCGCTCTTAATGCCTTCGGGTAGGGTGTTGATCGCTTCGGCGATGCCGGTTTTCACGATGAGGTCAAGCAGCGGCATGCCATCGAAGGGCGAGATTTTTCGCGGCTCGGCGGCTTCAATGTATGTGTCGAGCAGGTGCCGCATGTCGGCCTCGAAGGCTTTCAGATCGATGTTTTCTCCGCTCGCGAAACGGATGCGTTCGCGGAGGTCGACATAGCGCTTCACTTCATGGCCGATGCGGATGGATTCCTGCTGGCTGTAGCCGGCCTTCTCCATTTCGCCGGAGATGTTGGCGTAGGCACGCACCAGTGCGGCGGTGGCCTTATAGAGTCCAACGCGCTGCGGTTCGTGCTCGGCCAGATCGACAGGGATTTCGGTATTGCCGCAGAAGTAGTGAATGTACTGGAGCTCGCCGCGCGGCGGCGGCACGGGTTCGCAGAGCAGGGCGATGGCTTCGAGTGCGGTATCGAGCCGTTCTCGGCCGACCTTCATGCGGTCCTGGAGCAGCACTTCCGGATCGGCTCCGGCGGCGCTGTGATCTAGTTCGGTGGTGTAGACCTTGATGGCGTTTTCGACCTTCTTGAACAGATCTTTGTAGTCGACGATGTAGCCGAAATCCTTGCTGTCGCCATCGAGACGGTTGGTGCGGCAGATGGCCTGGAAGAGGCCGTGGTCCTGCATGGATTTATCGATGTAGAGGAAGGTGCAGGGTGGCGCGTCGAAGCCGGTTAACAGCTTATCGACGACGATTAACAGCTTCATGTTGGCGGGCTGGCTCTTGAAGAGATCCTTGGCGCGGTCCTCGTAGGTTTCTGTCTTACTCTGGCCAGGGGCGGCGGCGACGTTAGCGAGCAATTCCATATATGTGTCGTAGATGAACTGCTTGTCGGTTTCTGTTTCCGCGCCGGTGTCTTCCATGGAGACATCGCGCGCCATGGGGTTATAGCTGGTGACGACGGCGCAGCGCTTGCGTAGGGGCGACTGTTGGAAGAGCGTGTAGTATTTGGCGGCCTCGTAGATAGAGGATGCCACGAGGAGGGCGTTGCCCTTTTCGTCTTTGAGGCGGGGGCGGGTAGCGAAATCGAGAACGATGTCGTCAACTACTCGGCCCATGCGGCCGCGCGAGCTGAGCACGTGCTGCATGGTGCCCCACTTTTCGCGCAGGGCGGCTTTCTGCCACTGGTTGAGAGCGCGGGTTTTGGCGTCGAACCAGGCGTCGATTTTGTCTTCGGAGCCGAGGGACTGGTCGATGTCGCGCGCTTCGTAGACGAGGTCGAGCACGACCTGATCTTCCACGGCTTCGCTGAACTTATAGGTGTGGATGTAGCCGCCGAAGACTTCGAGGCTGGTCTGCTTGTCTTTCTTGAGCAGCGGAGTGCCGGTGAAGCCGATGAAGACGGCGCTTATGAGCATGGCCTTCATAGTTGCGTGGAGCTTACCGCTTTCGGTGCGGTGGCATTCGTCGACGAAGACGAAGAGGTCGCCGACGGTCTTGCAGGGCTGGGCCTTCAACTCGTCGATGTACTTTTTGAAATCCTTATCTTTAACACCCTTTTCGCCGAATTTGTGGACCAGTGAGCAGATGAGGCGTGGGGCGGGCTGCTGGAGTTTTGCGCGCAGGTCGCTGCCGCTGGTGGAGCGGTGCATGGTTTCTCCGGCGGCGGTGAAGACGCCCTGGATCTGCTTATCGAGCTCGTCGCGGTCGGTTACGATGAGGACGCGGGCGTTGGGGTAGTTTTCGAGAATCCATTTGGCGAGCAGCACCATGACGATGCTTTTGCCGCTGCCCTGGGTGTGCCAGACGATGCCGCCCTTGCGTTCGCGGACGTGGCGCTGGGCGGCCTTGATGCCGAAATACTGGTGGACGCGGGGCAGTTTTTTGCGGCCGTCATCGAAGAGGACGAAGTCGTAGATGAGTTCGATGAGGCGCTGCTTGGCGCACATTTTGAGTAAATACTTGTGGAGTTTGAAGCGGGTGTTGTCCGCTTCGTCCTCTTTCCAGTTGAGGAAGAGCTTTTCTTCGGTGCCGGTGGTGCCGTAGCGTAGGCCTTCGGACTCGCTGCCGGCGAATACCAACTGGACGGTGCTGAAGAACCACTCATTGAATTCGGGGCGCTGGTTGGAGCAGAGCTGGCGGATGCCGTTGCCGATGGAGGAGCGGCTGTTTTTGAGCTCGATGACGGCGATGGCGATGCCGTTGATGTAGAGGACGAGGTCGGGCCGACGTTCCTGTCCCCCTCGCAGGGTGACTTCTTCGGCGATGGCGAAATGGTTGCGGAGAGGATCTCTCCAGTCGATGAGTTGGATGTTTTCGGTCTTCTGGCCCGCTTCGAGTTTGACGGGGACGCCATAGCGGAGGAGGCGGTAGACGTTCTGGTTGTTGGCGTAGAGGCCATTGGCGGGGTGGTGGGCTTCGGTGCGTAGGGCGTGGATTGCGCGGTTGATTTGCGCCGGGGATTTGCCGGTTTCGGCGAGGTAGGCGGTGAGGAGGGATTCTTCGATGTTGGAGTTGCCGTCGCAGTCGCGCCAGTCGCCGAGGTAGCGGTAGTTGAGTTCATCGCGGAAGAGGGCGATGACGCGGTTTTGGGTTTCGCGTTCGGATTGGCCGGTGTTGGGCATGGTTTTTGCGGCTTGCTTACATTGCTTGGATAACTTCCATAGTAAACAATTTGCCATCGACTGCATTGAGAAATCGTGACCAACGCGTGGATCCGCGGTAAAAGGATAAAATAATAGAAAGGTGAGACTATGGCAAATCTTGATTGGTCAAAATGTCCTGCCGTGGAGAGTATACCCGGCAAGGTGAGCGGCGCGTGGGTGTTTCGTGACACGCGTGTTCCGGTGTCTGCGATCTTCGAGAATTTGAAGACTTCGCCGATGGAGGAGGTTCTTGAGAACTTCCATGTGACGCGCGATCAGGTTTTGGCGGTGCTTGATTTCGCCGCCAAGAGTTCACAGGCGCAGCTTGAAACGCTGTAGGCGCAATGAAGATTTTAATCGATGAAAGCGTGCCGGAAAAGCTGCGGCTGTTTATCGATGGCGATCATTCGGTTGTGACCACGTGGTATCAAGGTTGGTCAGGGCTGAAGAATGGGGATGGCCTATCTTTGATCGCCGCTGCCAGCGTGTGCTTCCGTCTTGTACTGGAAGGAAACGGACGGCCGGGTGAGACCAGATGTTTTGGTATGATTTGAACAGATAGAGGTGAATCGAAAGTGACGAGGACTGTCAGTGTTAGCGCCGATATCCCAACAAGCCGCGAGGTGCGCATTGTTGTGCCTGATGATTTTCCCTCCGGCCCAGCCGAGATCACGGTGGTACATGCTTCCGGCGACGTGAATTCGACCTCCACTCTCGGGGAACTTGCTGCCTCTGAATTTTTTGGAATGTGGCGGGACCGGGAAGACATCCCCGACAGCACTGCCTTTGCCCGTGAGTTGCGGGAATCCGGCTGGAAGCGGCAGGTCTGATGCTTCTGATCGACACTGACGTGTTGATAGAAGTTTTGAGGGGCTCGGCGTCCGCGGCTGCGTGGCTGGAATCCCTTCAATCTGATTCATTCGGAATACCGGGAGTGGCCGCAATGGAATTGATCAGAGGATGCCGGAATCAAACCGAACTCAGGCAAGTGCGCAAATTTCTGAGCTCGTTTCGAGTCCTATGGCCGGAAGCGCAGGAATTTGCATTCAGTTATGATCTGCTAGTCAGTCTTAGTCTGTCTTCAGCTATTGGCATCCCCGATTGTCTAATTGCAGCGATGGCATTGAACCGGAAAATGCGCCTCTATACTTTCAATGTAAAGCATTTTCAGGCTGTGCCCGGACTGAATCCTGTGCAGCCGTATTCGCGAGCTTAGCGGCGGGACTCACTTCAGACTCTGCTTCTTCTGCCGGGCAACCTGGCGGATTTTCTTATACTCTTCCATCAATTCGTTTTCACACGCACCCCAGGACGCGATCATTTCGTCGAGGTCTTTGGCAGCGGCGCGCATCGCTGCGAGTTCGGCCTTCCGGTTTAGCTTTTGAGCGGGGATAAAGTACCCGAGGGTTTGTCCGTGCCTCATGATGGCCAGTGGATTGCCTGCTTCCAAGTACGCCGCGAGTTTTTCACGGAATTCACGCATGCCGACCTTAACCGTTTCCATATTGTGTACTCAATGTACACATCGTATCAACTTCTGCTTCCTTCGGGTCAACTCCGGTGTTATTGGGTTTTTCCTCAAGCGTTTCCTGAGCGTGCTTCTCGCCGCGGTATTCTTCGATCAGGCGATTTACATCACCCTCGGCAAGACCAAGTGCCTCGGCCTTGGGTCTGACCATGGCCTGGATGTCGTGCCAATATTGCTCTAGGGCTTGACGTTTGAGGCCTTCCCTGACCGCGCCGCTCATGCTGCGGTTGGTGGCTTGGACCGGGTGCCCGGCCACCTTCAGTTCTTCGGGTAGCACTGAGATGAAAACTGTTTTTGTGGTTCTCATATTTGAGATGCTTTGATATTAGCCTTGTATTGCGTGATAAAGGCCCGGATGCGTTTTTTCGTGTAATCGGCGGCGAGAAAGCCGTAGAGAACAAGGGCAAGAATATTGGCGGGAGCCGGTGTGTGCATTCTGGCTTCGCCGCTATCCAGTCTTGCCTGCAGCTGTTGTCCGGTGAGGATGTCGGCGAGCCATAAGGGAAATGTATTCATCCGGCATTTGCCCGGCAACATTTACTGCAATGCGATGTTCCGCGTAGAGTTCCGACTAAATCGAGGCTCACCCTATTGGTGAATGATACAGGAAATAACAGTGGAAGAAAGGATCGCGGGCCGAAGGGCAACCGTTTCCGGCCACTTTGCGGACCCCCAATGCGGACATATCAAATAGGCTGCGTCAGGCGGCGGAGCGGAGGGGTTGGTAGGAGTAGGTCAGGTTTTCGACGTCGATGTTGAGGGTCCAGTTTTGCTTTGGGTCGTCCGTGATGTTGAGCAAGTGGGCGGCGATGACGGGGATGTTTTCGACCAGGTCCTGATCGAGCGCGGCTACCAGAAGGCGAATGAGGCGGTCGTTGCTGGGGCCGATGCGATCCTCGCCTTTTTCCCACTTGGAGATTTTTGTTTTGTCGGTGTGGAGGTATGCGGCCAACTGATCGCCGCTGTAACCAAGGTGAGTGCGTAGAAAACGCAACTCGCGCCCGGTCAGCCGGGCTGGGCTTTTGGCGATTGCAAGCGTAATTGCGCGATGCACTTTTCGAGGGTGGGGGATGGTGATGTCAGTATTTCCGCAGGCCGCGCAGTCAGCTACTTCGACGCCTTGCAGATAGACATTCGGCAATCCACTTTCCTTATAATGATGCGTGCAGATCACCGGCTTTACCAGCGTTCCGCAATTTGAGCATTCGTGAGTCACTTTGCCTCCGCTTTGCAAAGCACCTTTGATCTTATTCTTCCAAGCACCGGCCCTTATATCCAATCCAGGCACCATCAGTTTTGATCCTGAACGGCACCCCGAGTGTACCGACTCCGAATCCAGGTCATCGGCGGCGAGTTCCTGGCGAAAGTGGGTATTGGTTGCGAATTGACGGTCATCCAAACAAGCACACAATAGCCTTTTTGCTTGATCCCTGGTTAAGGCTGTTGTGCTGCGGTGAGTTGGGCTTCCATGTCAAAGTTTCTATTTAGTCCGACCTGTATTGAGCCACTGCGGCCAGTATTTATTCTGGTGGATTCGACTCACTCGCGAGGGCATCATTTGCTGCTTGAACTGCTGGTGGTACATATGGTTGCGAGCTGAAGAATTGATCGTGAATCCACGCCAAATACTCAAGGGCCGGCTTGTATGACGGTTCTGCCGCGGGGTCGTTTGGATCAGGGCGAGGTGGCAGCACGCTTGCTGGAATATTGATTGCCCCGTTTCGAGATTGATGGATCATGAGATTCAACAGCATGTAGTAGACGCCGATCTTCGCCTGAGGCCACGGTAGTGTAATGGCAGTATGCTGCTCAATGCTGAATTCTGGCCGCGATTGGTCAAGTTGTCCAAAAATAAGTTTGAGATCCCATACGCTAAGCTCAAAATTTACGTTATTGGCGTAAAGGGACACAAAGTCTTCATGCCGCTTGAAAGTGGTCTTATCCTCTGGCATATTGATTCCATCCTTGTAAGTTTGCTGTACCTTTTCCTTCGCGAGCTCTACTAAATTTTGTCAAACCACGTTCTATTGACGTGGCCTTTTCGGGCGGAAATCGCAAGTTCGATTGAATTGCTCCACCTGCCACGCTGGGGTTTTGGACTATCGATTTTGAAGTGCTCTGATCTGGGTTGTTTGCGAATTTCGCCCCGGGGTCAGACGTTCTTGGGGTGTAATGTGAAATCGGAATAGCCCCTCTTGGGCCTATTGATTCTGGCCGTATGTTTACGGCCACTACATTTAGCAGGTAAGCACCTTCGGAGCCGCCCAGCTGTTGCGGACTAAGGCTTTGTTCCGCTGCTTGCCCTATCATCTGCCCAACCTCTCGCAACTTCAGTTGTCGCTCGGTTTCCTTAAATCCGCCATCATGTTCAAAAGATGGAACAGTGAAGCCTTCTGGGTCGAAAGAATCGGACCATTTCACAATTTCGCTGAATGGCGCGAATCGGACGATGAGGCCACAATCGAATGCCTCTGCGACGCGGCGCAACGTCTCAATGTTAGGCCGCACCTTTCCTGGAGTCATGAGGCCGGAGATGCGTGGCTGTAGCATGTCGGTCTTCTCTGCAAGTTGCGCCTGCGTCCAACCTCTCGCCTTCAGAAGTGAACGTATCTGAAATGGAAGCCCGATATTGATCTGGGAAGCGATATACGCCTTCCGGTATTCGGGGTCGCGTAGCTTTTCAGCCGTCTTAGAGATCATATTCAACTGTTTTTACCTCCCCGCGTTCAATCTGCCGCTTATAGCGTTTGGCGGTCTCCAGGCTATCCGGCGGTTTGTAAATTGTTTGTTTGTGTGTACATCCTTGCACTGCACACCAAGATCCCTTGAAAAAAAATCCAAGCAGACGATGTTGCTTATTGTCGGACAACCATCGCAACTCGCCCAAACCATCCGAGTTCGCCAGACGTGGACGATAGTCGGGCATCGACCAATCCTGCACCATCCGCATGTTCTTCAAGAATTCGTCGGTGTCGGCCTGCTCTCCGGCCGATAGAGCGCGGTACCAGTCCTCAATCTTGTTGTTGCCCATCGGGGAGACGTAGCAACGTATTGGTGTCCGCCATCTGTTGATCATGATATCACAAAAAAATTATACCGCCAAGGGTTTTCACCTTGACGATGTATTCTTTTTTTATTATACTTCTTATGTGATAGCAAATAAAGCAAAGGCCAGCGAAACCAGTCGCCAAACCGGAATCGCTGGCCATATTTGCCAAACTGCCCATGTAGCTCAAAGGATAGAGCATCGGTACGCTAAACCAAAAGGATGCCCGTTCGAATCGGGCCAGGGGTACCAGATTAATCAGCTCAGCTTACAGCGCAAACTGTTCGCCAAGCCTAGCTTCGGGCAAACCCAATACTGAGTTGCCTAGACTCAAAGCTATTTTGGACTCTTTGCCCGAGGAAATCAAGACCCTGGAGGCATTGATTTTGTTTCCATCATTCTAATTTGGAAGCATGGCCAGCTTTGATCTCTTCGATCTGGGCGAGGCTCCTTTCGCGATGAAACGCCATAAGACAGTTGGCTGTCGCAGAAGGCCTGGCCTTTTGTTTGCGGCTAGGCTTGGCAGGTTAAGGCACACCAGGACACTCGTGGTGTAGCTTGGAATTGCGTTCGGATTTGATATCCCCTAATTGGCGATCCGCTAATTGTGGGGCGGCGCTGGCGAAAATTTCAGTCGCTCGAATCCGACCACTCCATGTACTTCGCGATGCGGGGATTGCTCCATCGGCCAGCCATCGGGTAGATGTATTCTTGCATCACATAGTTGGCAATGTCGGAATCATTTACCGGGTTGGGATCGCGGCTTTCCTCATCTACAAACTCCCAATCGAGAGCCTGGGGCGTCTGCAACCAGATGGCATCGCGTTCGCAGGGCCGCAATTTCGAAACGGCTTCTGTTGTGAACCTGCACACGGTTTCGTCGTAGGCGTCCCAGTAGATGGAGAGGCTTGTTTGGCATTGCGCGCAGATCTCATCCCAAGCATTGCGGAGCGGTGAATCATCTCCTGAAAGCAAGGCATCGGTCCTGGCTTGCAATTTCCGAATGACCTTATGAGCCACGTGTTCGGAGATTTGGGCAGCGAATTCGCTGATGACCTTTGATTCTGAGAGTTGGCGACTCATACGAGGCGGATTTTTCCGGTGAGCAGGTTGTGCATCATGCCTTGCTTGATTTGGCGGGCCTTGGCGAGCTTGGCTTCGAGGGCGGTGATTTCGGTGTCCATGTCGGTGAGGATGGCGGCGATTTGCACTTGATCCTTCATCGCTGGAAGCACCACAGGGTAGTTGCCAACCGAGGCCTGTGAAATCCCGAAGAATGTTGTGCCGGATTTGTTCAGTTCGATAAAGTTTGCGAATCTTCTTGTCGACAATTGGTAATACAAGTATTTGGGATGGTAGCTTTCACAAATTGGCCTAAATAGCAGGAGATGGCTGTTAAGTGAAGCCTTGCCAGGGTACGGGATCTTGTCGATATAGAGAATTTTGCCGATAGTCCCATCCTTCGTCATCAATACGTCGCCCGTTTCAAGTTGAATCTCTTTTGCCAGCTGAAAGCGTTCCTCTGAAATGTGATACACCTCCGACCAGCGGATCTCTCCGTCTTTAAAGTTCATTCCGGTTATTAGGAATGGTTCATCGGCGTTTTGAGTGAATTCTGTTTGTTTGAGGCCTTGCCATCCAATTCTCCCTTTGAGCGTGGAAACCTCGCGCAGTTGCTTGATCACGCCACCAATATTGGGCCGAAACAATTCCTGCATGGCGCCTTGTTTGAGGAGGCGTTTCTTGGCGATGAGTTGTTCGAGGGATTCGATGAGGGCGTCCGCGTCGGTTAAGGCTTCGGCGATGGCTTCTTGTTCGGCTTTGGTGGGCGGCAGCGCCACCGGAATTTTTTGCACGGTCATCAGGCTCATGCCTGCCTTCGCCCCAGCATCGGTCAAATTGCGAAAGCGTTTCTGTGCCTGTTTAGCCGCCCAAAAATACGCGACGAATTTGGGGCAAGTGGATGTTTGGTCGAGCCTTACCAAGGCGATGTGCTGGTTGATGTAGGCTGGGCGCGGAAACACCGAAGCAACATAGCCAATAATGCCGATGTCCGCTGTTATGGATACCAAAACGTCATTTTCGCGAAGTTGTGTTCGATTGCCTTCCGTGTCGTCTTTCGGTAGATTCACAAACCGGAGATCCTCCAGATTCATGTAGATCGAATCTCTTGAGAGGTTTGTTATCCGGATGAACGCGTCGCCAAATTCGGAGTAGTATTCTGCCCAACCGCGCGAACCACTTGTAACAAATGGCTTCATGGCACCAATTGGCACAACTTCCCAATCATACGGTATTGGCCCTAGCTCCGAAGGTTTGTAGCTATTTGTCATTCCCACGCGAACCCCATCTTCAACAAGTGGTGGTTCACTCGATCCTCTAAATCCCGGACCTTCTCGATCTGGCGTGGCATCGGCACTTCATATTGATCGGCAAGTGCCGTCGTGCGACTCGTTAGCAATTGACTCATCCGGCTCAATTCAGCTTCAAGCTGGGTATGCAAATTTGCAAGCCACTTATCGTCCACAACCAAAATCTGCACTTCCGCTTCAGTAAGCCCCGGATACTTCGCAAACACCTTCGCATCCAAATCCGCCTCCTCCTCCCTGATCGACCGGCCCAGCGCGGCTTGGCGGTCGTTCAGGTCCAGCCACTCCTTCAACACGACGGCCTCGTCGGCGGAGTCCTTGTCGTTGCGGATTTCCTTTAGGCGGGCGGTGACGTTGGCGCGGTTCACTTTATCCAGTTCGGAGAGCAGGCCGTCGTCGCCGCCATGCTCCTCTTCCAACTCCGTCATCGCGGCGGCGACGGTTTCGAGCTCTGCTTGCAGGGCGTCGAGGCCTTGCTGCTCGATGGCGAAGTAGCGGTTGACGATCAGCGGCTTGGGTACGAGGTCGCACTTCCAGGTCTTTTTCTTCTTGCCCTTTTTATCCTCCTCAAAATATGTCTCGGCCTTCCAGCCATCGGCGGCGATCAGGTAGCAGTCGTCCTGCATGGTCTCGGCCCAGTAGTCCATCAGGTGCTGGTAGACGTCGTAGGGGTCGATCAGCGGTTTGCCCTGGTAGTGGGCCAGCAGATCCTCAGCAAGTTCGACGATCAGGCGCTTGGGATGGAAGCCGGGCTTGAGCGCCTTGAGCGTGGCGGCGGCGCGGGTGCGCCAGTGGGCGAAGTGGGCGTTCATCCCCTCTGTGAAGGCGACGAATTCGGGGTGCTGATAGATCGTTGTCTTGATGGCCGATTTGTCCACGGCGAGGTCGAGGTAGCCGGGGCGGTTGGGCTTGAAGAGCGCCTCGCGCAGGTTGGGGCAGACGGACCAGTAGCGGTGGAGCGCGTCAATATCGGCGGCGGGGATGCCTCCGCGGAGGTGACCTTCGATGTCCTGGATGTCTTCGGCCTGCTGGCTATCGATGTAGCGCGGGATGTTGAGGTTGCAATCGTTCTTTTCAATCTCATCGATGGCGGCCATGCGGGAGTAGCCGGGGATTTCCAAACGGCGGTTGAAGACGTCGACGATTTTGTGGATGTCCATGTCGCGCAGGCGGTTCTTGGGGCCATCTTTGAGGAAGCCGGCGCTGGCGTCGAGGATGAAGATTGCTTTGCGGGCGTGGGCGTTTTCCTTGTCGATGACGACGATGCAGGCGGGGATGCCGGTGCCGTAGAAGAGATTTGGCGGCAGGCCGATTATGCCGGCGATGTAGCCTTTGCGGATGAGGGCGCGGCGGATTTCGGCTTCGGCGTTGCCACGGAAGAGAACGCCGTGGGGGAGGACGCAGGCGCCGCGGCCGTTGGATTTCAGGGAGCGGACGATGTGGAGGAGGTAGGCGTAGTCGCCTTGTTTGGCGGGCGGGACGCCGAAGGGTTTGAAGCGGTTGTGGGGGTCGTTGGCGGTGTCGAGCCCGGTGGACCAGCGCTTGTCGCTGAAGGGAGGATTGGCGACCACGTAGTCGAAGGTTTTGAGGATGTCGCCGTCCATGAAGCGGGGCGCGGCGAGGGTGTTGCACTGGAGGATTTCGGCGCTGGCCATGTTGTGCAGGATCATGTTCATGCGGGCGAGGCCGGCGGTGGCGGCGTCTTTTTCCTGGCCGTAGGCGGAGACGCGGACGCCGGCGGCGTCGGCGACTTTGAGGAGGAGGGAGCCGGAGCCGCAGGAGGGGTCGTAGTCGGTGGTGGAGGATTTGGAGCGGCCGTCATTGATGCCAATGACGCTGGCGATGACGCAGGAGACTTCGGCGGGGGTGTAGAACTGGCCTTTGGATTTGCCGCTTTCGGTGGCGAAGTGGCGCATGAGGTATTCGTAGGCGTCGCCCAGAATGTCGTCGCCGTCGGCGCGTTTTTTTGAGAAGGCGAGGTTGGGGTTTTCGAAGATTGCGATTAAGTTGGCGAGGCGGTCGACCATCTCTTTGCCTGCGCCGAGTTTGTTGGCGTCGTTAAAGTCGGGCATGTCGGCGAGGCTGTTGGCGGAGGCGAGCGGGGCGATGATTTTCTTGTTGATGAGGTCGCCGATTTCGGGGTTGCCTTTGAAGGCGGCCATGTCGCGGAAGGTGGCTCCGGCGGGGATTTGGATGGGGGCGTAGGGGTTGACGGCGTATTTATCGCTGACGTATTTGACGAAGAGGAAGACGAGGATTTAGTCTTTGTACTGGCTGGCGTCCATGCTGCGGAGTTCGTCGCAGCTGGACCAGAGGGAACTGTAGAGCTCGGAGTTTTTGATGGCTATTGGTTGGGATTAGGTCGTTACGTTTCCTTTGAAGGATTATTGTCTCGCATTTGGCGGGGTGGCGGTGAGGTGACGGGCCTAACAATCCGATGGGACGCGTACTTTTTTGCGGGGGTGTTTTTTGAGTTAGTATTTGCACAGGCAAATTGCCTGCGCCACCCACGGACATGCGAAGTCTCGTAGGGTGAGGTGGGCGATTCACATTCCCAAGCGGCTTTCCGGCTAATTGACGAGCTTTGTGCCTTCGGCTTTGGTCAAATCTAGGATGGTCTCTTTGCCATCGACCGTCACGCGGTACTTGCCGTAGAAGGCCCGCAAGGAGACTTTGCCATCGGCGGGGGCGACGCCGCTCCAGCGGGTCCACCACTGCTTCTTGACCAGGTCGAGGTAGGCGGCTGCGGCTGGAGTAGGGGTCCAGTCGCGTTTGTAGAGGGAGGATTGCGGGATCCAGTTCGCGCCTTCCCAGAATCCCCACATCATGATTCCGGTGACGGAGGGGTGGGCGAAGCAGATGCGGAAATATTGGCGGAGGCTGTCGGCCTTGGCCTGTTCCTCTTCGGGTGAGAGCTGTGCTTTGCGGTCGCCGGTGTAATATTTGGAGCGCTGGCCGGGAAAGTTGAATTCGGTGACGCGAATTGGCAGGTTGAATTGGGATAGCTTATCGAGGGCTGATTGCAGTGCTTCGGCATCGAAGGTGTCGCCGTGGAGGTGGCCTTGCACGCCGATGCCGGCGATGGGCGTGCCATCCGCTAGCAGGCCGCGGATGTGCTTCACGTAATCGTCGAGACGTTTGCCGGTCAGAATGTCGTAGTCGTTGACGAAGAGCTTTGCGTCGGGGTTGGCCTGCTTTACCCAATCCGCCATCTGCTTGGTGATCCCTGGGCCGAGGCGCTGCTCGTAATAGTTGGCGTGGATCATTTCGTTGTTGAGATCGTACTCGGCAAATTTGCCTTTGTAGCGCGTGCCGACATCGTTGGCGCGGCGCTCCAGAGCGGCGCGCAGTTCGTCATCCGAGAGCGCTTTCACCCAATCCTGAACACGGTTGGGAATGCCCCAGAAGATGCAGTGGCCGCGGAGGGGGACGTCGTGCTCGGCGGCCCAGGCGAGCATGCGGTCGACCACCGTATAGTTGACCTTGCCTTGTTGCCGCTCCATCTCATGCCACTTGAATGAGCCCTCGATTACGCCGGCGTTGAAGTGGGTGGCGAAGATTTCGTTGAATTTGGCGATGTCGGCCGGACTGGCGCTGCCGGTGAAAGCGCCGGTGGGAAGCGTGGCACCGAACCAGAATTCGTGGCGGATTTGCTCGACGCTGACTTTGGCTCCCGGGGCCGCTTCGATGACTAGTGTTCCCATGCGCAGTTTTTCGATGGCGGTGTCCAACTGGTCTGCGAGGGAGGGGAGGGTGAGTAGAAGGAGCGAGAGGTTGCGGAGTTTCATGTCTCTTTCACTGTATCATCGTAGGTTGGGATGCGGAGTCGGACTGAAGTCCTCCGCAGGCTGAAGCCCGCCCCACCTTGGCGTGGGATGATTGAAGCAAATAGGAGTTACCGATGACCTCTCGAAGAGTGTTCCTTCAAGCTGCCTCCTTGGCCGCCATGCAGGCGCCTACGGGCGAAGATCTGCGCCTTTGGTACAGGGGGCCCGCGCCGGATTGGAACGAGGCGCTGCCGATTGGCAATGGGCGGATGGGCGCCATGATCTTTGGCGGTGTGGATGCGGAGCGGTTGCAGTTGAATGAGGATACGCTCTATTCGGAGGCGCCTGGCACTAGCGATTTGCCGCTGGACGTTTCGAAGGATTTTGACCGGGTGGTGGCGATGTTGCGCGCACGGCAGTTCATGGAAGCTGGCGAAGCTATCACGAAGAATTGGACTGGGCGGTCGTGGCCCTGTTATCAGCCGATGGCGGATCTGAAATTGGATTTCGGCACGGCGGCTGGTGCGCCTACGGACTACATGCGGGAGTTAGATCTGGCGACGGCAGTAAGTCGCGTAACTTACAAATTGGATGGAGTTACTTACACCCGCGAGTATTTCGCCAGTTATCCGGATCGTGTTATTGTTGCGCGGATTTCGGCTGATCGGCCGGGTGCTCTTTCGTTTCGTGCCGCATTAAGTTCAGTGCATCCCACGGCTACGGCGGAGGCCACTGCGCCGGACCGCCTGACGTTGAAAGGACAAGCGCCGGGGTTTGTATTGCGGCGCACATTGGAATGGGTAGAGCAGCGCGGGGAACAGTGGAAGTATCCGGAGATTTGGGATCGCGACGGCAAGCGCCTGCCTCATGCCAAGACGGTGCTATACGGC
This sequence comes from uncultured Acidobacteriia bacterium, assembly GCA_903881085.1. GTDB lineage: Bacteria > Acidobacteriota > Terriglobia > Bryobacterales > Bryobacteraceae > CAIRSA01. Next base: position 28,230 of record CAIRSA010000092.1, read on the forward strand.
AAAGAAGTGGGCGGGCGCGGGACGTTCTTTGAGGTGCAACTGCGCGCATTCGTCACTGGTGGCAAGGTTACGGCCGATGCGGACGGGCTACGAGTGGGCGGCGCTACGGAGGCGGTGTTGATTCTTTCCGCGGCGACCAGTTATAGCGGAGTGGAAAAGGCGTCGACGGATTTGAATGCGGCGTCGAGTAAGTCTCTGGCTATGTTGCGCGAGCGGCATCTTGCGGATTATCGAACGTTGTTTGATCGCGTATCGTTGAAGCTGGGTGCGGTGGGAGAGCAGGCGAAACTGCCGACCGATGAGCGGCTGGTGAAGTTCGCGACGGGCGGGGATGTGTCACTGCCCGCGCTCTACTTTCAGTTTGGCCGCTACCTGATGATTGCCGGCTCGCGCCGTGGCACGCAGCCGTTGAACTTGCAGGGCATCTGGAACGATCAGGTGATTCCGCCGTGGGCCAGCGGCTACACCACCAATATCAATTTGGAGATGAATTACTGGCCGGCGGAGGTGGCGAATCTGGCGGAGTGTTTCGAGCCGCTGGAACGGCTGATTCGCGAGGTTTCGGTAAGTGGCGCCAAGACGGCGCGGCAGATGTACCGGCGACGGGGCTGGGTGCTGCATCACAATACGACGCTGTGGCGCGGCACGCAGCCGGTGGATAACAATGCCATGCCTTCCTTCTGGAACATGGGCGCGGCGTGGCTGTGCGAGCATCTGTGGGAACACTACCGGTTCAGTGGCGACCGGCAGTTTCTGGCAAGCGCGTATCCTGTGATGAAGGGTGCCGCGGAGTTTCTTTCTGACTGGCTGGTGGACGATGGCAAGGGGCATCTGGTCACCGCGGCTGGTCATTCGCCGGAGAATAGCTTCCATTACGTGGACGGCAATGGCAAGAAGCAGACCGTCGGGGTTTGTATGGGACCAACTTCGGACTTGGCCATCACTCGGGAGCTTTTCCGCAACTGCATTGCGGCCGCGGAGACGCTGGGCGTGGATGCTGCATTGCGGCAGGAACTCAGCGCCAAATTGAAAAAGCTGCTGCCGTATCAGGTTGGCAAGCGCGGGCAGCTGCAGGAGTGGCCTGAAGATTTCGATGAGCAGGACCCGAGGCACCGGCACGTTTCTCATCTGTATGCGTTGCATCCGGACAACCAGATTACAAAGCGAACGCCGGAGTTATTGGCGGCGGTGAAGCGCACGCTAGAGATTCGCGGCGATGAGGGAACTGGATGGTCGCGGGCGTGGACGATCTGTTTCTGGGCGCGCCTGGAAGACGGCAACCACGCTTACAATCTGGTGCGGAATTTGTTTGTGCCGGGGAAGTCGGCCCCGGGTAAGTATAACCGCGGAGGCTTGATGCCCAACCTGTTCTGTTCGTGTCCGCCGATGCAGATCGACGGCAATTTCGGCGGAGCAGCGGGGATTGCGGAGATGTTGTTGCAGAGTCAGAATGGGGAGGTTCATTTATTGCCGGCGCTGCCGGATGCGTGGGCGGAGGGGAGTGTTCGCGGTTTGCGTGCGCGTGGCGGATTTGAGGTTGCTATGGCTTGGAAAGGTGGGCGGTTGGTGTCGGCGGCTGTCTCGTCGAAGAGTGGCGGGGATTGTGTGGTCCGGTATGGTGGGCGGACGGCGGCGGTGAAGGTTGGGGCAGGGAAGGTGGTTGCGGTGGAGGGGCGGCTTGGCTGAGAGTGGAGCGGGCGCCTGTTCACTTTAGATCAAGGATGGCGGGATTACCCTCTTCGATGGTGACTGGCTTGGCTTGAGCGGCGGTCATGGCTTCTTCGGTGATCTCGGCTATGTCGTAGGTGCTGAGCACCAGATATTGGCCGGGGGCGAGGCTTTCGAAGTGGTACATTCCCGTCGTGTCTGCCTGGGTGATGCGGGGGCCGTTCATTTGGCGGCGGGTCTGCGGGGTTATGGGGAGAAGATAGACGGGTGCGCTAGCGGGGGCTTTGCCGGTAAGGCGGGCGGCGCGGGCGGAGATGTCGACGGTTGCCTGGGTGGGGTATTCGAGGTAGGCCTGGAACCAGTCGGGGTGTCCGTCGCGCGGTTGGCGGCGATTGCCGGCGGCGTCCATGGCGATGCCGGCGAGGTATGAGCCGGGGCCGGGCAGGGCGGTGAGTTGCCAGAAGCCTGGGGCGAGTTGAATGTGGTCGGCTGTGATCGGAATGATTTCTGCCGATGGGCCGGCCAGATCGGCGCGGCGGGCGAAGATGTTCACAGGCACCGTCTTTTTTAGGCGTATTTCCGGTAGGGGGCGCATGAAGAGTTCGATGACTCGTGAGCCGTAGAGTTGTACTTGCTGGAAGGCGGCCAGTTTGCCGCGATTCGAGTCTCCTTCGGCGAGGATTTCGTAGTCGCCGGGGGAGAGGGCATTGAATGAGATTGGGTCGCCGCCGCAGACTGCGTTCGCTTGCTGGCGGCCTGTATCGGAGGAGAGCGTTATCTTGGCGGGGCCGAGGCAGCCGCTGACGCGGACGCCGAGTCCAGCGAGATTCCCTTGCGCAGGTTGGACGTCGATGTTCGTGGTCTCTTCGTCGAGCGTGGCTGTGACCTGCTGGGCGTCGCGAAGTTGGGTGGCGGTGAAGGGATGGTAGGTGGGGACGAGGTTCAAGCCTTCTTCCAGTTGCGATGCGGCGGTGCGGACGAAGTAGCGGCCAGGGACGAGGCGCGTTAGCCGGTAGACGCCGCGTTCGTCAGTTGTGGCGGTGGTTATGAGGGTCATCGGGTTGGTGGTTGTGTAGGCGACGACTGGAACGCCTGGAAGGCCGACGCGGTTTTCATCGAGCACGCGGCCGGTGATTACGGCGAGGCGCTTGAGGCGGATTTCGGCGAAGTGTTCGCCGTTGGCGGCGATGAAGACCGGGATGCCGGGTGCGTTGAAGCGGCGCTGGCCGAAGTGGGCTTCGGCGAAACCGGCGCGAGTGGCTTTGATGCGGTAGGAGCCTTCGGGGAGTCCGTCGAAGGTGAATTGTCCGCTGCGGGTGGCGACGGTGGCGCCGAGTGCGCGGACGTGGTCGCCTTCGATGAGGTCGATGGAGACGCGGGCGCGGGCGAGGGGGAAGCTGGTTTGGTTTTCGACCACGATGCCTTTCAGCACGCCGGCTTGTAGCGGCGTGCTGAGAAGCAGGATTAGTAGTGCGGGGTTCATTTGAGTTAGTAAGAAAGGGCGAGTGCCACTCGCCCGCAGAATGCCATTCCAATGTCGCTTACATTGACGGTTTTGTGGCGAGGTTGCGATTGGGTGAGCGGTTCCTTGGGGCATTGCGGTGAAGGGCAATTGGGGTCAGACAGCCCATTTTCGGCAAAAACGGCCGAAAAAAGGTGTCAGACCCCAAATGCGCCGCGTCGTTCTAGTC
>CAIRSA010000093.1 GCA_903881085.1 uncultured Acidobacteriia bacterium
CGTGGGGCAAACCGGGGACAGCCCGCATGATTCCGGCAAAAGACGCCGGAAACATGTAGGCAGTCCCCAGTTTGCGCAGTCTCGCCACCCATCCGAATTTGCCGTCGACTGCTCTATTTAGGTTTAAGCTAAAATAGCGATCAATGTCTACGCTTCCACCGCTCCTTCCCTTTGAACAAATCCAAGCGCGGTTGCTTCAGATTTTTCCGGAAGGTAGTCCGAATCGGGCGAATTGTGTGTGGGAAATCTCCACCAGCACCGTCTTTGTGATGTTATACATTGGCGCTATTGAGGGTGACGGTCTATGGCTGAGGCCCGATCAGATTCTTCGCATGACCGATGCACAAAGCGAATTGGTCGACAATGTGAGCCGAACCAATTGGGAACAGGAGTCCAGAAAGAACAGCAAAGGCGAAATCGCAGGACGATGGTATGCGGTTGGAACACGTGAGCCCGTTCGCGATGACACCATCCGAAACGCCCTCATTCCCAATGGGGCTGTGATTGAGCGAACGGGGCTGGCTACGACGTCGCCGGCTCCACGTTATGCCTTGCGAAAGAGTTTCGCGCAACTTTTCGATCCCGCGCTTGATACGGAGGAACTCCAGTCGGCGATTTCGAGGTGGCGTGATGAATATTTGAGTAAAGGTGCGATTGCGAGAATTGCCATCCGCCGTCAGGGTGCAGTTGCCAACATGGATCAAGTCCTGGTGCGCTTCCCCAATGGCGAGACTCAGAACATGGCTCCCGGAGTCAGCTCCAAAATTGCGAAAGCTTTGATAGAGCAATTCGTGCCGCATTTTCTGACGGAACCAGGCGTCATTTGGTTGAGCGAAAGCCGGAAGAAAGTGGTCTCCAGACATGATGAACTCGCCAGGAGCATTGGACTAGTGATTCGCCCTGACAGGAACCTGCCGGATGCAATACTAGTGGATCTGGCGCCTTTGCATCCACTGCTCATTTTCGTGGAGATTGTTGCGACCGACGGTCCGATTTCCGCAGAGCGAAAGGCCGCGCTCGCCGATCTGGCTGCCGAGGCAAAGTTCCCGTTTGAGCATGTGGCGTTTGTTACCGCATATCTGGATCGAAGTGAACCTGCTTTCAAAAAGACCGTTGATCGCATCGCGTGGGGCACCTTCGTATGGTTTGCTGCTGAGCCTGAAAATCTAATCCGTCTCCATTGCGGTGGCGGCGAGCATGTGGCCCGGCTTTCGGATTGGCCTCAATGAGATGGGCATTCCAGCTTCTCTACCCAAACTAATCAAACCATTACAATTCTGCTAAAATAAAGGTTCCGGTTCTTTTTGGAAATCCCCGGCGAAGAAAATGCGAAGCCCGGGGTGCATAATCTCTGTTGTGAAATAGTTAGGAGCACGATTGGCTAATCCCGAAGATCCCCAAGTTCCGCCGGCGCCGCCGGTACCGCCCACGCCTCCGGCAGGTGGCCCGCCGCAACCCCCAGCATGGGATGGCGGCAAGAACCATATCCCCGTGAACATCGAAGATGAGATGAAGAAGTCTTATCTCGATTACGCCATGAGCGTTATCATCGGGCGCGCCCTGCCCGACGTTCGCGACGGCTTGAAACCCGTGCACCGCCGCATTCTATTCGGCATGCACGAACTGGGACTCAACTTTAACCGGCCCACCCGCAAGAGCGCAAAAATCGTCGGTGAAGTCATGGGTAACTATCACCCCCACGGCGATTCGGCAATCTACGACACCTTAGTCCGCATGGCGCAGCCGTTTTCCATGCGCTATCCGTTGATCGATGGGCAGGGTAACTTCGGTTCGGTCGATGGCGATCCGCCGGCGGCCATGCGGTACACCGAAGCCCGTCTGGCAAAGATTGCGGCCATGATGATTGAGGACATCGACAAAGAAACCGTCGATTTCCGCCCCAACTACGACGACAGTAAGGAAGAGCCTGAAGTCCTTCCCGCGCGCGTGCCGAACCTGTTGATCAACGGTTCCTCCGGTATCGCCGTCGGCATGGCGACCAACATCCCGCCGCACAACCTCACCGAAATCGTGAACGCTGCCATCGCCATGGTGCTGAATCCGAACATCACCTTTGAAGAGATCTTCAAGATGGTGCCCGGCCCCGACTTCCCAACTGGCGGTTTCCTGCTTGGGCGCTCCGGCATTCTCGATTACTTCACCCGTGGCCGCGGATCTCTGAAACTGCGCGCCAAGGCTTCGATTGAAAAGATCAGTCGCGACCGCGAAGCCATCATCATCACCGAACTGCCGTATCAGGTCAACAAGGCGAAGCTGATCGAATACGCCGCCGGCCTGGTGAACGAAAAGAAGCTCGAAGGCATCTCCGAAATCCGCGACGAAAGCGATCGCGACGGCATGCGCATGGTGTTCGAACTTAAGCGCGGAGAACAGTCTGAGATCGTTCTCAACAACCTCTACAAGCACACGCAACTGCAGACCAACTTCGGCGTCATCATGTTGTCTATCGTCAACGGACAGCCGCGCGAAATGGGTCTAATGGATGTGATCCGCCGCTTCATCGATCACCGTATCGATGTTGTGCGCCGCCGTACCGAATTCCTGTTGCGCAAGGCCCGCGACCGCGAACACATTTTGTTGGGTTTCCAGAAAGCCCTCGATCTGATCGATGCCGTCATCGCCCTCATCCGCGCATCGCGTAACCCGCGTGAAGCCCGCGAAGGCCTGATGACATCGTTTGATTTCTCAGAAAAGCAAGCCCAGGCGATCATCGAATTGCAGCTCCAACGCCTCACCGGCATGGAGCGCCAGAAGATTCTCGACGAATTGGCCGAAATTCAGCGCATGATCGCCGAATATTTGGAAATCCTCGGCTCGGAAACGGTTCTTCGCGCCGTCATCGTCAAAGAATTGAAGGAAGTCCAGAAAGACTTCGGCGACGAGCGCCGCACGCAGATCGTGGAAGACGAAGGCGAGATCCGCCTCGAAGATCTGGTGCAGATGGAAGACGTCGCGGTCACCGTATCGCGCGGCGGCTATCTGAAGCGCACGGCCGTCGACACCTATCGCCGCCAGACGCGCGGCGGCAAGGGCCGCATCGGCATGGGCACGCGTTCGGAAGACGTGGTGGAACATCTGATCGTCGCTTCCACGCACGCTTACATGCTGTTCTTCACTACGAAGGGCCGCGTGTACTGGCTGAAGATTTACGAGATTCCCGATGCCGGCACTACCGGCAAGGGCAAGAACATTTCGAGCCTCATCAACCTGCAGCCGGACGAAGAAGTGAAGGCGTTCCTGCCGGTGAAGGAGTTCGTGCCGGATCGCTTCATCGTGATGGTGACCAAGATGGGTGTCATCAAGAAGAGCGAACTCACGGAGTTCGATAACCCGATGGCCCGCGGCATCATCGCGCTTTCGCTCGACGAAGGCGATGAGTTGATCGCGGCGCGTCTCACCAACGGTGACAACTACATCTTCATCGCAACCCGCGAGGGCATGGCGATTCGCTTCAAGGAAGGCGAAGTGCGGCCCATGGGCCGTCCGGCGCGCGGAGTTCGCGCAATGGATCTGGAAGATGGCGATATGATCATCGGCGCGGAAGTGGTGGAGGAAGAAGGCGTGATCCTTTCCATCTCCGAGCACGGCTACGGCAAGCGCACCAAGCTTGATAGCTACCGTTTGACTTCGCGCGGACGCAAGGGCGTCATCAACATGAAGACCACAAACAAGGTGGGAAATGTTGTGAACGTTCTGCTCGTCAAAGACGACACCGATATCATGATCATCACCAAGGAAGGGAAGATCATTCGTATCGAATCGAGCGAAATCCGTCAGGCCGGCCGCTCCACACAGGGTGTGCGGCTGGTGAAGATGGAAGACGGCAGCACGGACCGCGTCGCAGCCGCCAGTGTGATTCCGGATTCCGATTCGGTCGTGCTGCCCGAAAGCGACGAACCGGGACAGCCGCCTGTCCAGTAATAACATCTCTGGGGACATCCCCGCCGTGTCCCTCCGTGGACAAGGCGGGGTGCCCCCCCTCTACGAGATATAATCAATACTATGGCGACATTGGTTTCATTAAGCGCACCTGTGCGGCTGGCGGCGGATGAGTTGCTGCCCAAACAGCAGCACCTGTTCGACCTCCTGCGAAGCATGGGTCAGGTGATTGTCGCCTACTCCGGCGGGACCGATTCCGCCTATCTGGCGTGGGCAGCGCAACAGGCATTAGGCGAAAAGGCCGTGGCAATCACAGCCGATTCTGCTTCGATTCCAGATTCGCACAAGCGCGATGCTGAAGAGTTCGCGCGCCAGTTTGGGATCCGCCACGAATACATCGATACCTACGAGTTCGACAACCCGGACTATGTAAAGAACGCCTCCGACCGCTGCTTTCACTGCAAGGACGAACTGTTCTCGCGGCTGGAGCAGGTGTGCCGCGAGCGTAATATTCAAAACGTTGTGTATGGTGTGAATGTGGATGATCTGGGTGACTACCGTCCCGGTCAAAGCGCTGCGCTGAAGCACCAGGTGAAGTCGCCGTTAGTAGATGCCAACCTCACTAAAGCCGAGATCCGCGAGCTCTCGCGCCTCGCCGGTCTGCCAACGTGGGACCGCCCTGCGGCGGCCTGCCTCAGCTCGCGCATTCCCTACGGGACGGCTGTCACCATCGAAACGGTGAAGACCGTAGAGCGCGGCGAAGAAGAGATCAAAGCACTCGGCTTCCGCCAGTTCCGTGTGCGTTTTCACGGGGAACTGGTGCGGCTTGAAATTTCGCGCGAAGAACTGCCCAAAGCCCTCACGCCCGAAATGGCAAAGGCCTTCACGGCCATCTTCAAGCCCCTCGGTTTTCACTACGTGACGTTAGACCTGGAAGGCTACCGCCAAGGGTCGATGAACGAAGTGCTCGCTACGGCAGCGCGTAAGTAATCAAAGCGTAGGAATTCGCAATCGCCACATACTGTTTGCCATCCACGGCAAACGAAATCGGCGAATTCTTAATCTCCGCGCCGGTCTGTATGTGCCATAGCTCTTTACCGAAGCGGTTGTCGAGCGCCACCAGGTACCCATCCGCAATTGCCGCAAACACCACGCCACCTGCCGTCGCTAATACGCCCGACGTAATACTGCCTGATTGCGTCGGGTAGTTCCACTTCACATCGCCCGTCGACGGATCGATTGCTCGAATGGCCCCCGGGCTCTTGATCGCCGCGTCCTCCTGTTGCCCCGTGCCTGTGTAAGGCTGCCCGGGAATCGGCGTCTTCGTCACACTCGAATAGATCGCGCATGCTTCGCGCACCGAAACATAGAAGAGCTTCGTCGCCGGGTCGTAGGAAGGCGCAGCCCAGTTCGCCGCTCCGTTGGCATCGGGACACGAATAGTTGCCCGTAGGCGTGGGGTCTGTATTCGGAATCACCACCGGATGCCCCTTGTCATCCAAGCCCCTCGACCACGTCTGCCGCGCGAATGCTTTGCCATGCAGAAACTCGCCTGTCTCACGATCAAGCGCATAAAAGAACGCGTTGCGATTGGCTTGAATCAGCATTTTCCGCATCTTGCCCTTAAACATCGCGTCAATCAGCACAGGCGTTTCGTTGGCGTCCCAGTCATGCGTGTCGTGCGGCGTGAATTGAAAATGCCACTTCATTTTGCCGGTCTCCGGATCGATTGCCAGCACACTGCACGTGTACAGATTGTCGCCCATGCGGATGGTGCCATCGTAGTCTGGCGCAGGGTTGCCAGTGGTCCAGAACACTGTGTTGGTCTCGGCATCGTAAGTTCCCGTGGTCCACGTCGGCCCGCCGCCTGTCTCCGCGGAATTGCCAGCCCACGTCGCCCGCGCAGGATCGCCCTTCTGTGCAATCGAATGGACGCGCCACAGTTTTTTCCCTGTAGCAGCATCATACGCGTCAACGAAGCCGTTCAACCCGCACTCGCCGGACGTCACCCCCACGATGATCTTGCCGTTGATCGCCAGCGGCGCATGCGTGATGGAAAAGCCCTGCTTGTAATCGTCAACGGCAATGTCCCAGATCGTATTGCCGGTCTTCCCGTCCAGCGCCACCAGATGCGTGTCCAGCGTGGCTAAATAAAGCCTGTCGCCCAGCATGGAAAATCCGCGATTCGTCATCACGGTGCAATAGGAGTGAACGTCTTCAGGAATCGAGCGGCGATAGCGCCAGAACGTGCGGCCGGTACGTGCATCGAGCGCCGCAGCATCGTTGCCCGGGCCTGTGACAAACATCTTGCCATCGACGACGATCGGGGAGGTCTCGATGCGCGGACCGCCGAACTGATACGTCCACGCCGTCTTCAGGGTTGGGACATTTGCTGCCGTGATCTGCTTCAATCCGCTGTAATGCGTGCCCTTGAAGTCGCCCCAGTACATCAGCCAGTTCTGCGGCTCCTTCTCCGAATTCTTCAGCCTGTCGAAGCTGACGTTGAAGTCTGCCGCCGGCTTCCACTCCGCCACGCCGTCCATCTTCGCCGGTTTTGCCAGATATGCGGCCAGCGAATCCGCCTCAGCTTCGCTAAACGTGATTGACTCTTTGATCTTCTGAATCGTTTGCACATCGCGCTTCAGATACGCTACCAGCCGTTCTTTGGTATCCATCATCTGAACCGAGTACGTGTCCTCGTTCTTCTTGATGCCGCGAATTGCCGCACCAGTGGCGGGCTTAATTTCGATAGCTTCGTAATGTTCTTTCTGCTTCACCGCCGCGCGGATCGCGCCGTATCCCTTGCGCGCGCCGATGCGTGAAAGGTCTGGCCCCAACCTGCCGCCGCGCCCCTGCATCATGTGGCACTGCGAGCACCCAGCAGCCCCGAAGAAGGCGCGCTCGCCTACGGCCGCGTCGCCGCGAACAGTCTCTTTGGGGGCAGCGGGAACCAGCGAGCGGAGATGGCCAATAATCAGCTTGGCGTCCGAATCGGGTATCGCGAAGCCAGGCATTCCAGTGCCTGCAATGCCTTTCACGATGTTCCGCAGCAACTCCTGATCCGACCCGCCCCAGCGCCACGAGCCCGTTGTGAGATTCGGCCCACGTCCGCCCTTTGCACTCTCACCATGGCAGCTTGAGCACAGCTTGGAATAGAGTTTGCTCCCGGGCGATGCTTCGTCATGCTGTGCCAATGCGGCGGTCGAGAAGAGTAGAAGCCAGAGTTTCATGTTCTTCGAGATTGTATCGAACTTCACGCAGCAATAGTGCTTCGTCAATGCTAGACTCCTGGTAAGCATGCCAGCCAACCGCGCCACATTGGTCGTTTTCCTCATCGCCCTCGCGAAGTTCGTTCTCCACATGGTTGCCAACGGCGGTTACGGTGTCTTCCGAGACGAGTTGAACTACATCGCCTGTGGACAGCATTTGGATTGGGGCTATGTCGATCATCCACCGCTGATCCCACTCATCGCCAAACTCAGCCGCATGTTCCTCGGAGATTCACTGCGCGCGATTCGTTTTGTGCCCGCGCTCGCCTCTTCGCTGATCGTAATTCAAGGGGCCGCCATTGCTGCCTTGATGGGGGCCGGGCCGTTCGCGCGCATCCTCACTGCGCTGTGTATCGCCGGTGCGCCGATCTATCTTTCTGACGGCAGTCTGCTCACCACCAACTGTCTGGAACCGCTGTTGTGGATGGGCTGCGTGTACTTCGCTATTCGCGCCGTGAAGGAGAACCAACCACAATACTGGCTATGGTTCGGCGTCATAGGCGGACTCGGCCTTCAGGACAAATACTCCATTGGTATCTTTCTGGTTGCCATCTCAGTGGGCCTATTGCTAACGCCGGCCCGCTGCTGGTTAGTGCATTGGTCTTTCCTGGCAGGCGCTGCTCTGGCCTTTCTCGTATTTCTGCCCAACGTTCTTTGGAACTTCGCCCATCATTGGCCCTTTTTCGAACTGATACAGAACATCAAAGCGGATGGGCGCGACGTGGTTCTTTCACCGGCGAAATTCCTCTCCGAACAAATTCTGCTGGTGCACCCGCTCAACGGCTTGATTTGGATTGCCGGCTTGTTTTGCCTGTTCTTCTGGAAACCTCTACGCGAGTATCGCTTCCTCGCCTGGGCTTACCTGTTTGTTTTCGTCTTTTTCGAAGTCACTCATGGCAAGAACTACTACTTAGCCCCGGTCTACCCGATGTTACTCGCCGCCGGAGCAATCGGGATTGAAACACTTTTTACTTCCTTCTGGTCGAGGTCCGCCACCCTGGCCGTTCTGGCGCTAACGCAACTTGCGCTGGTGCCGATCGTAGTGCCAATTCTGCCAGTTGAAAAGCTTGGAACCTATCTCGATTCGCTGCCCTTCAAAGTGCCTCGATCAGAAGTGAGTCACATAGGTTTAGCCCTGCCCCAGCACTACGCCGATCAATTCGGCTGGCGAGAACTGGCCGACCTCACGGCACAGGCCTGGCAGCACGTCCCGGAAGCGGAGCGTGCGGACTGTGCCATCTTCGGCCAGAATTATGGCCAGGCCGGCGCTATTGATTACTTCGGTCCCAACCGTGGACTCCCCCCGGCGATCAGCGGCCACCAGAGTTACTATCTGTGGGGTCGCCGCACTTACTCCGGCAATTGTATGTTGATCGCAGGTGACCGCAAAGCCGTACTGGAGAAAATCTTCGAATCGGTGGAACTGATGGGCACAACCGATTCGCCCTATGCCGTCGAAAGTCGCATCTCGTTGTACTTATGCCACCGTCCCAAATTCGGCACGCTGCAACAATTGTGGCCCGATCTGAAGAAGTGGCGATAACTCACTACTTCGGCCAGGCGAGCATCACGCCCTGCGCGGTCAACTTCGCTTGGAACTCCGCCAGCAATGCTTTGTCGTTGCGGATCTGCCGCGGTGCGAGTTTCGCAGCCACCGCATGCGCCGCCAGCGCACCAGCCGATTCGCCGATGTTCCATTCCACCGGATGCAGCCGATAGCAGCCATTGGTGATGTGCGTGACGCCCAGATTTTTCGCGCCTGCCAGCAGATTGTTCACACGCTTCGGCATCAGCGCGCCCATGGGGATCTGGAAGGGCAGGGAAGCCACGTCGATGTAGTTATCGCCTGCTGTGCTCGGGTGCAGATCGATGCGATAGCTGCCGATACCAACCGTGTCAGCGAACTGCTCCGCCGTATCGGCCTTGCGCGCGTCCTTGCCTACGTGTTGTTCCAGTACCGTGAATTCAGATTGAATACGACGTGATTCGCGAATGTACGGATACTTCGCCAAGCCGTCTTCCGTGCCCGCCAAGTCCGGTCGCAAGCGCAGGCCGCGCCATCCGGCCCCACCATCCGGCCTCGGCGCCTCCGTCTGCATCCAATACAGAAACGACAAGCTCAACTGCTTGCCCCCACGAAGATGTTTCGCTTTTTCAGCCTCGCTGACCTCGTGAAGATTGCCCAGCCAGTAATCATTCTGCGGCCAGTTCACCAGCGAAATATCGCCGTCATACGCACCAGCCGTGAAGTTCGCCTTGCTGGCGATGCGCCGGTACTGCCACAAATTCGCGCCGCCTGCCGGCACCTTGCTTTTCATGGTTGGATCGAAGCTCATCTCGCGCTTCGCCAGCGTAATCGGATGGCACACCGTCCACGACAGCAACTTGCCCGACCAGGCAGGCTTCAGCGCCGGCATGTAATCGCGCCAGAATTTATAATCGGCGGGCTTATCGACCGTGTGATCAGCGCCCTCCAGGTAATCCATCGCGAAACAGTAAGTGAACGATTGGATGTTGCGTGGCTGCGCCTGCTCCGGAGCATGCGGCTCACCAGTCTGCTTGCGCGACTCAAAGCCAGTCACGTATTCCGTCTTCGTCAACGGCAGCAGATCGCCTTGTTCGGTGGCATCGATAAAATACTTCGCACTGATCGTCTTCCCACCGCTCAGCGTTACCGCCCGCACCTGATCTCCGGAAACATCCGCCCGCACCGGCTTCGCATTCAACAGCAAAGTGAATTTCCCGCCGCTTGCATAGGGTGCCAGCAAACCCTCAAGCACCGCCAGCGAAACCCGCGGCTCATGCGTCAACCGCGATACACTGCCGTCGCCAGGATTCAACCGCTCGCGGCCGCGCGCATCCGCAGTCAAAGGGTAATAGCGCTTGTAATAATCGCGAACGGCCTTGCGATACTCGCGATACAGTGCGGTGCCCCCACCGGTTTCGATCGAACCGTTTTCGTCGGGGGGCACCATCTGCGAAGTAAGCTGGCCGCCGATCCAATCGGTCTCCTCAGTCATCGCCACGCGCATGCCGTTGCGCAGAGCACCCAACGCCGCCGCGCATCCGCCAACGCCGCCGCCAATCACCGCAACGTCGCAACTCAATTCGCGCGCAGCCCGCAACGCAGGCGGCAACGCCAATACTGAAGCAAAAAGAGACCGTCGAGAAATCATACCGTCTGAGCCTTTGCCCTCCGCCACCACCAAATACCCACCAGCAAAGTCCCCGCCGAAATCCACTGCGTCAACGAAAATGGCAGCCCGAACGGCAGAGCCTGCTCATGGTTTCGCACGAACTCAACCAGAAACCGTAGTATCGAATACAGCACCAGATACTGTCCAATGATCTCGCCCTCGCCATGCTTCTTCAGAAACTGGCGATACAGAAAATAGCAAACGAAAAATTCAGCGAACGATTCGTATAACTGCGACGGATGCAGCGGCACGTTCAACGGCACTCCCACCAGCTTCGCCGCCTCCGGATCCGTAAACGTCACCGCCCATGGACGGTCGCACTTCGAGCCCCAGCAGCAACCGGCGGCAAAGCAACCCAGTCGTCCAATGGCATGCCCCAAAGCAACGCCCGGAGCAAAAGCATCGGCCACGCCGAAAAACGGCAACCTATGCTTGCGAACGTAAACCCAAGCGAACACAACCGCCAGCACCAAACCGCCCTGATACACACCAGCCGCCTGCAGCGTAGCTATTGAAAAGATGTCGGCCGGTTTCGCTGCGTAATAACGCCAGTCAAATGCAAACATCAGAAGCTTCGCTCCGGCCAGGCCAGACAACGCGCAGTATATGGCAAGGTTCGTAACCGTCTCCGGTTCGTACCCCGCCTTCTTCGCCAGTTTCGACGTCAGCTGCAAACCCGCTAGAAAAGCCAGCGCCACCAGCACGCCGTAGCTGGGCAGAAAGTAATCGCCAAAACTGATGAGTTTAGGAAACATGTTTGAGGCTCTGCTGCGGACGCATCATATCAATAATCAGCAGCCCCGCTCCCACCGTGATGGCCGTATCGGCCAGGTTGAACACAGGAAACTGCCACTGGCCGTAGTAGAACAGCAGAAAGTCGGTCACGCTGCCCACCGCAATACGGTCGAACAGATTGCCGATTGCCCCGCCCAGCACCAGTGCCAGCCCGTAGCGCATCAACGAACTGTGCGATTCCGGCGTGCGGATCGCCTGCCACAGCATATAAGCGACAAACATCATCACCGCCGACGAAACACCAACCAGCATCAGCTTGCGCCACGCCTCGCTGGCATCCGCAAACAGACTGAATGCCGCTCCTGGATTTTGCGTATGCACAATGCTGAAGAAGTGCGGAATCACCACCAGATTGTCGAACGCGGTCACGCGCTGTTCAATCACCAGCTTGGTGATCCGGTCCAGCACGATCACCAGCGGCGTCGTGGCTAGAGGCGCCAGCCGTGTCGTGCTGGTCATCCGCCCAGCATCTCCGTCACGGCGCTTGCGCACGCGGCGCACACGGTTGGCAGTTCGACCTTCGAGCCGACATCGTTCGTGTACTTCCAGCAGCGCTCGCACTTCACGCCTTCGGCCTTTTCAATGGAAACAGTCAGCGGCGCTGCCCCATGATTTTCCAGCACCACCTGCGACACAATGTACATCGCCGGCAGATCCTTCGCGTAACTGTTCAGCAATGCGAACGTCGGCTCATCGGCCTTCAACCGCACCCGCGCTTCCAGCGGTGCGCCGATGAACTTTGCTTGCCGCGCCTCTTCCAGGCTCTTCAGCACTACATCGCGAAGCTCAATCAGGCGGTCCCAATTCTTCAACTTTTCGCGCCATGCGTCATCGATGCCAGCCGTCAATTCTGCCGGAGTCGGGAACGCCGCCAGGTGCACGCTCGAAGGCGAACCCTCAGGCTTCGCCAGGAAGCCCCAAACCTCTTCGGTAGTGAACGCCATCACTGGCGCAAGCAGCCGCACCAGCGCATAAGTCACGCGATGCAGCGCAGTCTGCGCGCTGCGCCGCGCATGTGAGTTTGTAGCCGTCGTGTATAAGCGGTCCTTCAGAATGTCGAAGTACACCGCGCTTAAATCTCCGATCGCGAAGGCCGAAACAGCCTGATACACGCGATGGAACGCAAATTCGCCATACCAAGCCAGGCACTTCTTCACCAGCTCTTCCATCCGCACCAGAATCCACTGGTCGATCTCCAGCAACTCCGCCGCCGGCACTGCGTCCTTCGCCGGATCGAACCCTTCCAGGTTCCCCAGCGCATAACGGAACGTGTTGCGCAGCTTGCGATAGGCCTCAGTCAAGCGCGTGATGATCGTGTCCGAAAGGCGCACGTCTTCATTGAACTCAACCGATGATACCCACAGCCGCAACACTTCGGCGCCATATTGTTTGATGATCTTTTCCGGCTCAATCGTGTTGCCGAGCGACTTCGACATCGCCCTGCCTTCGCCGTCCAAGGTCCAGCCATTGGTTAGGCAGTTGCGGTACGGCGCATCGCCGCGCAACGCCACGCCCACCAGTAGTGAACTGTGGAACCATCCGCGATACTGATCGCCGCCTTCCAGATACATATCTGACGGCCACTCCAGATCGTTCTCTTTCGTCAGTACAGCCAGATGACTGGAGCCGGAATCGAACCACACGTCCAGAATGTCGTTCTCTTTGCGGAACTCCTTCGAGCCGCATTTCGCGCACGCCACATCGGGGCCCAACAGTTCGGCTGCTGTCTTTTCGTACCAGATGTCAGCCGAGTGTTCCTTGAAGCTTTCGACAATCTTGTCCAATGGCTTGCGGTCAGCCAGCGTTTCGCCGCACTGTTCGCAATGGAAGGCCACAATCGGCACACCCCAGATGCGTTGGCGCGAGATGCACCAATCCGGCCGCGTCGCAATCATGTTCGAGATGCGCTCTTCGCCCCACGCCGGCATCCACTTGATGCGCTTGATCGCATCGAGCGCGTTCTGGCGCAGGTTATTGCGCTCCATGCCGATGAACCACTGCTCCGTTGCACGGAAGATGGTCGGCTTATGGCAACGCCAGCAATGCGGGTAGCTGTGCTCGATCTTCTTCATCGCCAGCAGCGCGCCCTTCGATTCCAGGATCTCGATGACAATCGGATTCGCCTGCCACACGGTTTTGCCAATCAGCTCTTCCGGCAGCACACCGGGCTCGTCTTCCACATGATAGAAGCGCCCTGCGCCGTCAACCGGGCAGTAGGTCTGAATGCCGTATTTGCGGCCCGCCACGTAATCTTCCTGTCCATGACCAGGAGCGGTGTGCACCGCGCCGGTGCCCTGTTCCAGCGTGACGTGATCGGCCACTATACCGCCCGAATTGCGTTCGATGAACGGATGACGGAACACCACGCCATCGAGCTTCGCGCCGTCAAACCGCGTCACAACCTCGTGGCCTTCCCAGGCCAGATTCTTCGCCGTCTCAGCCAGCAGACCTTCGGCCACAATATACACATCGCCCTTGACATCGACAGCCACGTACTCAAAGCGCGGATGATAGGCAATGGCCATGTTCGACGGAATTGTCCATGGCGTAGTGGTCCAGATGAGCCCGAAAACATTGCGTCCGGCGAGTGCCGGGTCGATCGCCGCCGCGTCAGACTTCAACGCAAAGCGCACAAAGATCGACTGGCTGGTGTGGTTCTCGTACTCCACTTCCGCTTCGGCCAGCGCCGTGCGGCAACTGATGCACCAGTTCACCGGCTTCAGGCCTTTGTAAACGAAACCCTTGTCAAAGAAGTCGACGAATGCACCGGCGATCACAGCCTGATAGCCCGGGCTCATCGTCACATAAGGATCTTCCCAGCGTCCAAACACACCCAGCCGAATGAAGTCCTTCTTCTGCAGTTCCACGTACTTCTGCGCGTATTTGCGGCAGGCTCGGCGGATCTCCGCCTGCGTCATCTGCGCCTTCTTCGAGCCCAGTTCGCCGTCTACTTTGATCTCGATCGGCAGTCCGTGGCAATCCCAGCCGGGGATGTACGGCGAGTCGAAACCAGCCATTGTTTTCGACTTCACAATGAAGTCTTTCAGCAGCTTATTGAACGCGTGGCCAAGGTGAATGTTCCCGTTGGCGTACGGCGGGCCGTCGTGCAGCACATAGCGCGGCCGTCCAACTCCGGCTTCCCGAATTCGCGCATAGAGTTTCGACTCCTCCCATTGCGTTAGCAGCTTGGGCTCCAGCGTAGGCAGATTCGCCTTCATCGGGAAGTCCGTGCGCGGAAGGTTCACGGTCTTCTTGAGGTCTACTTCTTTCCAATCCATGTGGGTAAACAACCATTATCCTACAGGTGGCGGATTGCTGCGTGATTCATCGCTGAACGGAACGTAAGCCAACGCTTCTTTGCGCGAAAGGTTTTCTGAATCCATCCTGCCGCCCACGCACTCTATGGGTGTATGAGCCAACTCATCAACGCCCTTGCTGCGCGCGAACCGCATGGCAAGCTTGAACCGTTCTCTTTTGACCCTGGCCCGCTCGGCCCGGAACAGATTGAAGTGGAAGTAGAGTATTGCGGCATCTGTCACTCCGATGTCAGCATGACAAATAACGAATGGGGATTTACGCAGTATCCCTTCGTCCCCGGACACGAAGCTGTCGGCCGCATCGTCGGTGTTGGTTCAGCCGTTCCAGGCATCGCCAACCAGCCTGGAAATCCCATGGGAAAACGCGTTGGAGTGGGGTGGTTTGCGGGCAGTTGTATGGGCTGCAGTCAGTGCCTCAGCGGTAATCACAACCTCTGCCAAACCGCTGAACAAACCATCGTCGGCCGCCACGGCGCCTTTGCTACGCGCGTCCGCACCAATTGGGGCTGGGCTGTCCCGCTGCCCGATGGCCTCGACCCGGTATCGGCCGGTCCGCTGTTCTGCGGCGGAATTACTGTATTCAATCCACTGGTCGAAGCCGGAGTGAAACCCACGGATCGAGTAGGGGTAATCGGCATCGGAGGACTTGGCCACATGGCGCTCCAGTTCCTCCGCCACTGGGGCTGTGAAGTATACGCCTTCAGTTCCAACCCCGCCAAATCAGACGAGATCCGAAAGTTCGGCGCGCACCATGTCGTCAATTCCCGCGATGCGGCCGACATGGCTCATCTGAATGGCAAACTCAACTTCATCCTCAGCACGGTGGCAGTTGATTTGGATTGGAACGGCTATTTTTCTACCCTCGCTCCAAAGGGCCGTTTCCATTTCGTCGGAGTCATTCCCAACCCTGTGCCCGTACCCGTGTTTCCATTCATCCTTGGCCAGAAGTCAGTCGGCGCCTCTCCCCTCGGCAGCCCTGCAACCCTCGTCACCATGCTCGACTTTTGCGTACGCCATGACATCAAGCCCATGGTCGAGGTCTTCAAAATGTCCGATGCCAATGCCGCCTTCGAGCACCTGGAATCAGGCAAAGCCCGCTACCGGGTCGTATTGGAAAATGACTTAACGTAACATCCCCATGAACAATCTAGCGGCGGCCACGGGTAAGGGTGGCCGCCTTTTTTGTTTGGCCAACCGCATGGATCCTACACCGAATCTGAAGAAAGTTTAAAATACCCGCCCCGAATTTTCGTCTTCATAGGTGGATGACGAAATCGAATGACTGAGACGATAGCAATCGGAGCACAGGATCAACGCATAACCGATGTGTTCCGTGCCGAGTGGAGCAAACTAAGAAACTTCATCCGCAAACACGTCGACGACCAGGGTGACGCCGAAGACATTCTCCAGGATGTCTGCTACGAACTCATCGAAGCCTACCGTTTGCTGAAACCGATCGAACAGGCAGGTGCCTGGCTTTACCGCGTTGCCCGAAACCGCATCACAGACCGCTTTCGCAAAAAGCGTCCGGATCGGGATGGCGAAGACCTGCACGAGTTGGAGAATCTGTTGCCATCATCCGAAGAAGGCCCGGACGCTGCATTTGCCCGCAGGGTGCTGATGGAAGCGATCGCAGGTGCGTTGGAAGAACTTCCCGAAGAACAGCGCAGCGTCTTTGTCGCGCATGAAATCGAAGGCCGCAGCTTCAAGGATCTGGCCGCCGAATCCGGCTTGGGCGTCAACACACTCCTGTCGCGAAAACACTACGCGGTGCTGCACCTGCGTCAGCGGCTTGCACCGATATACGAAGAAGTGAAAGGAAAGTGAGGAAATGAAAATGAGACGATTTTGGCTCTTACGGGCATTGAAAATTGTGCTGTTTGCGACCCTCCTGGCCGCCGGCCTTGGAGAGATTGTTGTTCACTTGTGGAACTGGCTCATGCCCGAAATCTTTGGTGTGCACGCCATCACGTTCTGGCAGGGAGTGGGCCTGCTGGTACTTGGGCGTATCCTGTTCGGCGGTTTCCACCGCCGCCCCCACGGCGGGCGCTGCAGCCCTCCGCGCGCAGTAGTTCAAGTCTAACTGACGTGGGGCAGAGTGGCACTCCAATGTCGCTTACATTACATTGATGAGGCGAGCTTCCGATTTGGTGAGCGGTTCATTGGGGCATTGCGTTGGAGGGCAATTGGGGTCAGACAGCCCATTTTCGGCATCCACCTTCGCCAAGGCTTCGGCGGACAAGAAAACGGCCGAAAAAAGGTGTCAGACCCCAAATGCGATGCGTCGTTCTAATCAATGTAAGCGACATTGGAGGGGCACTCTGCGGGCGATTGGCAATCGCCCCGAGAGCTAACTCTGCCCCAAAGCCTTCTTGCCCGCAGCAAGCACCTTCAAAATAGCCTCCGCATCAAACACACAACCGCCCCACGGCCCGCCGCTAACATCCTGTAAAGCAGCCCAAATCTTAGAATCCGCCGGCAAAGCAGGATCAGACACCAAATCCGCCCGAGGTTCGCGTGAAGCCAACAAGGCCGTGCCTGCTTCCACCGTCCCATCCAACCCCAGCACGTTCACAGTGCCTTCCAACGTATTCCGGTCGACGATAATCTGAATCGAATCCCCATCCTGTAACTTCCCAATCGGCCCACCAGCCAAAGCCTCGGGCGATACATGCCCAATGCAAGCACCCGTGGAAACCCCGCTAAACCTCGCGTCAGTAATCAAAGCCACCTGTTTCCCAAACGACAAAAACTTCAAAGCAGAAGTCAGTTGATACGTCTCTTCCATCCCCGACCCCAACGGTCCACGCGCACACAACACCAGCACGTCGCCCGCTTTAATACCCCCGGTCTTGATCGCCGCAATCGCAGCCGGCTCTGAGATGAACACGCGCGCCGGCCCCGTCTTGCGATACACGCCATCGGCATCCACTACCGAAGGATCGATCGAGGTCGCCTTGATCACCGAGCCTTCCGGCGCCAGATTCCCATGCGGGAAACACACTGTCGATGTAAGCCCGCGCTTTGCGCCTGATTCCGGCGACATGATGACATCATCTGGATCAATGCCATCGCGAGACCGCAATACTTCACGCAAAGCCGCACGGCGTTCGGACTTCTCCCACCACGCCAGCATGTCGCCTAATGGCTCGCCCGACACCGTCAGTGCATCCAACTCCAACAACCCATGCCGCGAAAGATGCAGCATCACTTCCGGCACGCCGCCGGCCAGAAACACCTGCACCGTCGGATGATTGCGCGGGCCATTTGGCAGTGCGTCTACAATGCGCGGAATCTTCCGATTCACCTTCGCCCAGTCTTCCGCCGTTGGCCGCCGCAATCCGGCGGAGTGCGCAATCGCCGGCAGATGCAAAATCAAATTCGTCGACCCGCCAAACGCCGCATGCACGGCCATCGCATTGCGCAGCGCTGCGTCGGTCAAAATATCGGTCATGCGCTTGCCGCGCAGTTCCAATTCCATCACTGCACGCGCCGAGCGCCGGGCCATATCAAGCCAGATCGGATGTCCGCTCGGAGCAAGCGCCGAATGCGTCAGCGACATACCAAGTGCTTCGCCCACTACTTGCGCCGTCGCCGCCGTACCCAGAAACTGGCAACCTCCGCCCGGCGATGCGCACGCGCGGCAGCCCATATCGGCCGCGGCCTGCAGCGTCATCTCGCCATGTGTAAAGCGCGCGCCGATCGACTGCACGCGCCCCGTGTCTTCGGCATCCTCGGCGATCATCATCACGCCGCCTGGCACCAGCACGCAAGGCAGATCATGCATGCCGGCCAGCGCCATCATCATGGCCGGCAGGCCCTTATCGCAAGTCGCCACGCCGATCACGCCGCGGCGCGTTGGCAGTGAGCGAATCAGGCGGCGGAAGATCGTAGCGGCATCGTTGCGATAAGGCAAACTATCGAACATGCCGTTCGTGCCTTGCGTGCGGCCATCGCATGGATCCGTGCAATAACCCGCAAACGGCACCGCGCCTGCGCCTTTCAGTTCCTGCGCCGCAGCTTCCATCAGCAGGCCCACCTCCCAGTGTCCGGTGTGATAGCCGAGCGCGATGGGTTCGCCGTTTGCCGCGCGGATTCCGCCATGCGTGCTGAGCAGCAGAAACTCTTTTCCGCCCAATTTGGAAGGGTCCCAGCCCATGCCTGCGTTCTGACTCCAGCCGAAAAGGTCGCCCGATGGGCGCACCATCAGCATCTCCGCTGTCAACGGCAAAGATCCTTGCGGGCCCGGCACCTTGGTGCGGATGTCAAAGAGAGACGTGTCTCCAGAATCGAGTATGGGATTCATAAGGGAATTCTTAATGATAGAATCGACTCCATGTCCACGTCCAGACGAAGTTTTCTCACAGCGATGACTGCGGCTTCCTATTCGCGCGTAATGGGCGCGAATGACCGCGTGCAGGTTGGCTTCATCGGGTACGGGTTGATTGGCGCTCAGCACCTCTACGACTTCAAGAACCAGAAGGACGTTGACATGGCTGCACTTTCAGAAACCTATCAGCCACGCCTCGAAGCAGGTATCGCCGCTTGCGGAGGCAATGCGAAACCGTACAAGGATTTCCGCAAGCTGCTCGACGACAAAAACATTCAGGCCGTGGTTGTCTCAACGCCCGACCACTGGCACGCCATGATGACGATTATGGCCTGCGCCGCAGGGAAGGATATATATGTCGAGAAGCCTCTGACGTTGTTTGTAGCCGAGGGCCGCTGGATGACCAAGGCCGCGCGCAAGTACAATCGCGTCGTGCAAACCGGTACGCAACAACGCAGCGGACTGCATTATCAGAAGGCGCGCGACCTGCTGCGCGAAGGCGCCATCGGCCGAATTCATCATGTGACAATGGCCTCGGCGCGCAACGTGATGCCGGGCTTCGCCGCGCCTCCGGCAGGCGCTGCGCCGAGCGACTTCGATTACGACATGTGGCTCGGCCCCGCCCCATTGCGTCCGTACAACCCGCTTCGGGGAATCTATCACTTCCGCTGGTTCTGGGATTATTCGGGTGGGCAGATGACGAATCTGGCTGCGCATTCGATCGATATCATGCACTGGGTTCTCAAATTGAACGGGCCTTCGGCGGTGTCGTCAAGCGGCGGGCGATTCGCGCTGCAGGAAGAGGGCGAGACACCTGATACGCAGGACGCGTTGTTCGAATACCCGAAAATGACTGCGACGTGGTCGCATCGCGAAGCCAGCGTTGGCAAGCCCGGCGCGTCCGGCCTGGAGTTCTTCGGCGACAAGGGCAGCATGACCGTCGGCCGTGGCGGTTACGAGATATTCGCCGACATGAAGATCGACCCCAACAATACAATCCCGCAATTCAAAGGGCACCCCGCCGGCGGTCCGCCTAAGTCTCAGTTTAAGCCAACCCCATGGATCCAGCCGCGAAAAGAACCCGGCTCATCCGACGAGCAGTTCGACCTGCACGTGCGCAACTTTATCGATTGCATCAAGACGCGTCAGCGGCCCATCGCCGACGTTGAGGATGGCCATCGCGTTGCCGTCGCCTGCCACCTCGCCAACCTGTCTCTACGCACCGGACGCAAGCTGCACTGGGATTGGGAGAAAGAGCAGATCATCGGCGATGCCGAAGCGAACAAGATGTTGGTGCGGCCTTACCGCAAGCCGTGGGACGGCGTTTTAAGGAGTTTCAACCTGTGACCAGAAGATCGTTTTTGATGACTCCCGCGCTGGCCGCGATGGCCGCGCCGAAGAGCAAGATGGCCGTTGCGTCCACGTGCTATCTCACCGTGCGCAAACCGCGCGAGACCTTGGAATTCCTTGATCACTGCCACTCGCTTGGAGCAGCCGGCATGCAGATGGGGCTCGCTTCCTTGGAGCCCGATTATGTGAAGAAACTGCGCGCCAAGTCCGAGCAATACGGCATGTGGCTGGAACTCATGGGCGGTCTGAAGCAGGCCGAAGGGGTAATGGCGGCCGCGAAGGAAGCCGGAGCAGGCTGCGTGCGCATGGGCTGCCTCGGAGGCCGCCGCTATGAGACCTTCAATACGATGGCCGAATGGAAGAAGTTCGTCGCTGAATCGCGAGCGTCACTCACAACCGCCGTCCGCGCCGCCGAAAAGCACAAAGTCCCCATCGCACTTGAAAACCACAAGGACTGGACGATCGATGAGATGGTAGCCTTACTCAAGGAATACTCCAGCGAGTATCTCGGCGCGACCATCGATACGGGCAATAACATCTCATTACTTGATGACCCAATGGAAGTGATCGAGCGCTTGGCCCCTTACGCCGTTGCCACGCACTTGAAGGACATGGCCGTAGATGAATACGCCGACGGCTTCCTGCTCTCCGAGATGAACTTAGGCGAAGGCATGCTCGACATGAAGAAGGTAGTCTCGATCATCCTCAAAGCCCGTCCGAAGACTAAGTTGACGTTAGAGATGATTACCCGCGACCCCTTGCAGGTGCCATGCCTGAAAGATAAGTATTGGGTAACTTACGAATCTCGCGACGCGCGCTACCTGGCCCGCACCCTGGCCATGGTCCGCGCAAAGAAACAGACGCTGCCACGCATTTCGCACTTATCTAAGGACGAGCAGATGCGCGTGGAAAACGAGAATGTGATCAAGTGCCTGAAATGGTCGGGAGAGAATTTATAGTGGTTTTGCCACTTTGAGGTAGCATCACACGAGACGTTGGTGCAAGGTCTCCGATCGACAGCAAATGGGGACCGCGATGATTGTCCACCGATGCAACGAACAAACCTTAGCCCTCACGATACGGGACCATGCGAAGATAACTTCACCTTGACGGCAAGGGCCCAGGTGGCGCAGGCATTTCTGCCTGCCGCACCGAGACTCGTCTCGGTGCGTTCGAAAACCCTCCGGTCCAAATGAAAACGCCTTGACATGATTGTCCAGACGGCACACATCAGTGTGCTCGCCACGAACACGCCAATGTAGGTGACATTGGAGTGCCACTCTGCGGCTGAGTGGTACTCGGCCTGCTTCGCCTATCTTCGCGCTCATGAGAGGAGGCATCCCCTCGATCCACTACCGCCTGCCGCGGACAAGCCCCAACAGGGGTGCCAGCCACTGTCCAGGCAATTGCTCAGGATACTGCTCCACGCCGTCGAAGCCCAGTCGCTCCGGGTCGTGCCCTGGCACGTAGGCGGTCCCGAATAACCAATCCCAAACGCTCAGCGTGAGGCCGAAGTTGCGGTTGACCGGCCCGCAATCGGGGTGGTTGTGGTGCCACAAGTGCATCTCCGGCGAATTGAAAATGTACTTCAGCCAGGCGATGCGCCACTTCAGATTCGCATGCGCAAAATGGCCGCCGATGGTGTCGACAATCCCCACGGCCAGACCGATCTCGCCAGGAATCCCCAGGCAATACACAGGCACGTAGAGCAGGGAATTGTAGAACATCGTTTCCACCCAATGGAAGCGCCAGTCGCCGATCCAATCCATCTCCACAATGCTGTGGTGCACCTTGTGGAACTCCCACAGCCACGGCACGCGGTGCAACAGGTTGTGGATCATCCACTTCATCAGATCCACCGTCACTAGCAGGACGGTGAATTGCACCCAGTGCGGCACGGCCGATAGCAGGGGGCGGGGCAGTGCGGCGTTCAGCGTGCCTATCCAGCGGATGGTGAAATAGCCGATCAGGATGCCGGAGTATTTGCTGTTGAAGACGATGTAGGCGGCGTCGGAGAACCAGCCATTGCGAAACAGCCGTTGCGCCGGGATGCGCGGCCATAGCCTCTCCAGCACTGTAAACAGTACCGCCAGGGCAGCAAGAACCTGATAATAGTCAACCACTTCCACTAATAGTATGCGGAGCGCCTGCGGTTGGACGCAAGTTTTGTCCTCGCAGGCGGTAGAATAGTAGTTATTCATGAATCCTTGGCTACCAAAATTCTTCGAGTGCCTTGCCGATTATGACAAGAAGAAGTTCATTGCCGATCTGATCGCCGGTGTTACCGTCGGTCTGGTTGCACTCCCCCTGGCGATGGCCTTCGCCATATCTTCCGGTGTTCCGCCACAGGCCGGGATCTACTGCGCCGTCGTCACCGGATTTCTGATCTCAGCTCTCGGCGGATCGAAGATGCAGATCGGCGGGCCGACCGGCGCATTCGTCGTCGTCGTGGCCGGCATCATTGCAAAATACGGGATTGAAGGTCTGTTTGTCTGTACGCTGATGGCAGGCATCATCCTCATCATCCTTGGGATCACCGGCATGGGAACAGCGGTGCGTTTCATTCCGAGGCCAGTGGTGGTAGGGTTCACCAACGGCATTGCGATGCTCATCGCCAGCACGCAGATCAAGGACTTTTTCGGCCTCAAGATGGGTGCCGTGCCAAGCGAATTCCTGGCGCGCATGGAAGCGCTGGCGGAAGCGTTTCACACCATCTCCTGGGAAGCGACCGCCCTTGGAGCCAGTTCGTTGGCCTTGATTCTTCTGTGCACCAGGTATCTGAAGCGCGTGCCAGGATACATCGTTGCGCTCTTGTTGGGCACCCTGGTGGCCGCGGTGTTTCAGTTGCCGGTGGAAACCATCGGCAGCAAGTTCGGAGGCATACCGAGCGGCCTGCCGCAGTTCCATGTTCCTCGCTTACGTTGGGATCTGATTCTAAAACTGTTGTCGCCTGCGCTGACGGTGGCGATGCTGGGTGCGATTGAATCCCTAATGTCCGCCGTGGTCAGCGACCGCATGAGCGGCGACCAGCACAAGCCCAACGTGGAACTGATCGCCCAGGGCATTGCCAATATCGTCTCGCCGATGTTTGGCGGCCTGCCTGCAACAGGCGCGATCGCACGCACGGCAACCAATATCCGAGCCGGCGCGCAGTCTCCAGTGGCGGGCATGATTCACGCCTTAACGCTACTGGCCATTTTGGTCTTTGCGGCGCCGCTGGCGAAGTTCATCCCCATGGCGGTGTTGGCGGGGATTCTGTTCGTCGTGTCGTGGAATATGGGCGAATGGAAAGAGATCCCGCAGCTGTTGAAGCTGTCCAAAGCCGATATCGCGGTTTGGTTCGTGACGTTCCTGCTAACGGTGATCGCGGACCTGACGCTGGCCGTTGAGTTCGGCATGATCCTCGCCGCGCTGATGTTCATTCGCAAGGTCGCTGTCACTACAACCATCAGCCAGGTGACCCACGACTACATCGCCGAAAGCCGGGTCCACATTCTGCAGGACAAATCGATTCCCGACTACCTGACCATCTTCCGCATCCACGGCCCGTTCCTGTTTGGAGCGACCGAAAAGATGCACGAGATTACGAATCGAATAGAAGAACTGCCTGAGACCGTGATCCTGCGTTTGCGCAACATGCCGGCGCTGGACGCAACCGGGCTACAGGCGTTGGAAGAACTGGCTTCGTCGTTGAAGAAAACGGGCAGGAATCTGGTGTTATGCGGGGCGCGTGAACAACCGCTTCAACTGATGAAGCAGGCGCAATTTGAAAAAGTGGTGGGGGACGAAAATCTTTGCGAAAGCATCGCCAGCGCGTTGGATCGCGCTGGCGAATTGCACAGGGCGGGAGCTACTTCAGTTCGGTAATTTCTTTCTCTTTGGCTGCGGACTGTGCATCGATTCTCTTCATGGCGGCGTCGGTCAGCTTTTGAGTTTCTTCCAGGCCACGGCGTTCTTCGTCTTCGCTGATCAACTTGTCCTTCAGCAGCTTCTTCAGGCTCTCATTGGCATCGCGGCGGATGTTGCGGATGGCCACGCGGTGCTCTTCTGAGATGACATGCACCTTCTTTACCAGTTCCTTGCGCCGTTCGGCGTTGAGTGCAGGAATCGGCAGGCGAATCAGCTTTCCGTCATTGGAAGGGTTCAGGCCGAGGTCGGCGTTGCGGATGGCCTTCTCAATGGCGTTGATTTGCGAGGAATCAAAGGGCTGGACGGTGATCAGCGCCGGCTCCGGCACGTGCAGGGTCGCCACATGGTTCAGGGGCGACAGGCTGCCGTAGGCGTCGACGCGGACCGAGTCCAACAGATTGATTGAGGCGCGTCCAGTACGGATATGCGTCAGTTCCTGCTGCAGGTCGGTTGACACTTTTTCCATGCGCGTCTTCGCATTTGCTTCCACTTCTTTTATGGAAATGAATGGTTGTGACATATGGGTTGTTTACCTTATGGTTGTTCCGACAGTTTCTCCCATCGACATTCGCATTATATTCCCTGTGCGAGTCAAATTGAAGACCATGATGGGAAGTTTGTTGTCGCGGCACATGGCGATGGCCGATGCATCGATGACGGCGAGGCCTTTGGTGAGCACTTCGGTGTAGGATATTTCGTCGTAGCGGACGGCATCCGCGAACTTCTTTGGATCCTTGTCGTACACGCCGTCGACGCTGGTTGCCTTGGCCACGATCTGCGCATGGATTTCCAGTGCGCGCAATGTCGCCGTGGTGTCAGTTGAGAAGTAGGGGTTGGAGGTGCCGCCGGCGAAGATCACGATGCGGCCTTTTTCCAGGTGCCGGATTGCCCTGCGGCGGATGTACGGTTCAGCCACCTGAGCCATTGCGATTGCCGTCATGACGCGGGTGGGGATGCCTTGCTTTTCGAGGGCATCCTGCAATGCGAGTGCGTTAAGCACCGTTGCCAGCATACCCATGTGATCGGCGGTTACCCGATCCATGTTGTTAGCGGCAGCGGCAACTCCGCGAAAGAAATTGCCGCCGCCTACTACCAAACCAATTTGAACACCGGTGCGGGCCACCTCCGCCACTTCCGCGGCGAGCGAAGTGACCTGCGCCGGATCGATACCAAACCCTTTACCCCCGGCCAGTACTTCGCCGCTCAATTTTAGGAGAATGCGCTCGTATTTGGCCACGGGATTTATTATTCAGCAGCCTGTTGCGGTTCGTCCTGTGCGGTGTCGCCAACCTTGAAGCGCACAAAGCGGCTGATGGTGATGTTCTCGCCCATCTTGGCAATGGCATTGGTGACCATGTGGCCGATTGTTATCGTGTTTTCCTTCACGAACGGCTGTTCGAGGAGGCAGACTTCTTCGTAGTATTTCGCCAGGCGGCCTTCGATCATCTTCTCGATGATCTTTTCCGGCTTGCCCTCGGCGATGGCACGGGCGCGGTAGATGTCGCGTTCTTTATCGAGCGCGGCCTGGGTAACGTCTTCCTTGCGCAGGAACTGCGGATCGGCCGCGGCAACCTGCATGGCGATGTCGTGAACCAGGCTCTGAAAGCCTTCCGTGCGGGCCACGAAATCGGATTCGCAGTTGACTTCAATCATCACACCGAGCTGTGAACCCGGATGGATATAGGTCCCGATCATACCCTGCTTGGTTGAGCGGCCTGCTTTCTTCGATGCCGATGCCACACCGCGCTTACGAAGTACGACTTCAGCTTCAGCGAGGTCGCCTTTGGCTTCCTCCAGCGCCTTCTTGCATTCCATCATGCCTGCGCTGGTGCGATCGCGCAGTTGTTTCACTAATTGTGCAGTAATCTCCGCCATAATATGAGTCCTTATTACTTTAAGGGCCGGATTTTCATCCGGCCCCGATTGTTCTAATTGTTATTTTTCGCTGATCGATCCGGCTACGACTTCAGGAGTCGCTTCCACTGCCGGGCCCTTGCGGGGCAGGGACATGGAAGGCAGGTCCTCATCGGGGATCGTTTCAGACATCAGCTGCTCAGCGTACTTCGGATCGAGGTACTGAGTATATTCGTGCGGCGTATCTTCCATCGTCGTCTCGTCGGTGACGATGCGTTCGGCGACAAACTGTTCTTCGGTGGCCAGTGCGCGGCCTTCTGCGCAGGCATCGGAGATTTTGTTGGTGAACAGGCGGATGGCGCGGAGAGCGTCATCGTTGCCGGGGATTACGTAGTCGACTTCATCGGGATCGCAATTGGTGTCGACAACGGCGACAACCGGAATGCCGAGCTTGCGGGCTTCCTTCACTGCGATTGCTTCTTTATTGGAATCGATGACGAAGAGAACATCCGGCAGGCCATTCATGTCTTTGATGCCAGCCAGGTTCTGGAGCAGATGTTTGCGTTCGCGTTCCAGGCGGCCGGCTTCTTTCTTGCCGCGGCCTGCGTACTG
Source organism: uncultured Acidobacteriia bacterium (assembly GCA_903881085.1). Lineage (GTDB taxonomy): Bacteria > Acidobacteriota > Terriglobia > Bryobacterales > Bryobacteraceae > CAIRSA01. The sequence continues at coordinate 26,533 of CAIRSA010000093.1, forward strand.
GGTTTCGCTCGCCATGATTTCGAGTTCTTTCAGGCGCTTGATGGATTTCTGGACGGTGGTCATGTTGGTGAGCAACCCGCCTAACCAGCGGTTGTTCACGTAGTACATGTTGCAACGAGTGGCTTCTTCGGCGATGGCTTCCTGTGCCTGGCGCTTGGTGCCCACAAAGAGCACGCTCTTGCCCTGCGCGGCCATCGACCCAACGAACTGCATGGCTTCCTTGAAGAGCTTCAAGGTCTTCTGCAGATCGATAATGTAGATACCGTTACGTTCGCCAAAGATGTATTCTTTCATCTTTGGATTCCAGCGCTTGGTCTGGTGCCCGAAGTGAACGCCTGCTTCGAGCAATTCTTTCATGCTAATGGACGGCAAATTAACTCCTAATTGGATTGGGACGCGCGCGCGGCCCTAAGCGAGATTTGCGCGCGCGTCAGTTGTATGTTGCAGATACCGGTTAACGCTTGGAGAACTGGAACCGCTTACGTGCACCCTTTTGCCCGTACTTCTTCCGTTCGTGGGCGCGAGGATCGCGAGTGAGGAAGCCGAACCCTTTTAACTTCGGACGGAGTTCAGCATTGAATTCCACCAGTGCGCGTGCGATTCCGAGGCGGGCCGCTCCGGCCTGTCCCGTGAATCCACCGCCATCGGTGAGAATCAAAACGTCAAATTTGTCAGCCGTTTCCGTCGCCAAAAGGGGCTGCTTCACAGCGGCCTTGGAGGATTCGGTCGTGAAGTAATGTTCAAGCGCGCGGCCATTAATGGTGATCGTGCCCTTGCCATTGCGGAGAAATACGCGGGCTACGGAAGTCTTGCGCCGGCCCGTTCCTAACCATTGAACTAACGTTGCTGCCACTGATAATCCTTTCAAAACTTCCGTTACTGAATCGCCAATTCGACGGGCTTCTGCGCCTGATGCGGATGCTTGTCGTCAGCGTAAACTTTGAGTTTGCGGTACATCTGCTTGCCGAGCTTGTTTTTGGGCAGCATACCTTTAATCGCTTCTTCGATCATGCGATCAGGACGCGTGGAACGCATCTTGGCCGCGCCAACTTCGATCAAACCGCCAGGATAGCCGGTGTGACGGCGATACAGCTTCTGGTTTTCCTTGTTACCAGTGAGGCGAACTTTCTTCGCATTGATCACCACAACATGATCGCCGGTATCCAGAAATGGCGTGTAGTTGGCCTTGTTCTTGCCCATCAGGAGCATAGCGGCTTTGGTCGCAATGCGGCCAAGCACATTATCGGCAGCGTCAATCACGTGCCAATTTCGAGGAAAATCTTTCCCCGAGGGGAAGGTGGTACTCATAAGACAGACGTTCTCCGTTCGAATCGTACAAAGTATTTAGGTTACCAAATTGCAAGGGGATAGTCAAATGGCTGGTCAAATCGAGTCGGCGGCCGTGTCCGTTGATGGCGGGACAGGCCGTTCCATTACCCTTTTCGGCGGGAGCTCAAATCTTTTGCTACATTCTACTGAACGTTCGAATACAAAACCCTTACATCGTTTCTTCTAATACTTCTCCTAGTGTAGCGCAGTGTCAGAGCAAGATGTGGCGCATGCTGGCCTCTGGGTTCCTTGGTTCTGGCAAATAACCTATTTATTTCTGTCCAATGCCCCCCCGGGTTGAACTTTTGGCAGGATACAAATGCGCGACCTGTCGGACGCGGAATGGGAGATGTGTGCGCCAACGATATGCTGCGGTGTTTCAGGGCAAAGCAGAAAGTTCCGGTTCCCGGCAAAGTAGAGACTTCCGGTTTCGCGGAAATCGGCACAAGATCTGCCATTCCCGCTTATGTGGGATGTTCAGTGCATCGTGGCCGGGTCCCGTCAAGGCCGCGACTCTTGCTGTGCCGAAGGGGGAGCCTTGATGGGTGGCCGCGATGCGAATCAAGCGCTTTGGAGGGAATGGCAATGGGTGCCACTTCTCAAGTAGGAACTTTCTACTTTGCCCAAACCGGAGGTTTTCATTTTGCCGCGCCAACGGTATGCTGCGGTGAGCTGTTGTGTGAATGATTCATATATAATAGCCCTAGCTTTTTGCTAAGCGCTTCGCCCGGGAGCTCATTATGAGAAAACATGTTGTCTCGTTCCTGTTTTTCGCGATGTCCGCATTCGCGCAATCCAATAAGGGTCAGATCATCGGCACCATCGCCGATCAACAGTCCGCTGTTCTGGCCGGTGTAAAGATCACTGCGATCAATACCGCTACAAATGTGCAGCAGAGCGCCATTTCATCCAGCGCCGGAATCTACTCGATGCCTGCGCTCGAGCCTGGCGCCTACCGCTTGACGGCTGAATTGGCGGGTTTCAATCGACTAAATCGCGACGGCATAATTGTCGAGACATCGAAGACCACTACTATCGACATTCAGTTGAGTATTGGCGACACGAAA
>CAIRSA010000094.1 GCA_903881085.1 uncultured Acidobacteriia bacterium
GACTAGAACGACGCGGCGCATTTGGGGTCTGACACCTTTTTTCGGCCGTTTTTGCCGAAAATGGGCTGTCTGACCCCAATTGCCCTTCACCGCAATGCCCCAAGGAACCGCTCACCCAATCGCAACCTCGCCACAAAACCGCCAATGTAAGCGACATTGGAGTCCTACTCTGCCGCGTCACGTGGGCCCGCGCAGTCACGGTGAAGTTATTTTTACGTGGTCCCTTACCCAATCACAATATAAACCCGCGGCAGGCGCACATAAACGGAATTGGTATCGTAAATCTGCACCATCTGGTGGCCACCGCCGATATCCACCGGCAGTTGGATGGTCACCAGATCCCACTTACCGGGAAGCCCGCCAATCGAGGCCCGCTGCGTATCCACGATCTGACAGGAGACGCCGCCAATCACTACCGTCAGCTCAGCCTGCGGATCTATGCCATTCACCACCAGCGTCATCATCGAGCCAGGCGTAGAAACCCACTTCGGCGTGTTCAGCGAGCCATCTTCATTGAACGCCATCGCCAACCCCTTGCCTGTCCCATCGCTCGAAAACACCGCAGGCGATGACGCGGCCGCGGTCAGCTTCACATCCTGCGAGCGATAACCGGAGCGCTCCACATGCAGCGCCGCCGGACCAACCGAAGGTGGAACTTCGAACAGCAGCCGCCCGCCATCCACGAGCAGTTGTTGTACAGCCACCCCGTTAAGCAGAATCTTCGTGTCGAGGGCAGCCAAGCCCACACCGGTGAGAGCGATTTTCGAGCCCGCGACCAGCGGGGTGCTGGTCATGCCGGCCGCATCCAAAACGCCATCCAGGGCCAACGCCAGCGGCGGCGCGGACTCATCGAACTTGGTAAGAACTACCGGCGAGGTCAGCACCAACGGATTGCCGTCAGCGCCCAGCGTCATGGCGGTCACCTCGCTCAGCAGATAGCTGGAATACACCAGACTCGCACCGTCCGCGGAAATCTTCGCAAGGAATCCGCCGCCATCGCGGCCTGCGCCTTCCAGAACATTCCGAGTGGCAGTGCTCAGTCCCCCAGTCTGCCCAGCCAGAAAGGCATTGCCGCTGGAATCCGCGGCCAGGCTCTGCGAAAACAGCAGCCCTTCTTCGCTCAATGGTTTGGTGTAGAGCGGCAGCGGCGGGTCACCCGCGAACTTCATCAACATGTTGCCAGTAGCGCTGTTCAGCCCGGCATACAGCCCGTTTTGCGCGTCGAGCAAAAGCGAAGTGAAGTATTTGCCGGTGAGGAATTTCGAGTACAGCAACCCGGTTCCGTTGGCACTCAGCTTCCACAACGCGCTACCGCCGACAAAGGCGTTGCCGCTATCGTCGATTGCCACGGCAGAGGCAGACATGCCGGCGTCTCCAAGAAAGGTGGCATACACGGTGGAACCTGTTCCATCCACCTTCAACGCAAAGGCATTTTGCGCAATGGCGGGAAAGCCGTCCACCAGATTAATGCTTAGCACAGGCTGAACTACGCCGGGCGTGGCAGGAAACCCATCGACGGCGCGACCGGCAATCACCGCCGATGCGGTGCGGTCGACGGCAATCGAGGTGGGCGTAGTAAAGCCCTGCGCCACTGGCTGCGAGTACAGCAACTTCGTCCCATCGGCGGAGATGCGAGCCACGAACGCGGCGCGAAAGCCGGTATCCTCCGTGATCCCAAAGCTGGTGGAGTAGGAAATTCCAGTGACATACACGCTGCCATCTCGGCCGGCCGCAATACCCTGTCCGATCTCGTAATTATCCCCACCCAAATACGTTGACCAGATCAACTTACCGTTTGGATCTACCTTCGATACGAACAGATCCGTCGATGCATTGCTACCCGTCAGGATGCTACCGCTGGCGGTAAAACCGAACCCCGTAATGTGGCGGCGCGGCATGTTGGCAACGGTGGTAACGGTCTTGAACCCATCGGTGGTCCGGATCAGGTGGTTTCCATCGTGCGCATAAACCGCAGCCAGACCGGGCTGCGCGCCGACCGAAAAGAAGTACCCGAAAAGCGGCGCCTGAACCCAGGTTGCGCCGTCGTTCACGCTGCGATAGATGCGCGTGTCGTTGCACGGCGAATCATACAACCCTGGCCGGTTAAGCGTCGGCTCCGCGGCAGCGGACGAGCCGACGCAGGCCAGGTGTTTGATCGCGTACAAGTACCCCGGCCTGTTTGGATCGGTCAGAAAATAGTTGGTTGTGCCTGACCACGCCGGGGAGACAGGATCAATAGCAGCCCAGGTGACGCCACCATCAAGTGATTTTTCGAGAAAGCCGAAGTCGAAACGGAACACCGCCCCTGGTCGAAGCGGATCGAAAATCCAATTGCCAATATAGTCCGGCAGCACTTGCCACGATGCCCCGCCATCGTCGGAGCGATACAGGCCGTTGCGGTAAATCGTATTAGGATGGCTGGGGTCAATAGCCAGTGAGATTCTGAAGTTGTAAAGGAAAACCGTGGAGACCAGTGAAGGCGCGGCCGTGGCCGTTGCGTTCCAGGTGACGCCGCCGTCAGTGGTCTTCAGAACATTGCCTGAGACGGCGATGTACACCGTGTTGCTGTCCGTCGGGTTGACGGCGAAATCGTCGATCGCTCCAGTGTACAGCACCCGCCATGTCTGCGCGGAGTCAGCCGTCTTCATGAGCCCTGTTTCCAGCAGCACGTGCGTGGTGTTGAAGTTCCTGCGGTCCGTAAGAATTCTGCGCACATCGCCCGACAGCGGAATGTCGACCGGCATGCCATCGAGCATCAGGCTCGAACCACCGGGACGCTTCTGTAGCGTGGTCGCGGGAAAGTCGCGCGACGTAGTCTCGCCAAGCAGCAGAAAGTTGCCATCGCGGTCGGTAGCCGCGGCCGTCACGCGGTCCTTGCCGTTGCCGCTTAATTTATTTTGCCAGGCAACGCGCGGAGCACAGAGGGCAAACTGGCTGATCAACAGAGTCGCCGGAAGCAGAAATCGCACCATTACCTGATTATATGTGGAATCTGCGCGATAGCGCGCAGTTGCGCAAGCTCGCGAGTGCCATTGGCGGGCAGTGGCAGAAAGCAATCGCTAGTGCTGCAAGCATTTGCATGCGAAGCAGATACGCATGTGAACTTTTCAACCCATTTTGAGCATGGCAATGCGCGTGCATGGATTGCAGCATGCTTGCCTTTTTAAAGCGATGGGAGGGGTGTGTCGCCGTGGCGGCCTTCATCGGAATCGCCGCACACTTGATCATGCGCTACGCGATCGGCGCGGGAGTGGAATCAAGCGCCATTCCGTTGCTGTTGACCATCGTCTGCGGCGGACTCCCCATTCTATTCGACCTCGGCAAGAAGGCATTGACTGGTGACTTCGGCTCTGACCTGCTGGCAGGGGTCTCCATTGTAACCGCATTGTTATTGGGCGAGTATCTGGTAGGCGCCATCGTTGTCTTGATGCTCAGCGGCGGCGCTTCGCTGGAACAGTACGCCACGCGGCGCGCCTCGGCTGTTCTGGACGCGCTGGCACGGCGTGTCCCGCAGTGCGCGCATCGCCGCGATGGCGGCCACATTGTGGATGTCGCGCTGGCTGAGGTTGCGGTGGGCGACCTGTTGATCGTGATGCCGCATGAGATCTGTCCTGTGGACGGCGTAATCGTTGAAGGGCGCTGCGTGATGGACGAATCGTACCTGACTGGCGAGCCCTTTCAAATCTCCAAAGCGCCCGGCTCCACCGTGCTTTCCGGTGCGGTGAACGGTGATTCCGCGGTGAGCATCCGTGCCGAAAAGCTGGCCGTGGATTCCCGCTACGCGCGCATCATGCAGGTGATGGAATCGTGCCAGTCAAACCGGCCGAAGATGCGCCGCATCGCTGACCGCTTGGGAGCATGGTACACACCGCTGGCGCTAGCCGTTGGTGTGGCGGGATGGGCCCTCGGAGGGGACCCCGATCGTTTTCTCGCAGTGATGGTGATCGCCACGCCGTGCCCTCTGTTGATCGCCATTCCAGTGGCCGTGATCGGCGCCATCGCTCTGGCCGCGCGCCGCGGCATGATCATCAAGAATCCGCAGGTGCTGGAGCAGATCGACGGCTGCCGCACCTTGATCTTCGACAAAACGGGCACCCTCACCTATGGCCGCCCCCAGTTGACGGAGATAACCTGCGCAACGGGCTTCGATCGCGAACAGGTGCTGCGGCTGACTGCCAGCGTGGAGCAGTATTCCAAGCATCCGTTGGCGCGCGCCGTGCTGGATGCGGCGTCAAAGGAGGGACTGGCGCTGGACTTCGTGGAACAGGTGGACGAAAAACCGGGCGACGGAATGTACGGCAAGGTGCATGGAGTGCAGTTGCACATCACCAGCCGTTCCAAGTTGACCATTTTGCCTCCTCAGTTGCCAGAAATCCAATCGGGCCTGGAATGCGTTTTGTTCGTCGATGGCGCGTATGCTGCCGTGCTGCGCTTTCATGACGAGCCGCGCCAGGATAGCCGGCCGTTTGTAGAGCACCTGGGCCCGCGCCATCGCGTGGATAAAGTGATGCTGCTTTCCGGCGACCGCGAATCAGAAGTAAAGTACCTGGCCAACATCGTGGGCATCAGTGAAGTGTATTTCGGCAAGAGCCCGGAGGAAAAGGTCGCCATCGTCTCGGCCGAGGTGGCCCGCCAGCCGGTGCTGTTTGTCGGCGATGGCATTAACGATGCGCCTGCGATGATGGTGGCCTCCGTGGGTTTGGCCTTCGGACAGAACAGCGACATTACGTCTGAGGCCGCCGGAGCCGTAATGCTGGAGCCCTCGCTCAAGAAGGTGGACGAGCTGATGCACATCGGCCGCCGCATGCGCCGCATCGCCTTGCAAAGCGCCATCGGCGGCATGGCCGTCAGTCTGGTGGGCATGGGGCTGGCAGCCGCGGGATATCTGCCGCCGGTTACCGGGGCGATACTCCAGGAAGTGCTTGACGTGGCAGCCGTACTCAATGCAGTGCGTGTAGCGATCCCCTTCGAAGAATTAACCGATTACTAGCCTGGGTCGAGTGCTTATCCGTTTTCGCGGGAGCAATCCGCGCAGACGCTGCAAACCACGCGACACCCTCTCAACCTTCTCGCTCCCCCCAAACGGTTAAGCACCCGCCAGGCTCTGCATCATTCCCCAATCACGCTAAACTATTCAAAGGGGAACTCAAATGAAATTTCCAGCAGCTGTTCTAATCGCCGCCGCTTCGCTTACCGCCGCCGAAAAAGCTAACCAGCCCGCCGCGCCAACTTACGCCAAAGAAGTCTCGCGCATCGTTCAAAAGAACTGCGAAGGCTGCCACCGCCCGGGACAAATCGGGCCTTTCTCACTTACTAACTATAAAGAGGTAAGTGCCTTTAAGTCCGAAATCAAACGAGTGGTCGAAGCCCGTATCATGCCGCCCTGGTCGGCCGTCCCCGGGCACGGCGAATTCCAGAACGAACGCCGCATGAAAGCCGAAGACATCGCCACCCTCGCCAAATGGGTCGACGCCGGCGCACCCCTGGGCAACGCCAAAGACCTCCCCGCCCAAATCAAATACAACGACGATTGGAAGTTCGGCAAACCCGACCTCATCTTCACACCCACCGAAGCCTTCGAACTCGCCTCCGGCGGCGCCGATGAATACCGCTGCTTCGTCATCCCCAGCGGCCTCACCCAGGACCGCTACATCCGCGCCATGGAAGTCCGCCCGGGCAATCGCAAAGTGGTCCACCACGTCCGCGTCTTCGCCGACAAAACCGGACAGGCGCGCAAGCTCGACGATGCCGACCCCAAGCCCGGCTTCGATTGCTCGCTCGGCATGGCCTCTCCCTACAAGCGCATCTCCATAGGCGGCTGGGCCCCCGGACTCACTCCCGAACTCGCTGACGCCGATACCGGCACGTATTTCCCCAAAGAATCCGACGTCGTCATCGAGATCCACTATCACCGCAACGGCCTCAATGAAAAGGATAAGAGCACCCTCGGCGTCTGGCTCCAACCCGGTGACGTCAAACACGTTCAGAAGTCGATCATCGTAGCCAACATCGGCATCAAAATCCCCGCCGGCGTCGAGCATCACGAAGAGAAAGCCAAATACACTTTGACCAAGGACATCATCGCCACCGCTGCCCTGCCCCACATGCACCTTCTCGGCAACGAAATGCTGATGACCGCCACTCTGCCCGACGGCACGGTGAAGGAACTGGTCTGGGCCAAGCCATACGATTTCAACTGGCAGACCACCTACCGATTCAAGGATCCAATGCGCCTTCCCAAAGGTACGCGCATCGATGTCACGGCCTACTATAACAACTCAGCTTCCAATCCGAAGAATCCGAATAATCCATTGAAGGACATCCGCTGGGGCGAAGGCACCAACGAAGAGATGTTAGTCGGCTTCCTCTCCTACATCGACGTCGATTAATGTGGGCAGAATGGCATTCCAATGTCGCTTACATGGACTAGAACGACGCGGCGCATTTGGGGTCTGACACCTTTTTTCGGCCGTTTTTGCCGAAAATGGGCTGTCTGACCCCAATTGCCCTTCACCGCAATGCCCCAAGGAACCGCTCACCCAATCGC
>CAIRSA010000095.1 GCA_903881085.1 uncultured Acidobacteriia bacterium
ACGGCCGAAAAAAGGTGTCAGACCCCAAATGCGCGGCGTCGTGCGAATTGGCTGAAGCCTATCCAACTGCTTTTTCCAGGATGATGGTGAGTACTTCGCGGAGGGAACGCGACAGCCGGCAAAGTTCTCAGACCACGAGTAAATCAACCTTGCAGAGTTGATCGAGGAGCGGGTGGAATTCGGGCTAGTCCCAACGCCCACCAGAAGTATTCTCTACACCGCGGGACTTATCCCGAGGTTGGCTCCTTTTGACTTCAACCGGCTCCAACCCTCGCCTAATATTCCTTTCGATGGGCGCTGAGCCACGCACTTGCCTGAACAACCGCTCGATCTTTCTCAACTGGCGTCATATCCTGCTTAACACCGATCTGTTCCCCTGATAATCGCTGCACTGTGCCAGCGGCAACATCGCAGTAGCGCAAGCTACCGAACCCTGGGCGACGATCATCAATCAATATGGCAGCAGCCTTCAGCCGGCGAAGGGTAGAAATGATCGCGTTGAAATCTTCATCGGAGCCGTAATCCTTGAGCAACCCGGCAGGCTGGGGAATCCCTCTACTCGCCAGAAGTGCAGACGCCACTTCTAACCAAACATCCTCATTGGGTCCGGCAGACTTTTCCAGCACTTCTCTGAACCCAATGGGCTCGGCTTGTGGCTGGCGAAGATATCCGGCGGCGCTGTATCGTTGGGTTGGACTGCCGTGTGCCAGGGCGTTCGCGAGTTCAGAAAGAATGAACGCGCGCCCACTCCGGGTTGCCACCGCGGCCGGCGCGAGGGGAAACAGGGCCGATTCACCCTTTTCAAAATGAGGCCAGATGGGCGAACCTTGCCATTGCATTCCGCCTTGCTGGTTCGCAACAAATCGAACGGTGATAGTTGCCCCTGCATTCATGGGCTGGTGGGAAAACGCGCGACGAACAAGCAAGGGGGCTTCGAACGCGCGAGTCCGGAGGGCAAGGATTCTTTTGGCTCCACTCCCAAAACAGTGCCGACAACCAGTGCAGGCGAGTGCTCGATCTCCGCAAGTCCCCACACGTGGATGAATCCGGCATGAAGATTGACAGCCAGAGCGAAGCAGGAGAAACTACAAGCAGCAAGCTTCATTGCCTAAAGAATTCCGCCGAAGGGAATTCCATCCCTGACCCAGACACTGGCCGTTGTTGCAGCACCGTTCACGCTCAAGGTGATTGGATAAATGATGGATCCCCACTGATTGGGGAGCGCAACATTAATCTGTGTCACACCAGCTGGCAAGCCTGGCGCAGCTCCTGCGTATTGCGGCGTCAGCAAGCTGCCGGGCTGCCCCACACGGCAAGCGTGGCAATTGTTGTTTGCGGAAGTCGCCAACTGCCCGTCCAGCAGGGGCGCGAAGTGAGAGCCTGTTCCGGTCGCCCATATGCTCACCACGGAACCCAGAGCAGCGGGATTCGTCGATGAGTTGACCGTGCCATCCTGGTTCAATGCGGCAGCGTTGCCGTCGGTTCCAAGATAGATCGAAGGCGCGGTCTCAACTACCACGGACCGGAACCCAGGCGCTTTTTGGGAAACAGCAATGTCCTGCACGCCTGTCAGTAAACCGAGAGGCACAACTGCGTCGATTCGGTTCTCCGACACATAGATTAACGGCGCTGCGAGTGCGCCCATTGTGACGGTAATGCCACCCAGGTTCGCAGGCAGGAAACCAGCCGCATTGAACGTCCCTGCAACCGGCGTTGCGGGGCCGATCTGCGAACCGTAAATCGTGATCAATTCACCAGGGGCGATGCGGCCCGTGACAATGGTCCCGTAGCCGAGTTCGAAAAAGGGCGCCACTCGTTCGCCCGTTGTGCTGACCACGCCGAAGATGCGCGGCGATGGCAGCACCGCGGTTGGAATTGCAGCGGCTAATCCATTCGCTCCTGCGGTGTAAACCAAGCCTGGCGTTGAGCCAGCGGCGATTGCTGCCGCGACGCCGCCCTTTGGGTAGCGCGCGGCGAAGGTCAGCGTGGAGCCGCTCCGGTTGAATCCAACCAGAAATTCAAAACCGTTCGACCACCCATTCGCATTGGGGAAATTGAGCGATGATGTTGTGCCGCTCACCCACACACCGCCAGCGGCATCCAACGCGATCGTTCGCGCAACATCCGCGTCCGTACCACCAAGGAAAGTTGACCACGCAAGCGTGCTTCCATCTGGCCGCAACGCGGTTACAAAGGCATCGCCTCCGAACGCCCCGGTGCCGCCATACGCCGTCTGCGACGCGCCTGCGGTGACTGTATACTTGGGGTCCGTCGTCATGCCGGCCAGATAGGCAGTGCCGCCGGCATCGACAGCAATCGCGGACAGACTGGCCACTGGAAAGGAACAGTTGTCCGTCGCGTCGAGGTACGTAAGGTAGTCGAGACCTGTTCCCGCCGAGTTGACCTTGGCAACAAAGGCCCCGACACCTTGTTTAACAAGCGCCGATCCCGTAGCCGGAAGATCGATCGTGGAAGTGTTGCCAGCCAGGTAAGCATTCCCACTTGCGTCGACGCCGATGCCCGATGCCGTCGTCAACCGATAGCTGTTTCCCGCGCGGCATGCGTCCGAACTTGCATCGGCAGGAAGATCCACGCCCACCAGTAGTCCGCCGTAGATGATCCGGCCGCCATCAGCCTGAATCTTGGCCACAAACGCACCTTGATACACCGGGGATGACACTTTACCGCGCCCGTCAGGCATGCCTTTGGTCACCGGAAAGTCGGGTGAGTAGGTTGCGCCCGTCACGTACAGGTTGCCCAGGCTATCCGTCGCGACGCCAGCGACGCTGGACACGCCGAGCGTTCCGCCAAAATACGTGGAGTACAAAATTGTGCCGCCGTCTGGGCTGAGTTTCACGATGAAGCCCGAGCCGCCTGCTGCTGGCGTTGATTGCACTGCTCTGCTAAGGGGAAAATCTGGAGAGGTTGTGGATCCGGCTACGTAGATGTTACCGGACGGGTCGAGGGCGACTGCTGAGGCACGGTCGATTCCCTTTCCGCCAAGTGTAATCGTGAACACGATTTTTCCTGTCGAATCCAGCTTGGTCAGGAAAATGTCTGTGGAAGTTGGCGGGATTATGAGACGCGATCCTGTAATGTACAAATTGCCCGCCGCGTCCGCGGTCATCGCCGAAACGCTGTAGGGATAGCCATCGGCGAGGTACGTATTGAATTCGCCGGCCATCATCGGAAGCGCCAATAGAACTACAGCGACGAACTTCATATTCCCAGCGTAGCGCGTATGTTATTCAATCTTGAGTGAAACCAGAAGAGTTTACCTCGTGCCTCAGTATGCCAGCGACCTTGCTAATAGAGGTTGCACAAACAGACGTTTTTGCAATAATTAGACGATTGCCTGTTCTCGGGAGTTCTTGCGTTGCAAAAAGGCTGGACGCTGGGACCGGCCCGAACTCCAAAGGCTTCTCGATCAAGTCCGAAAACGTGACTCGCTGGTTGAGTGGAAACTCGATCGGCTCTCGCGATCCCTCCGCGATGTGCTAACCATTATGGAACGGCTTGGGGATGCCGGGGCGGGATTTCGTAGTCTGGACGGAAGCGATTGACACGAGCACACCTGCGGGTCGAATGATGATGCAGATGGTCGGGACCTTTGCCGAATTTGAAAGGTCCATGCTGAAAGAACGAACCAAAGCGGGATTGGATGCTGCCGGTGAAGAGGGCCGGATTGGTGGACGGCGTCCAAAGCTATCGCCGCAGCAGCAAGCTGAAATTCGAAAGATGGTTTCAAAAGGAGACAGGACGGCAGCCGATGCGGCCCGGCTATTCAAAGTCCACTCGGCGACTGTCAGTCGGCTCATAGCACGACAACAGGAGCTGCCACCCAGGAAGGTCAAACACACCAAATAATGTTGCCGGAAGTACGCCTTCTAATTCTGAAAGTGACACAACAACTGCAAACCGATAGTTGATGGTGAACCCCACAATGGGTAGAATCGCACCTGATATGAGTAGTGCGAATACTCTGCCCGCGAACTCGATTGGCGACGCGCTGTTTGGAGCAACCCGGCAGGCAGTTCTCAAGTTGTTCTTCGGCCACTCCGATCAACGATTTTACCAAAAACAGATCGTTCGCACGCTCAGCTTCGGCTCCGGGAGTGTTCAAAGGGAGCTTGAGCGGCTTACCCGCGCTGGCATCCTTACCCGCGTGGTGGAAGGCCGCCAAACCTACTTTCAGCCTTAAAAGCAGTTGAGTCTTTGTATTGCGGCAATCCGCTTCATTTGTAAGATGTTGCGGGAATCCGAATGGTCACCCAATGGGTGAGTTCGTATTGCGGG
>CAIRSA010000096.1 GCA_903881085.1 uncultured Acidobacteriia bacterium
GGGACCCATCCCCGTCCTATTCATAGTTAAGAGGGTGAAGCGGACTCACGCTACGCTTCATTTCTGTGGGTACTCACCCACAAATTCTGCGGTAGAGCCAGAAAAAGGAGCGCCGGAGAACCGGTGCTCCTTTTGGTTTACCACAGGCTGCTTTTTAGTTGAACTTCGGGGCGTAACCGAAGGTCATCTGAATGGTGAAGCTACGGGCGGGTAACAGAGTAATCAGATCGTTCGGCGAGGTGGCTGAGGAGGCCAGGGCCGGTGAAACGCCAACGATGCTGTGCTTGTCCATCAGGTTATTCACGCCGAACCGGATCTTGGTTCCGCGCATGAAGCTATCGCCACGAACGGTGTAGTTCAGGAAGAGATTCGAAACCTGGAAAGGATCGATGGCGGCGGCCTGGTTGACCGCGCCGTTGTCGTTGAACATGGGGCCAACGCGCTTGTTGAAGTACCCGACATCCCAACCCTTGTAACGGTAGGTGAGGCCGATGGTTTCGGTGTTCTGCGGGGAATTGGCGACATAAAGGCCGGTGTTCTGATAGCGGGCGCGGCCGATGGTGCCATTCAGATAGAGGCTAAATCCCTTGGCGATCAGGATGCTGCTTTCGGCTTCGAGGCCTTTGGTGTTCGAAGGGCCGGTCTGATAGAAAACGGATTCGCCAGACGAATCGAGGGTCGAGGAGTAGGGGTTCTGGAAGTGGCTATAGTAGAACGCCGTGTCGAGAGTGAAGCGGTTATACTTCAGCACGGAACCGGCCTGATAGGTCTTTACGGAAGTTGGCTTGGGGAGCACTGCGACGGCGGCGTTCTTGGTGTCGAAAACGCTGCTTGGCGGAATGTTGCTGCCCGTGGCGAACTGTCCGTAAACTGACCAGTTACTCTTTACGCGATAGCGCATATCGAACGAGGGGCTAACATTGTTGAATGTAGCGTCGTGTTTGACCCACGGCTGACCGCCCAGATTGCCGACGGTTTTGCCGTTGTCGGCGAACTGTAGCAGGTCCATCTTGTAGGAGGAGAACTTCACGCCCGCGGCGATGCTTAGCTTCCGGGTTACCTTCAGCTCATATTCAGCGAAGGGCTGGACGGAGTTGGTGTTGAAGTTTTCGTGGAAGTTCGAAAGCGGCGCGTTGACCCAGGTTCTGGGGTCGGAGGGGATCTGGTAGCGGTCCGTGTACGCCCATTCGTACCACAGGCCAGTACGGAAGATGCCGTGAGCGGTCTCGTGGCTGACCGTAAGAATGTCACCAACCTTGCGGTAGCCGTTCAGCTTATCGACGCCGCTGGTGGCGCTGATGGTGTTGCCATTCTGGTAGTTCTGCTTGTTCCAATAGCGATAGGTGTAAGTCTTGTTATCGAGCTTCCAGCCACGGCCTAATTCGCTGTGAAGGCCGATGTAGTTGAAGTCGGTCTGCACGTGGTAGAAGTTGTAGCCGTAATAGTCGGTGCGCTTCGGGTCTTCGCTCATCAGGTAGTTATCGCCAAACTGCGCAACGGCAGCGCGAGTGGGCTGGTTGGCGTTGGGAGTGTTGGTCCAAAGTTCAACCAAACCGGTGAAGGCTGTTAGTGTGGTGCGCTGCGTCAATCGGTACTGATACTTCATGAAGCCCGCGAGGCGCTTCTGACGATTGAAGGTCTGGTAGCCGTCGGACAGCATCTGGTGAAGGTTGATCACCAGGCTGCTCTTCTTGTCCTTGCCGCCGAAGTTGCCGGAGTCGAAGTCCAGGGCGAGCATGCGGGTGTTGAAGGAGCCGTACATGGCAGTGCCGCGGATATCCATTTCATAAGGCACGGCGCGGGAGAGAAGATTGATGGAACCACCGAAGTTCGTAGGGCCGACGGTGGCGGCTGTGCCGGGGCTGCGGTCGAACTCCACGCCGGCGATGAACTGGCTGGGGAAGAAGGCCCAGGAGTGGTGCGTGGGGCTGTTTGTATCGTTGAACGGAATGCCGTCTACAGCCATGGTGTAGAGGCCGTCTTTGAAGCCGCGGAAGAAAGTCTTGCTGTCGCCGAGGCCTACGCCGTTCGGGTTGACGCTGAAGGTTCCGGGCGCCATCTGCAGCAGTTCGGTGAAGTCGGCTACAGGCGAAGCGAAGTTCTGAATGAACTCAGGGCTGATTTCCGATTTTGCCGAGCGGGCTTCCAAAGTGTTTTGCGACGGCGAGTATTCGGCGGCTACGGAAACAGTTCCTTCGACGGTGATGCTCTGAGAAAGTTCGCCGACGTTGAGAGAGATCTTCACGTCTTCGGTCGCGTTTTGCCCCAGCTTGATGCCGCTTTTACGGCTGCCGGCGAAACTGGGGGCAAATACATCGACGGAGTAGGAGCCGCTGGGCAAGCCGCTGACTACGAAGCGGCCGTCGGAACCTGACGCAGCGGCTTTGGCCGCGCCGGTGGATTCATTTCTTACGGCCACGGACGCTCCTGGAATTGGTTTTCCGGTTACGTCCTGAATTACTCCGGAGACTGTACCGCTGTCGCCGGTTTGTGCCAGAGCTGAAGCAGCACAGGCAACGAGAACAAAAGAGATTAGAGTTTTAATCATTAGGTTGGTTCCAAAAAATGGGGCGCCTGAGTTGCAGGAGCCCCGCGAGTTGTTTACGAATTGGGGTTAGTTAAACTTGGGAGCGTAACCGAAAGTCATCTGAATGGTCAGGCTGCGTGCGGGCAGCAGTGTCAGAATGTCGCCGCCATTGGTTACGGACGAAGCCAGGGCCGGGTTTACGCCAACGATGCTGTGCTTATCGAGCAGGTTGTTAACGCCGAAGCGGATCTTGGTGCCACGCATGAAGTTATCGCCGCGAACGGTATAGTTCAGGAAAATGTTCGATACGTGGAATGGATCGATCCGGACAGCCTGGTTGACTGAGCCATTGTCGTTGTACATTGTTCCTACGCGTTTATCGAAGTAGCCGATGTCAAAACCCTTGTAGCGATAAGTGAGGCCGATGGTTTCGGTGCTCTGCGGGGAATTGGCTACGAACAGGCCAGTCTGCTGCAGCCGGGCGCGGCCGATGGTGCCGTTCAGATAGAGGCTGAAGCCCTTGGCAATGAGGATACTGCTTTCCGCTTCCACACCCTTGGTGTTGGACGGGCCTGTTTGATAGTAGATGGGTTCGCCGGAGGCATCTGGGGTTGAGACGAAGGGGTTCTGGAAGTGGCTGTAGTAAAACGCGCCATCGAGCGTGAAGCGGTTGAATTTCAGAACCGAACCCGCCTGGTAAGTTTTCACCGTGGTGGGCTTGGGCAGCACAGCTACGGCGGCATTCTTGGTATCGAAGACGCTAGAAGGCGGAATGTTATTGCCGGTGCCGAATTCGGCGTAGAGGGTCCAGTTGCTTCTGACTTTGTAGCGCGCGTCGATCGACGGGTTCCAGGTGCGGTAGTTGGCGTTATGGTAAACGCTGGCCGCGCCGCCGAGGTTTCCGACCGTCTTGCCGTTGTCGGCAAACTGTGTCAGGTCCATCGTGTAGTTCGCCATCTTAATACCCGCGGAAAGACTGAGCTGGCGAGTTACTCGGTATTCATATTCGGCGAACGGCTGGAAGGATGTCGTGATGAAGTGCTCGTGGAAGTTAGGCAGCGCAGCGTTCACCCAGGTTTTAGGGTTGCTGGGGATCTGGTAACGATCGGTGTAAGCCCATTCAAACCACATACCGGTGCGGAAAATTCCGCGCGCGGATTCGTGGCTAACCTGCAGTGTGTCGCCGGCCTTGCGGTAGCCGTTCAGCTTGTCGATGGCGCTGGTGGCGGTAATGGTTGTTCCGTTGTAATTCTGTTTGTTCCAATAGCGGTAGGTATAGACTTTGTTGTCAAACTTCCAGCCCTTGCCGAGGTTGGTGCTCATACCGAGGTAGCTGAAGTCGGTTTGCACGTGATAGAAATTGTAGCCGTAATAATTGGCCTGAGCCGGATCTTCACTCAGCAGATAGTTGTCGCCGAATTTGGCGACCTGATCGCGGGTTGGGCCCTTGGCGTTCGGGGTGTTGGTCCAAAGATCCACCAGGCCGGTGAATACCGTGAAGGTCGTGCGCTGGTTCAAACGATATTGGTACTTCATGAAGCCGGCAACGCGCTTCTGATAATTGAAGGTTTGGTAGCCGTCTGAGAGCATCTGGTGAATGTTGATAACGAGGCTGGACTTCTTGTCCTTGCCGCCGAAGTTGCCGGAGTCGAAATCGAGGGCGAGCATGCGGGTATTGAACGAGCCGTACATGGCGGTGCCGCGAATACCCATTTCATAAGGAACAGCGCGGGAGAGCAAGTTGATGGTGCCACCGAAGTTCGTCGGTCCGATGCTTGCCGCCGTACCAGGGCTGCGGTCGAACTCTACGCCGGCGATGAACTGGCTGGGGAAGAAGGCCCAGGAGTGGTGCGTGGGGTCGTTTGTGTCGTTGAAGGGAATGCCGTCAGCCGTCATGGTGTAGAGGCCATCTTTGAAGCCGCGGAAGAAGGTTTTGCTGTCGCCGAGGCCGACGCCGTTGGGATTGACGCTGAAGGTTCCGGGCGCCATCTGCAGCAGTTCAGTGAAGTCGGCTACGGGCGAAGCAAAATTCTGAATGAATTCGGGGCTGATTTCGGATTTCGCGGAGCGTGCATCGAGAGTGTTCTGCGAGGGCGAGTATTCTGCCGCTACGGAGACCGTGCCTTCTACGGTGATGCTCTGAGAAAGTTCGCCGACGTTGAGGGCGATCTTGACGTCTTCGGTTGCATTCGCGGCCAATTTCACTCCACTCTTGCGAGTGCCTGCGAAACTGGGTGCGGCCACATCCACGGAATAGGATCCGGCGGGCAATCCGGTTACTGAAAACCGGCCATCTACACCTGAGGCGGCAGCTTTCGCGGCGCCTGTGGACTCGTTTCTTACAGCGACGTTAGCGCCGGGAATTGGCTTTCCGGTAACGTCCTGGATGACGCCGGATACGGTTCCGTTGCCATCTTGTGCCAGCAGGTTAGCCGCACCCGCCAGGAAAATCATCATGCCAGCCGCAATCGTAAATACACGAAGAGCCGGAATTGAGCGTTGCTCCATTCAAATACCTCCACCAAAACCTACGGATTTAATAGGAAGTATAGCGAACGGTTGGTTTCAATCTTATTACTAAAGCGATAACACTTGATGAACATGTTACAAACCGGATAAGTTGTAACTAAACTGTAACAACTATTCGAACGGTTGTGCAAAAGTCAGGCGGTTGCCTTCCAGGTCGAGCAGCTGAAAGGTGCGCAATCCCCACGGCTGGCTGACTGGCTCGCCTTGGACCTTGGCTCCTGCGGTACGGAATTCGGCGTAAAGAGCGTCCGCATCCTCAACGTATACCTCGAAGGACCCGATGCCAGTGTGTCGCGGGGTTCTGGCAATCAAGAGGATGGTGACCTCATCGCGATACATTACGCCCAAATCGTCCTGGGAGTAGTTGATTTTGAATCCAAGGACTTTCGAATAGTAATGGATGGCTTCAACTACCTTATCGAAGGGGAGCTCAGGAAGAGCCTGGCAAAGCTTAGCAGCCGGCTTGGGGGAAACTGGTTGGTCAAACGACTGGCCGAACCACAGCCGGTGGCCGTCCGGATCACGAACTTCGAACATGCGCATCTTGATCCAGTTCACTTCTTCGACTGAGGATGAGATGCCGCCGCGCTTGCGGATTGCCGCGCGCATTCCCACCACGTCTTCGGTTTGGAAAAAGAGAATCGCGGAGCCGAGGTGGCCGTCGCCTGAACCGGGATTGAGGAACTGGATGCGTGCCGGACCGCTAACCGCTTCCATATTTTCGCCGGATTTGCCGATCGCGAAGCCGAGTACGTCGCGATAGAAATAGACGGTACGTGCGAGATCGGCGATCTCAATGGACCGGCTCACGGGCGAAAGAATAGCAGGAATTAGCTCCAACGGCGCAGGCACTCCTTTGATATCCGATTGAGGAAATTGTAGCGGTTCTGGAAGTACTGATGCAACCCGCATATGTGGGGCTTCTTACGGATATGATGCAGTAAGTCTGAACAGAAGACCTTGCTATTTGCCGCGCTTCGGCATGCAGGTGGTGTATTCGTTCTTGATCTCTGAGTTTTCCTGAAACAACTTGGAGAAGGCGTTCCATGCCGCGTCGCCGCGGTTGGGAAGTTGGACAGGTGTCTGTGGTCGAATGTGATAGGTCAGCGCCACCGTCTCGGAATACTTTCTTGCACCGGTTTTCCGGTCGCCTTCGATCACCCGCGCGACGAAGATCTCATCGGGTGCCCCGTTGGCTTTGTACCACTCCTTTTGTGCGGCCACGGCGGCAAGTAAGCCTTCCATGGTACCGCCCGGCTTGACTGCGGAGACACGCACGACGGCCACCTCGCCGTCGCAGGCCGGAGCGGAGCTCTGGGCGAAGGCGGACACGGAAGCCAAAAGCAGAAGAAAAAGACGCATGAAGTTTACCTCAGTGCCAACTATAACTGAGTGATTGAGTAGCTTACAATGCCTCGCTGGCGCAGCCGTCCGGCGCGGCGCGCGATGAGTGCGCCATGTTCTACGCTCGCCAACTGCATCCAACGATGCAGCCGGGCAACTTCTGTTGGATTCGGCTCCTCGGCGATGATCACCGGCATCGGCGGCGCTGTTTCCGGTTGCACGATCAGTGGAATCTCAAAGCCATTGGAATCGCGCCAGTAAGTCAGTTCCGGTGTGATTCCCGCATGTCGGGCGTTGGCGTAAATCTCCCACACGGCCTGGCTTTCCAAAGCCGGGCTGGCAAGGAAGTGCAGCTTAGGACTGCGCATCAGGCGGCGGCCAAAGGCGAGCAGGCTGGGCGGAATGAGCAGGGTTTGGAAGCAGGCATAGAGCAGCGCGAGCCAGCGTGTTACCGTGCGGTGTGAGACAGCGCACGCACGGGCCAATTCCTGTTGATCGAGGATCTGGCCGCTGCGGGCCTCGGCGGCCTGAGCGAACAGTTCGAACCGGTCGAGATCGTGCACGCCGATCAGGTCGCGCACGTCGCGCTCGATGTATGTGCGCTTGAGAGGCCAAGGCGCAGAAAGCAGCTCTGTTTGCGCGGGAGCGAATCGGCCCAACATTTCCAATGACACCGGCTTTCGACCCGCGCGTTCGGCTTGCGTTGGCGGATAGAGCTCAAAAGTATCGAAAGGTAGTTGCAGGCGGCGCGAACTGCACAGGATGTGCGGACGCCCGTGGACTGCCTGCGCCAGCAACGCGAGAAGTTCCGGTGCGCGATGGATGTCATCAATGATCGAAGGCCCGCGCAATCGCGACAAGAACGCTTGCGGATCCTTCCTGGCGCGCACGCGGTCCGCGGCGTCGTCCAATGCCACGTAGGTGTGCGCAGGGAACTCCAGGCGCAACAGTGCCGACTTCCCTGCCCCACGCGGGCCCTGCAGCAGGACGGGTTCGTCGAGCACGGCGGCGCGATGCAACGGGATGGCGAGCGCCCTGTCAAGCATTCGAAGTCATCTTAATAAAATGATATTACATACTTAAAACGCGTGCCACCGATATATAATTCACCTGATCCATTGACCACGCCCGCGTCGCGATCTTACCCTGAAATTTACCCTTATGAGTATGAAAATCGCACCCGCAAAAGGCAAACTCGGCATCCTGATGCCAGGCCTCGGAGCCGTTTCCACCACCTTCATGGCTGGTGTGATGGCCGTCAAGAAGAAGCTCGGAGAGCCGGTCGGCTCGCTGACCCAGTTGGGCACCATCCGTCTGGGCAAGCGCACGGACAACCGCACGCCCAAGATCAACGAATTCGTGCCCCTTGCAGGCATCGATCAACTGGTCTTCGGCGGGTGGGACATCTTCGAAGACAACGCCTACGAAGCCGCTGCCAACGCGAAAGTGCTGGAGCCAACCCTTCTGAAGGCAGTCAAGAAGGATTTGCAGAAGATCAAGCCGATGAAGGCCGTGTTCGACAAGAACTACGTGAAGCTCATCGATGGGCCGAACGTGAAAACCAAGGGCACGTTGATGGACAAAGCCCAGGCCCTGATCGAAGACATTGCCAACTTCAAGAAGGTCAACAAGTGCGACCGCTTGATCATGATCTGGACCGGATCGACGGAAGTCTTCCACAAGCCGGCGAAGGTTCACCAGACGTTGGAATCCTTTGAAAAAGGCCTGCTGAAGAACGATCCCGATATCGCGCCGAGCCAGGTCTACGCCTACGCCGCGCTGATGTCCGGCGTGCCGTTCGCCAATGGCGCTCCTAATCTTACGACCGACATCCCTGCCCTGCTGGGTCTTGCGAAGGACCGCAACCTGCCCGTTTGCGGCAAGGATTTCAAGACCGGCCAGACCTATATGAAGACGCTGCTTGCGCCTGGTTTGAAAGCGCGCATGCTGGGTTGCAACGGTTGGTTCTCAACCAACATTCTCGGCAACCGCGACGGCGAAGTGCTGGAAGATCCGGGCTCATTCAAGAGCAAGGAAGAGACCAAGCTCAGCGTGCTGGATTCGATACTGCAGCCGCAGCTGTATCCGATGCTCTACAAGGACCTGTATCACGCTGTGCGCATCAACTACTATCCGCCGCGCGGCGATGCGAAAGAAGGCTGGGACAACATCGATATCTTCGGTTGGCTTGGTTATCCGATGCAGATCAAGATCGATTTTCTTTGCCGCGATTCAATTCTTGCCGCACCGCTGGTGCTCGACCTGGTGCTGTTCCTCGATCTGGCGCAGCGCGCAGGCATGAAGGGCATTCAGGAGTGGTTGAGCTTCTACTTCAAGGCGCCGATGACCGCTCCTGGCCTGTATCCGGAGCATGACATCTTCATTCAGTTGATGAAGCTGAAGAACACGCTGCGGCATATGCAGGGCGAAGATCTGATAACGCACCTCGGCCTGGAATACTACGACTAAGCTTTAGATCGCGGGCAGAGCGTCGCGCCGCACCGTCACCACGGTGATGTCGTCGTTCTGCCCCCAATCGTTGGCAGCCTGCGCGATCTGTTGCGCAGGTTTCCCGCTGATCTCCCGTGTGCGGTCGAAGCCAAACAGCTCCCCTTGTTTGTTCGCGGCCTCAATCACACCATCTGAAAGAAATGTAAGTGCCGCGCCGGGTTCTAGCATGAGCTGTGTCTCCTCGTAAGTAACATCAGGGGACAGGCCCAGTGGCAGGCCCGAACTTACTTCCACTTCCGCTCCTTTTAGATAGGGCGCAAGGTGGCCGGCATTGGCGATCGAGACCTGGCCGTTCGCCTTCATGCTGGTGCAGCAGCAGGTGACGAATCCGCCGTGGGTCTTGCCTGCAATGGCGCGATTCAAGTGGACCAGCACATCTCCTGGACTCTTCGATGCCAGATCTCCAAGCGCGCCGATCACTGCCGAAGCCAGCATCGCAGCCTTCATTCCCTTGCCGCTTACATCGCCCACAACAACCAGAATGGAACCATCGCCGACGGACAGGATCTGATAGAAATCCCCGCCCACTTCCGATGCGGGACGGTATTCTGTCTCCGTCACGAAACCAGGCGCGCTGATCGCTGAAGCCATCAACGACTGCATCGCGCGGGCCGATTCCAACTCGCCGCGCATGCGCAGTTCTTCACGATGCGTGCGCTGGAATCGCCGCAATAAAACCAGCATCATCAGGCATGGCGCGATGGTCATGGCGATATTGGGAAGGTAAACCTGCATGCCATGGATGCTGGTGTTCATTGTCTGGTTGTAATGCAATGAAATACTCGCTGGGATTAGGCCCCAGCCGGCAAGACTTCCAAGAACGTTAGATGTTCCTCTACTCAGAAAGTCAAGAAGAAGTGCAAGGACAAACAGTAGTTCTTCGCGACGAAGGCAGTGGATCCGCCGCAGCAGAACATACGTGCAGCTGATACTCATTACTACGTACATCAGACTGGTGACGCCGAACATGTTCCACTGAAAAAGTATTCCAATAAATGCCAGAGCGGCTCCCAATTGCACGCATCGAACCCACCATCCAGGCTGCATTCCCAGGAACAGCCATACGAACTGAATGGTGAGGATGGCGAGGAAGGTCTTAACCATGGCCTGAAACCATTCGGGGAATTGCCCGCCCTCAATGACTAAGGGTATGAACACGCCGATGGCCACCGGCAGTACCAGGTTCCACATTCCAAACCACAGATATTCGCGATGAGAACGGTCGAAGAGATAAAGCAGCAATACAAACAGGCCGGTCAGCAAGCCTACAATGCCCTGCAGGAAAGTAGGCTGCAACATCACTAGAATGGCATTGCGCTGATTTGTTCTACTTCGTTCCCCATAGCCTGCCAAAAAGCCGGGGCTTGCGGCAAGCACCTCATCAACGATGCCGCCGGAGTCGGGCGTCATCCAGACTCTGACGGCGAGCAGCACGTTACCGTCGGTGGGGACGGCGTTCCTGGTGAAACTCCAGATATTGCCGGTTTGCTTTTGACCATTTGCATCGCCAAGCACCCCCGCAGTGCCGATGCGCGTGCCATTGGCATAGATTTCGTAAGAGTCGTAGATTGCCGCGAAGTAAATGGCGTAGTCTTTGCCTTGCAAGCCAGCGGGGATGTTCAACACCGTTCGATACCAGCCATAGCCGCTGAGCGCTGGATATCCGGCGTCCTTCCAGGCCTTGGGAACCTCAATCTCTGCCCACTGCGAATCGTCGAAGTCCGCTGCGGCCCAGCGCACGTCATCGCCCGGATGGAACTTCCATTTGCCGGCGAGATTCTGCGGGCGATCCTGCGCTTGCAGGATCGAGCAAGCGAGCAGCAGCAGACCTGATACTCGTCTCACGTCAGAATCGCTTATATGGCAGGAATTTTCCAGACATGGTGATCTTCACGCGGTCGCCCTTCGGGTCGGGCTCACGCTCAATCTGCATGTTGAAATCGATGGCGCTCATGATGCCATCGCCGAACTCTTCGTTGATCAGCTGCTTCCACGTAGGCCCGTAGCCCTGCACCAGTTCGTAAAAGCGGTAGACCAACGGATCGCTCGGCGGCATCATTTGCGTTGCGCCGCGCTCTTCGGGGGGTTCGGCAAGCAGCAGGGCCATCTCTTCGTCGAGGTCCAGCAGCGTGCCGGCTTTCTTCGCTTCGTCGACGGTCAGCATCTGGTGGCCTAGCAACGCCGCGGTGTAGAACACTGGCGAGGCATCGCCAAGCGCAGCCGCGATGGCTTTCCAGGTCAGTCCGAGGCGGCGCTTGGCGTCAAGTACATGTTCGGTTACGTCCACTCTGGTCATAAGCTAGACCTTTATTGTAACCAGTATTACTGCTTCTTCTTCGCGCCTGCTCCGCCAGGCATACGAAGCCGGTTAGTGGGTGTCGCGGCTTCGCGAACGCGCGCGAACTCGTCGTCCTTTTCCTTCCACATCGCTGCTAGTTTCTTAGCACGGTCTGGTTGCGCGGAGGCGAGGTTCTTCAGTTCGCTGCGGTCTTTGCTCAGGTCGTACAACTCCCACTCGCCCTCAGTACCGGTGGCGATCAGCTTCCAGTCGCCCACGCGAATTGCGCGGTTATTAGAGTGGTTGAAGTAGATGTATTCGTGCGGCGCTGTGCCATCTTTCTGGAACGCGGATGCCAGGCTGCGCCCGGCGAGCTTTGGTGCACCGGCGGGCACGTTCTTGTTGGCGTCTCCGCCGGCGAGATCGACGAGCGTCGGCAGAATGTCCACGAAGTGGCAGGTATTGTGGCGCAGCTTGTTTTTGTCTTTGATGCCGTTCGGCCAGGTGACGATCATCGGCGATGAGATGCCGCCTTCGTTCACCCACGACTTATGCAATCTCAGAGGCGTGTTCGAATTCGTCGCCCAACCGGGGCCCAGCCCAAGATACGAATTTGCCGAGCCTGCCGGGGCATTCTTATCGTGGCCATCGCCGCGGATCAACTGCTCCGAACTGGCGCCATTATCGGAAAGGAAAATCACCACGGTGTCGCGCTCTGCCCCCATCGCCTTCACTTGGTCGAGCACTTTGCCGATCTCCGTATCCATGCGCGTGATCATCGCCGCATGGATGGCCATTTTCAAGCGCTGGAATTTCTTCTGCTCAGGAGTGAGCGTTTCCCACGGCACGGCACGCATCACTTCCCCAGGGCCGATCTTGGCGATCAGTTCTTCGTCTGGCGTGTTCCACTTGGTCCACATGTTGGCCTCGCGCGGCGCCAGCGGACAGTTCACAATACCCATGCGCTTCATGCGGGCATGTTTGCGTTCGCGCGCCGTATCCCAACCTTCGGTGAATCGCCCTTCGTAATGCTTGATATCTTCCGGCATCGCATGCAGCGGGAAGTGCGGCGAATGCGGCGCCAGATACATAAAGAACGGATCGTCCTTATGTTCTGAGGCGTGCTCCTTCAAAAACTTCACCGCGTAGTCTGAGATGGCGACCGTGGAATAGTAATTGTCTTCGGGCTTCGGCTGCGGCAGCGCTTTGCCGTCCAGATCGAGCCGGCGCGGCGTGAAATAGCGGTCTTCGTCGAGCAGGGTGTAGGAGTGATCGAAGCCCACGCCCTCTTTCGGAGTGAAGCGGATATGCCATTTGCCGGAGTGATAGCTGCGGTAACCGAGCGGCTTCAGATGATTCGGAATGAACTGCGTGAAGCTCGGCACGTTGCCTGGCGTCATGATGTCCGATGCCGTCTGCTGCGCGTAGTAGCCCGTGAGCAGGCTGCCGCGCGAGGGGCCGCAACGCGCCGTGGAATAGGCTTGCGTGAAGCGCAGACCGTTGGCGGCTAGCTTATCGAGGTTCGGCGTGTCGATGTCGCCGCCGTAGCATCCCGCATCTGAGAAGCCCATGTCGTCCGCCAGAATCAGCAGGAAATTCGGCTTCTTGGAAGGCGCGGCCGGCAGCGCAGTGGCTGCAGTGGCGACGCCGATGTTTTTCAGGAACTGTCTTCGATTCACCGCATTATTATGTCAAAATTGGAGTTCTCATGATGAACCGACGCTCCTTCCTGGCAAGCCTGACCGCTGGCGCTTTATACTCTGCGCAACCGAAGACCAATCTTATTCTGATTCTTGCCGACGATTTCGGCGCACACGACCTGGGCTGCTACGGGAACAAATACTTCGCCACGCCGAACATTGACCGGCTGGCAGCGGAGGGTGCGAAGTTCACCAATGCCTATGCCGCTTGTCCGGTGTGCTCGCCCACGCGCGGCAGCATCATGACTGGCCGCTATCCCGTCCGCACAGGAGTCACCGATTGGATCCCCGGCCGCGTGCACGATCCGAAGGGTCCCATCACCACGCCGCGCACTGCCACGGAACTAAAGCTATCGGAAACTACGATCGCCGAAGCGCTCAAGCCGGCGGGTTACAAGAGTGGGAGTTTCGGTAAGTGGCATTTGGGCGGCAAAGGTTTTCTGCCGACCGACCAAGGTTTCGACCTCAATGTTGGCGGCAACGAAAGCGGCAGTCCGCCGCGCAGCGGCAAGCCTTACTATGGCCCGTTTGAGCTGCCGAATCTTTCGGCGACGGCCAATGATTTCCTGCCCGAACTGCTGACTCGCGCGGTGGCCAAATTCATTGATGAAAACAAGGCTGGTCCATTCTTTATCTACTTCCCGCATTACTCTGTGCACCTGCCGCTAGGCGCGCCGGAAGCGGAAGTCGAAAAGCACAAGGCCAAAGCGGCGGGCCGCTATGAGCCGACGTATGCAGCGATGGTGGAAGCGATGGACCGCTCCGTTGGCGCAGTGCTCGATGCCGTCGACAAGGCGGGCGTTGCCGGCCACACGCTAGTGATGTTCTTCTCCGACAATGGCGGCCTGAACTTCGAAGGGAAAGGCAAACAGCGCATCACAGACAATGCACCACTGCGCGCCGGCAAGGGGCATCTTTACGAGGGTGGCATCCGCGAGCCTTTATTAATGCGTCTTCCAGGCAAGATAAAGCCGGGCACCGTGATCGATACGCCGGTGAGCAGCGTCGACTTCTTCCCTACCCTGTGTGCGCTGGCCGGTGCGAAGAGTGGCAAGGTGGATGGCGTGGACATCATGCCATTAGCGCGAGGCGGCAAGCTGCGCGATCGCGCGTTGTACTGGCACTATCCGCACTATTCCAATCAGGGCGGCGAGCCTGGCAGTGCGATTCGCGAAGGCGACTGGAAGCTGATCGAATTCCATGCCGATGGACGTCGCGAGCTGTTCAATGTGCGTGAGGACGAAGGCGAAAAGATCAATCTGGTTGAGAAGCGCGCCGATGTGGCAAGGCGTTTGGCTGGAAAGCTCGCTGCATGGCGCAATGAGTCGGGCGCGATCATGCCGCAGAAGAATCCGGCGGCCGATCCGAATTGGCCGGGGTTGCAGTTGACGGGCGGCGAGAAGCCCACGCCTATTGCAAGGTAGTTGTGAACGAATAACTGCCTGCGCTGACGTTTTGTGAACTCGCATCGGGCATCACAATTGTGGCGGTTGTGTTGCCAGGGATTGTTACTTTCAGTTCGAACTGTCCGGCTGGGTTCAGCGTCCAACCGGCTGCCACCATCCCTTGCGCAGTAAGAAGCGTGCCACTGGCGCTGGTTAGACCGCCCACGACCGAAGGCTTGATGACTAGTTGCTTGTATCCGATACTGCCAGGAGCCTGCTGAATTCCAACCAGGTTCGATGTGAACCATTCGTCGAGCGCGCCAAACATCAAGTGGTTCTGCGAATCTCCGGCGAGCGGTCCATCCCAGCTTTCGGTCAGCGACGTAGCGCCGTGGGCGATCTGGAAGCCGTAACTCGGGCTGGTGGTTTGCGTCGCGACGTCGAACAGTACGTCGTCGCGGCCCGCTGCCGAAAGCGCGCGGATAAAGGCCTGCCACGCAACCACGCCCGTGTTGACGTGGTTTCCGGCCGCTCGTATGCTCGCTACCAGATTGTCCACAACCGCTTTCTGTTCTGTGGCCGGCACCACGCCCATGTCAAGCGCCATCGCCATGGCAGCCTGCTGTCCTGTGTCGTAGGTGTGGTTCGCCAGATCCAGGTACTTGGCGTTGAACGCCGAGGCGATGGAAGTAGCGAGGGCAGCGTAAGTATCGGCGTCCTTCTGGTTCCCGAGCAGCACAGCGATCTTACTTAAAGTAACCGCTGAACGGTAGTACCCATAAGTGGCGACGATCTCGGTGGGTGTATTTTGGACAGGAATGTTCCAATCGTTCAATCCGTAGTCAAGCAGATTCCGCTTAGACTTACTCGTCAAATGCCCAAGAAAGCTCTTCATGTTGGGATAGTAAGTCTGCAAAAGGCGTGCATCGCCATAAGTCAGATAGGCATTGTACAGCGCCAGGATCATGGCGTCTCCCCAGTTCGGGTCGTCGCGGAACGGCTCGCCGTAGATCGAATAGTCGGCATAAGCGGGAACAAAATCGGGGACCAGCCCTGTATCCGTTTGTCCCTCTGCCATGTTTCGGGCGATGGTGCGGATGTACGCAGAGATATCGTAATTGCGTGTGATTGAGCCGAAGACGCCATTCAAATCGCCTAGCCAGCCGAGCTTTTCGCGGTCAGGGCAATCGGTGAAGATGGAGATCATGTTGCTCTGAATTGCCCGATTGATGATGGTGTGAATGCTATTCAATAGAGGATTGGAACTAGTGAAGGAGCCGGAAACCTCATTCGCTCCACGCACTACGAAGCCGGTGATCGTGTCGGCGGTTGGCGCAGCAGGCAGGCCCTCCACAAGCAGGTAACGGAAGCCGTGATACACAAAAGTAGGATGCCACGTCTCCACGCCATTTCCTGAGAGCGTGTAGGTGTCGAAGATAGGCATGCCGCCCATGGTCTGCACGTTCAAGGAGCCATCAGGATTGAGTATCTCAGCAATGCTAAGCGTGATGCGCGTACCGGCGGGCCCACTTACTTGCAACTGTTGGTAGCCGGCGAAGTTCACGCCCATATCGAACAGATATACGCCGGACTTCACTTGCGACACAGCAACCGGCTTGACGGTTTCAAAGACGCGGACAGGCGGCGCAGCGCGCCAGGAAAGCACAGTGGCAGGCGATGGAGGTGTGCTCAGCGAAGCGTTGGTCCAATCGGCGGGAACCATGCGCGCGTCGTAATCCTCACCGCCGAACCAGGAAGAAAACACCGTCGCGCCCAGCGCCGTTTGCCAATCGGGACCGCTGTAGACAGCCAAAGTGGATTCATCTTCGTACGTGATCTCCAACTGCGCGATCATCTTCAATGGCGACGGCGCAGGAAGCTTTAAACTGACGAAGCGGCCCGGAGTATCGACCGTGTTGTACATGCCGTTGCCAAGGCCGACCTGAATCGTATTCGCGCCTTGCAGCAGTTGCGCAGTAACATCGTAAGTGGCGTATTCGACCTGTTTGGAATAGTCAGTATTTCCCGGTGTAAGTATGTCCGCCGAGACAGCCGCCCCGTTCAGAGTTGCCGAATACATACCCAATCCGGTTATGTACAGCCGGGCGCGCCTCACCGCCTGGCCAACCACAAACGCCTGCTGAAAAACGGGCAGCGGTTGCCCATACGTCCAGGTTGGATGGCTGATCCACTGTGCCAGCCAGTCGCGCGGCGAGAGCAGGCCCATCTCAAAGGAGGCCGGCGCGCTCCAGTCTGAAGGAGTCGATGAATCGGGCTCGCTCCAAACACGCACCTGCCAGTACACGCGGTCCCGTGAATGCAGCGCAGCGTCGCCATAGACGATATTCTGCGACTCGCCGGAAGTCACCTTGCCGCTGTTCCAAAGATCGGCGAAACCAATCTGCAGGAGCGCCGCGCTCGACGCCGCACGCACCTGATAGGCCGTCTGGATTCCATTTGTTGAATTCCAGCCCAACCGCGGTGCAGTGACATCCATGCCGATCGGGTTAACGCGGTTCTCCGTCTGCAGCCGCACGGGTTGCGCCCAGGCAACGGAGCCAAGTAACAAAAGCAAAAGCAAAGGAACGGACATTATCCGAACCTTACCACAGATCCGCGCGCCTTAAGCCGCCAACCCTTTGAACCATTCGCGATAGCAGAACACGCCCGTGCGTTCCGTGGCTTCACTATCCCATTGACGGGACCATTCCGAGCCTAATCGGACCAGGACAACGAAGCCCGCCAGGCCGATCGCGGCGAAGCAAAGGAAACCGGTTGAGTAAGTGCCACTGCGGTCTTTCAAAGTACCAAGCAACGAAGGCAGAATGAATCCGCCAATCCCGCCGGCCGCGCCAACCAGGCCGGTGACGATGCCGACCGAGGTTGGAAAACGCTGTGGGACCAGCTGGAATATTGCGCCATTGCCGATGCCAAGCAGCGCCATGGTGAGCATGAAAACGCCCACCGCGATCTGCAACGGAGGCAGCGTCGAAATGCCCAACGTGAACAGGCCCACGCCCAACAACACAGAGAGCAACACGCGATAGCCGCCGAAACGATCGGCCAGCCAGCCACCGATTGGCCGCACGCCGCTGCCGCAAATCACGATCAGTGTGGCGATGTCGCCGGCATTTACTTTGGTCAAATGATACTGGTCAACGAAGAACAATGTAAGGAATGTCGCCAAGCCAACGAAGCCGCCAAAAGTGATGCTGTACAGCGCGCAAAACCAGCGCGTATCGGCCTCGGCCAGAAGCGCCTTGTAGCCGGAAAGTCCAATCGGTTTGCGAGGCGCCGGACTCTCTTTGGCAATCAACGCAAAGATGATCAGCACCGCCATGACCGGCAGAGCGGCGATACCGAAAGCTGCCTTCCATCCCAAGCTCGCGGCGATGCGCGGAATGAATAGCGTAGCCAGAACCGTACCGGAATTCCCTGCCCCGGCGATGCCCAGCGCGGTGCCCTGCATCTCCGGCGGATACCAGCGGCTGGCCAACGGCAGCGCGACGGCGAAGCTTGCGCCGGCTACTCCAAGCAGAATTCCCACCAGATAAAAATGCTGCAGTTCCGTCGCCCACAACCATCCGGCAAGCAGCGGCAGTATCGTGAAGTTCAAGCCCATGATGCCGGTCATCTTGCCGCCGATGCGGTCCGCCAGTGCGCCCATCAACGGCCGGAAGAACGAACCCGCCAGCAGCGGCACGGAAACAAGAAAGCCCTTTTGCGTGGCCGATAAGTGCAATGACTCACCGAGAAACGGGCCCAACGGTCCAAGAATTACCCACACCATGAAGCTGACGTCAAAGTATAAAAACGATGCGAGCAGGGTAGGCCAATGGCCTGCCTTAAAAAATGCTTTCCAGTTCATGCCGCACACTCCTTCAGTTCACGCGCAGCCAATGCAGGCGCAATATTCAATTCGATGATCCCGTCATGCACGCGCACAGGGTAGGTCTGAACAGAGGCATCCACGTTGGGGCGTTCCACCTTGCCGGTCTCCAAGCAGATCTTCCAACCATGCAGCGGGCACGCGACTTTGGTGCCGCTGGTGATGCCATCGCACAACGGGCCGCCGCTATGCGGGCAGGCATTTTCGATGGCCATAAAGCCAGTGGGTAAATGGAAAATCGCGATGTCGCGTCCGGCGATCGTTACAGGGCGTCCTTCGCGGAGCGGGATGCTCGAAGTTGGCGTGATCTTAATCCATTGCATGATGATGTCCTTTATGCGAATACCGGAGCCACGGTCTCCATGGGTTGAATCTGAACAAATTGGTGCGCGGTGCGCGGCTCGTCGCGTTCCAGCCAGGCATCGCTTGAAAGCGACTTCGATGTATGCAGCCGCTTCAACAAACCTTCCTTCACCGGCGCTGTGGCATAGACTGTTTCGCGCCGTACTTTCTCCATACCGAAGCGCTCCACGAAATCGTAAGTGCGCTCCAGATAGTTGGCGTTTTCGCGGTAATACTGGAAGAACAACTCGGCCGCTTCGATCGCCTCTTTGGTCGTATCCACGGTCACCAGCAAGTCAGCCTTGCGCACGCTCTTGCCTGCCGCGCCCCCAACAACCACTTGCCAGCTGCCTTCCTGGCCGATCAGTCCGATGTCTTTCACCGTTGCTTCAGCACAGTTGCGAGGGCAGCCGACGACGGCCATCTTTGTCTTGTGCGGAGTGAACAGATTCTCTAAGCGGCGCTCCAATTCCACGCCGGTTTCGATCGCATTCTGCGTGCCGAAGCGGCAGAAGTCAGAGCCTACGCAGGTTTTCACCATGCGCACGCCTTTGGCGTAGCCTTGTCCGGAAGGCATGCCGAGGTCGGCCCAGATTTTGGGCAGATCGTTCTTCTTCACGCCCAGCAGATCGATGCGCTGGCTGCCCGTCACCTTCACCAGCGGCACGTTGTACTTGTCTGCGACGTCGGCGATCTTGCGCAACTCAGCAGGCGATGTGATGCCCCCACGCATGCGTGGAATCACCGAAAAAGTGCCGTCCTTTTGAATGTTGGCGTGTACGCGATCGTTAATGAAGCGTGCCGCCCGATCCTCTTCGTGATCGCCGCACCATAGCATGTCGACCATGTAGCTGAGTGCCGGTTTGCAGACTTCGCAGCCATGCCCGTCGCCATAGATGTCCAAAATGTCCTGCACCGATTTCAAGCGCTGGGTGCGTACGATTTCGCGCAACTGATCTTCCGGATACGCCACGCACTTGCACAGGACCTTCTTCGATTCCTCCTGGAACTCAGGAGCCACGGCGCGCAGAATGTCTTTGCACAGATTGCCGCAGCTGCCGCAGCCGGTGGATGCTCGAGTGCACTCTTTCAACTGCGCCATAGTCGAGACGCCCTTTTCGTGAATGGCCTCGATAATCGCGCCCTTTGTTACACCCAGGCAGCCGCAAACTGTTTCGTGATCGGACATCGAAGCCGCCACCGCGCCTGCATCTGCCGCGGGTTCGGGGAACAGCAGCGAACGGCGCTTGTCGGTCAGGTCGGTGTTGCTGCGCAGCCACTCCACGTAGCGGGCGCTATCGGAAACGTCGCCCACCAGCACCACGCCGATCAGGCGGTTTTCGCGCAATACCAGTTTCTTGTAGATGCCGAGCGAAGCGTCTTCGTACTTGATCGCTTCCACGGTCTCGTCCGTGTCTTCCACCACACCGGCGGAGAACACATCCACGCCCATGATCTT
Source organism: uncultured Acidobacteriia bacterium (assembly GCA_903881085.1). Lineage (GTDB taxonomy): Bacteria > Acidobacteriota > Terriglobia > Bryobacterales > Bryobacteraceae > CAIRSA01. The sequence goes on from CAIRSA010000096.1 coordinate 19,965, forward strand.
CAACTTCGCGGCGCTCGATTGCGGCTCGAAGCCGCCATCGGTGTTGCCTGTGATGGCAGCGGCCAGCACTTTGCCCTGCGCGAACAGCGGGGCGACCAGACCGTAACAGGCACCGCGATGCTCCGTGCATTCACCAACCGAATAGATATCTGGATCGGAGGTCTGCATGTAATCGTTGACCACGATGCCACGATTCACTTCCAGACCGGCCTCGCGCGCGAGACCAGAGTTGGGCCGGATGCCTGCCGCGATGACAACGAGGTCGGCTTCAATCTCTTCGCCATCTGTGAAACGCACGCCCTGCGCCGAACCGTTGCCGAGAATTGCCTGAGTCGACTTCCCAAGTTTCACATTTACGCCCAGGCGCTCCATCTTCTTGCGCAAGTACAAGCCGCCGATGGGATCGAGTTGCCGCTCCATCAAGCGGTCCATCAAGTGAACCACCGTCACTTCGCAACCCTGCACCTGCAGGCCACGCGCCGCTTCCAGGCCGAGCAAACCGCCGCCGATGACGACCGCTTTTTTACCGGGCGCCGACCATTCCAGCAGCGACTGCGTGTCTTCAATATTTCGGAACGCGCAGACGCGTTTCTTATCCACGCCTTCGATCTTCGGAATGAACGGCGAACTGCCGGTAGCAATCAACAGCGAATCGTACGGAGTGAGCGAGCCATCGTCGCCGACCACGGCTTTCATATCGCGATCGATGCGCGCAATGCGCACGCCCAGCCGAAGTTGGATGTTGTTTTCCGCGTACCACTCGATGGGGTTCAGAACGATCTCATCCAGATTCTTTTCGCCGGCGAGCACCGAAGAGAGCAGGATGCGATTGTAGTTGACGTGCGTCTCATCGCCGAAAACCGTGATCTGAAAATCATGTTTGTGGCGCAGAATCTGCTCCACACAGGCGATGCCGGCCATGCCATTGCCGATAACAACGAGGTTTCGTTTCGCGATCTCTAAGTTTTTCATGCGGTCTCTCCGGTCCTTTCCACACGCACTGAGCACTGCTTGTAATTGGGCTCGCGCGAAATGGGATCAAAAGCGCTTTGCGTTACCTGATTTGAATTGAACTCCGCGTAGTGGAAGGGCAGAAACACCTGGCCCGGACCCACAATCGAAGTGATGCGCAGCTCCACGTTCTTCACCCGGCCACGGCGCGAAATGATGTCGATTTTGTCGAGCGGCTTCAACTTCAACCGCGACGCATCGCGGGGATTCATCTCCAGCCATGCGCGCGGACTCATCAGTTCCAACAGCGGCACCATGCCGGTTTTCGTACGCGTGTGCCAGTGCTCCACGGTGCGGCCGGTATTCAAGATAAATGGATAATCTTTATTCGGCTGCTCAGGAAACGGCTGCCATTCAATAGGCAGCAACTTCGCTTTGCCATTTGCGTATTCGAATTGGCCGTCGGCATAAAGACGCTTCACTTGCGGTTCTGTCTCGCCTTCAACGAAAGGCCACTGCTGGCCGCCGTTTGCTTCCAAAAACTCGTAGGTCATGCCGGAGTAATCGCACAGCCGGCCTTTGGAGATGCGGCGCCATTCGTCGAACGCATCGCGCGGACCGGTCCAACCCGGATACAGCCGCTCGCGCACGCCCAGCTTTTCCGCGACGTTCAAGAAGATATCGAAGTCCGATCTCGCTTCGCCGGGCGGCTCCACGGCTTTGTTCACCTTGCTAACTCGGCGTTCGGAATTCGTGTACGTGCCTTCTTTTTCGCCCCAGATTGCCGCCGGCAGAACCAAGTCGGCGATCTCAGTTGTCGGCGTTGGATGATACCCATCCTGCACCACCAGGAACTCCAGATTCTCCAGCGCCTGATGCAGCACGTCCTGATTGGGGAACGAGACTAACGGATTCGTCGCGATGATCCACAGCGCCTTGATCTCTTTTTTCAGAATGGCTTCGATCAGATCCGGATAGGCATGTCCACGCGAAGTCGGCAGCTCGTCCGCCGATACATTCCACAACCTGGCGATCTCTTCGCGGTCTTCCTTGCTTTCGAATTTGCGATAGCCAGGCAGGCTCGATGTGAAGCCCGTCTCGCGCGTCCCCATGGCATTGCACTGGCCGGTGATGGAAAACGGCGAAGCGCCCGCGTGGCCGATCTTGCCGGTAACCAGCGACAGATTGCAGATTGCGTTGACCGTCTCCGCGCCCTGCGTGGAATGATTCACGCCCATGGTCCAGCCGATGAACGGCGCCTTCGCGCGGCCAATCAGGCGGGCCACATGCAGGATGCGTTCGGCCGCAACGCCGGTGATCTCGGCCACGCGTTCCACCGGATATTGCGCGGCTACTTTCTCGATCTCTTCGAAGCCGGTAGTGTGCGCTGCAATGTATTCGCGATCGATAAGGTTTTCCGCGATCAGCACATGCAGAATACCGTTCAGCAGCGCGATGTCCGTGCGCGGCTTCACCGGCAAATGGATGTTCGACATCATCGCCGTCTTCGTCACGCGAGGGTCAACCACAATCAGAATGCGATTCTGATTCATGTCGAGCCGCTGGCAGAGGATCGGATGATTGTCGGCGATGTTGGCGCCGATCAGCATCACCACATCGGCCTTCTCCATGTCCTCGTAAGCGCCGGGAGGCCCGTCGCTACCGAAGCTGCGCTTATAGCCGGCTACCGCGCTGGCCATGCAGAGCGTGGTGTTGCCATCGATGTTCTTTGACTTGAAGCCAAGCTGAATCAGCTTGCCCAGCGTGTAGAATTCCTCGGTCACCAACTGCCCGGTGCTGAGCACGCCGAGCGAGTTTGCGCCGAAGCGTTCCTGCACGGAACGGAACTTGGCGATCATGGTGTCGAGCGCCTGATCCCAGCCCACCCGCGCCAGTTTGCCGTTGGTCTTCAGCAGAGGATACATCGCACGATTCGGGGCCGACAAAGTGTAGTGTTCCGAAAGTCCCTTCGGGCAGAGCTTGCCCAGATTGACAGGATGCGATTCATCGCCGCGCACCGCGATGGCCTTACCTTCTTTTACGCCGACCAGCATGCCGCAACCGACCGAGCAATAACCGCAAGTGGTCTTCACCCATTTTTCCGGGATCTTGCTCTCCGATGTGTAGCCGTATTCCGGATCGTAACCGTAGGCGTACTTTTCGGCCATGATGTCGATGCCGAGCAGGCGGCGCGTGTTCATGCTGCCTCCTTTACGGAACCGAAGAACGAGGCGGCGATGTTTCGTGGCACCACGCTTACGAAGAACAGATAGCGCCCTAAAATCTCAGCCCCGAACCCGACCACCAGTGCCGAAGCCACAGCCAGCAGTCCGGTGCCGGCCAGCGCTACCGTCGCCGTCACAGCCAGCATCAGCAGCCGTGTGAGAAACATCGTTTTCAGTGGCGTCATCAACAGCGCGGCCGATGACTTCAACTCAAACTCTTCCGACATCTGATACCGAATCAGTTTCGATACCTGTAAGAGCAGCTGGGCCATCGCCGCCCCAGCCACCATCCAGCGCGCTTCCGGCGAAAACGCCGAACCCAGGAAGCACCATGCGAACAATGGCCCCAGCAGCGCCGCGGTCAAATAAAACTCCGCTACCGTAGTCCATGAATTCCATGAAGGCCGTGCCGGTACTCGATAGATATATGCGCTGCACAGGATGCCCGCAACGCCGCTGATTGCCGTCAATACGCCGAGAGCCTCAACTCCAGGCAGCCCCAGGAACAGTGCGCCGGCGTAACCGGAAGCTGCACCGGCGAACAGGGTGAACGACAGCACTTCGCGGCTCAGCCACGACCGCTTCCACATCTTCAATGCACGGTAGGCATGAATCGGACGGCCCAGGTGCATCGTCGAAGCGCCCAGTGCCAGATGGCCGGCCATCAATGCGGCAATCGCGCCAAGCTTCGCGCCAAGTCCGGCACCGAATCCTGCGATCATGCAAAGTGCGCCAACACTCATTTGCGTCAGCACCAGCATCACCACCAGCGGCCAGTGCGGATGTTCCGGCTTCACGCGCGGCGAATCGGCCTTTTCGAAATCGGCGCCAAGATTAGCGGGCAGCGTCAGCCGCGTTGTAGAGATAGTGGAATCGGCGGGTGGCAGTCCAGGGGCGTTGGCGTGTTCGGCATAGGCCTGTTGCCATTCGCCCATGTTGACCAGCTCAATGCGGATGGCGCCTTCGGGGCAAGCGCCGACGCAGGCGGGCTCGCGGCCATCGGTCACCCGGTTGTAACACATGTCACATTTGCCGACCACGCCGCGTTCGGGATTGAATTGCGGAACGCCGTAGGGGCAGTTCCAGGTGCAGTATTGGCAGCCGATGCACATATCGGCGCTGTGCAACACCAGGCCTGTCGGGACGTCTTTTGTGTAGGCGTCCACCGGGCAGCCGCGCAGGCAGGCTGCGTCCAGGCAGTGGTTGCAACCCATGGAAAGGTGGAAGCGTTGGGTGAAGGGGTAGTCGCCCGCTTCGATCTCGCCCACGCGCCGCCAGCGGATGTCGGCCGGGTTGTTATTTTGTTCATTGCAGGCCACTTCGCAGCATTTGCAGCCAATGCACTTGGTCATGTCGAAGTGGAAGCGGTACTGTTCGCCTTCCACGGGCAGGCGGGTTGGAATGCGCGGGTCAATCGGGCTGGTGCGTAACTGGACAAGACCATTGGCGCCACCGGAGAGCTTGAATTGCTCGCCGTCGTGAGACACGTGTTCTAGCAGGGGCAGCGACATAGTTATCCTTATTTGGAGAGGGCGGCACGGCGAAAACCATGCCTGATCGAATGGGCCGTATTGTTACAACAAGGAATCTGGACGCGAGATTTGGTGGCGGACAATGCCTGAGCCGGTGCCGCTTGGCCTCGACTACATCCCTAGAATCACACAGTTACGGCTGCGCGTCCAATTGATATTGATAATGGGGGGTATCAGATGAGGGATTATTACAGGCGGGGATTGAAACAGTTGGGGAGAGTTTACCGTTTGCCGTTTTCCATTCCATGCGGAACGGTCTAAACTGGAACTGTGATCAAGTCGTTCCGGTGCAAAGACACTGCGAAGGTGTTTCGCAGGGAGTCTTGCCGCAATCCCGGGCGATCACCTGGAGCCAGTGGTTGGTGACCGATTAGGTCAGTATAGCTTCAGAATCAATATCCAATGGCGAATCTGTTTTGAATGGAAGGACGGCGATGCCTATGAGGTTGAGATCGTCGATTATCATTGAAAAATCCATGAGCAAAGAACCAACCAAATTCTCGCCAGTTCATCCAGGCGAAACGCTTCGCGAAGATTTCATGTTGCCGCTTACCCTGAGCGCCAACCGGCTTGCCATAGAACTCCACGTCCCGGTCACGCGGATCAACGACATTGTGCACGACCGCCGTTCGATCACTGCGGACACAGCCTTGAGGTTGGCGCGCTACTTCGGTACCACCCCACAGTTTTGGGTCAACTTACAGGCTAACTACGACTTGGAAGTCGCCTCCGATGCTTTATCGGCAAAAATAGAAAGCCAGGTGAAGCCACTTCGGGCGGCATAGGCAGCGGCGGAGCAACTCTGCTGCGCACTCCTTTAGTATACGCACCTGGGACATCGTGTTCGGTGCCCCAAACTGCTAAATGGGGTCGCGGCGATCCCCAGTCCCGACGGCAAATAGAGCCCGGCCGCCAACCAGCGAACCTTACGCAACGCTCAGCATTTTGGTGGCGTAGTCCCGTCCGCTGGTCGATGGAGGCAGCGGCTTCCCATCCCGCTGATAGAGCTCAATCGCTTCATCGACGGCCACGCACAACTGCTCGAAAACTTCCAACTCGCGATCGCCGTGGCAACCGCCGTAAAGCAGTCCCGGACAACTGCCGACGAAACATTGGTCTTCCTCGGACCACTCGACAATCTTCACATAGCGCGCGCTTTCTTTCATTCCGTAGCCTCCGCGATGGCGGCCTTGACCGCCTTCTCCTGATACTACTTGGCGTCATCGCCAGCATCGCCGGAGATCGTAACCGGCCTACCCCAACTACTGCGTTACGTTCCGAAAAGTAATAGTCACGTCCATCACATTCGCCCCCGCCGCGCGTTTCATCTGCACGCTGGCCGCCTTCCCGCGCGGAAACTCGGGATGTGCGAACAAAGCTTTGATGAATTCGTCCGCATAGCCGGCATCCATCGGTTGACCCGGAGCCAACGTCCATACCTGCCGTGCCACCTGCTCCAACTTCGCATCCAATCCTGCGAAACTCACCGCGCCGAAGTGGAACTGCGGACCCTTCTCCACCGTGATCGACAGGTCCAGTGTGCCTGCCGCATCGTTCAAAATCCGCTCTGGCCGCGAACGCACGCTCAGGTACCCCTCGCGCCTCAACGGCATCTCCATTGCCGCAATGGAAGCCAGAACCTCATTCCAGTTTGCAGTGCGGCCAGTGGGGAAGCCCGTCGCATCCCCGCCGCCGCGCACGTCCACGCGTGCCAAAGTGTAGACTACCCCCTCATCGATCACCGTTGTCACATCCACTCTGCCATCCGCCAGTGGCTGTGTGCGGATGGTGAATGACGTCTTCAGCATGCCGTGCTCTTCATAGATACGGCGAATGTTTTGGTCGATCAGCAATTGAAACTGGTTGCGCGTGAATGGGGATTCCAGCGCCAGCCGCGCAATGGCCTGCTCCAGCGCGGCATTGCTGATTCTGCGCGCGCCTTCGAAGTGGATGCTCGCGATGCGCGGCAGATTCTTCGGCTGGAAATACACCTTCAGGCTCGCCGCCGACCCAAGCTTGCCGCCCATGCGCGTGGTGAGTTCCTGCTTGATGCCGTGCGCCGCCAGCGCCTGTTCCATCGCACGCGCGTAGATTGACAGTGCGGCTTCGTTACCTGGAACGCGATGGCCCGCCGCCGCCAACGGCCCCAGCCACTCCCACAGAATCGCGTCGGCCACGCCGGGGATATCGGCTTCCGCGGCGAGTGTCTCCGGCTCATCCCGCAAATTCAAAACCAGTGCGTAGCCGGTCTTCTCCGCAGGAAAGGAGTAGCGATACTCGGCCGCTTTGAACAGCCCGGTCTCCTGCAGTTTGCGGCATGCGTCTGCGATGGCCGGCTCATCGGCGAGCTGACCCGTCATCAACCCGGCCCACTTCAAAATCAGAGCCTGCGGAAAGCGCGAACCTTCCACCGCGATTGACGTAAGCGGCAGCTGTTGGGCCACGGCCAATGTCCCAAACATGCTTAGCAAGGAGATCAGGCGCATCCGTTATCGCTTGGACACTAACTGAATCTCGTACACAAACGGCCACCACTTACCGGTAATAAACAGCCGCTTCCCTGCGGCATCATATGCGATACCGTTCATAACATCCACTGCCTGGGTCTGATACATCGGACTTAGTATTCCACTTAAATCGATCCAGCCCTTGATTGCGCCAGTTTGCGGCGAAATGCGTGCGATTCGCTGCGTCTGCCACACATTGGCGAACAGCTCGCCTTCCACCCACTCCAGTTCATTCAAATTGACAACAGGCCGCCCGCCCTCCTGCACCTTGATGCGCCGCTTTTCAGCCAGCGTCTTCGGGTCAAGCACGCGAATCTCCGCGCTGCCATCGGTAAAGAATATCTCCCGGCCATTGTTAGTAAGTCCCCACCCTTCGCCCTTGTAAGTGAACGTCCGGCGGACTTTGAAATCATTCAACCCATACACAAACCCGATCTGAGTCTGATAAGTAAGCTGCACAACTTCCCCGCCAATCACGGTGATGCCCTCACCGAAGTACTGCGGACTGAGGTTGATGTTCTGCACCACGGCGCCATCGTTCAGCCGTACCTTGCGCAACACTGACTTCCCGGCGAGACCAGTGCTTTCGTACAGAAACCCATTGTGATATTCCAAACCCTCAGTGAACGACGTGCGGTCGTGCGGATAGGCGTGGACCACCTTATAGGTATATTCGGGCGTTTTCTGTGCATGGCACGGCAGCAGGAGCAGGACTAAGGCGGCAAATCGCATCCTTCTATTGTTCCACGACCTCTGCCACCGGTTGTGTATGATGATAGCCATGGAACCCGGAATCCTTTTCAACCGCCGTACCTTGCTTGCCTCCGCAGCCCTTTCGCAGCTCGCGATTCGCGGAGCAAACGACAAAATCCGCGTGGCCAACGTCGGCTGCGGCCGCCGTGGGCTGCTGAAAGAATTGATGCAGATCAAGGACGACGCCAACATCGAAGTCGCCGCCGTCTGCGACATCTGGCGTCAGCGCCGCGAAAAGGCGGCTGCCGACGTGAAGGAGTTCACCGGCAAAGCGCCCGATCAGGTTGCCGAATTTGCCAAGGTTTTGGCCCGCAAGGATATTGACGCGGTTGTCATCGGCACTCCCGACCATCTGCATTGCACCATGCTCATCGAGGCCATCAAGGCAGGCAAGGATGTGTACGTCGAAAAGCCGCTGGCGATGAACATGAAGGAGCTGATCGCTGCTTATGACGCGGTGAAGAAGTCCGACCGCGTCGTGCAGGTCGGCACGCAGATGCGCAGCTATCCGCAGTCGGCCGGCGCACGCCAGATCATCACTTCCGGCGGCATCGGCAAGATCCTTAAAGTGGAGCAGGTGCGCAACGGCTACAAGCCTTACTGGATGAGCTACGGTTCCAAGGAGTTCGCCGACATGGAACTTACCGAGGCTGACACCGATTGGAAGGCCTTCCTGGGCCCGCGCAAGAACCGCCCGTTCGACGCCGATCAATACCGCGGCTGGTTCGGCTATCGCGATTTTTCCAGCGGCCCGCATACCAATCTGATGGCCCACTTCATTGACATGGTGCACTTCGCGACCGACGCAAAATTCCCCAAGCGGGCCGTTGCATTGGGCGGCACCTATCTGTGGAAGGAAAAGTTCGACGCGCCCGATTCGGTCGAGGTCGCGTTCGACTACGCCGAGGGCTTCATCGTCCGCTACACCAGCATGTTCGGCAACAGCGCCGGGAATCTCGCCAAATGGTATGGCACGCGCGGCACGCTCGATGCGAAAAACCTTGGGGCGAAAGCGCACTGGACCATCTCTGGCGAAGGCTCCGGCGAGCCCGATAAGTTGAAGGCCGAATCGCAGGTGCCGGAGAATGAGCCCGTGCATCACATGAAGAACTGGATCGATAGCGTGCGCTCACGCAAGGATCCGATTGCGCCGATCGATGCCGCCTACGGCCACTCCGTCGCTTGCATTATGGCGGAGGAGTCCATGGTCACCGGTAAGCGGCTGGTCTACGATCATTCCAAACGCGCCCTGCATGCGGGCTGAGTTTCAACTGGCCGTCATCATTGGTTTGGGCCTGCTTTCGCGCGCAGTCCACACGGGGTGGATCGTCATCGACAAGTACGCCGGCGACGCGTTGTATGCGGCGATGGTCTATACACTAATCACGTTTTTCGCGAGCCTGCCGCCCTGGCGAAAGGCCGTGCTGGCAATGGCCATCATGACGGCCTTGGAGCTGTTTCAATTGACGCTGATCCCCGCCCACATGTTGCACAGCCCGCATTTCGCTGTTCGCATAGCAGCCAGATTGCTCGGCACCGAGTTCAGCTTTCTCGATCTGCTGGCGTATGCAGTTGGAATCAGTGGATTGTTCCTGGCGGAGCTTCGTATTTCACGCCAAACTCACTAGCCAACTCCGCCAGATGTGTGTCCGCCGTCCACAACCGGATGTTTCCCGCAACGGCGGACGCCAGAATGTGCGCGTCGACCCAGCCAATGCCGCGGCCGCTTAGGGAATGCGCGCGCACAAATGCGAGAACATTCTCGTGGGCGACGGTCTTTGCAAACCGGATCTGCTCGTAAAGGGCCAGGAGCTTTGCGCGTCCTCCAGAGTCGCCAATGAGCAACTCGCCGTATATCAACTCATGGCCAGCTACTTCACCTAGCGAAAGAAGTTTCGCCATACCTGTCGCATACGGCACGCGATTTGCCAATGACCGGATCCAGACAGATGTATCGACGAGAATCATTTTCGCGCCTTGCGCTTGGGCAACGCCTTTTCCCGGCGTCTAGGAACATCCTTCGCATGCGGCTCGGATCCAATCAGCGCACGCAATTCCTGATAAGCCGCATGGCGGACAAGCGCTTCAAGCCCAAGGCGGATTGTCTCCGTATCCGTCGAGGCGCCGCAGGCGGATCTCGCTTTCGCAAGCAGCGAGTCATCGAGCTGGAAAGTCTTTTTCATACATTTCATTATGCCATACATAAATGCATATGCTGTATGGTCTGCCACACCCTTGCGAACCCGCCGCAAAAGCGATAGAGTCTATCCATGCCTCGCCTCCCGTTCATGCCTCTTAGTCGGCTTCTGCTTGTCGTCTCTCTTCCATTGCTCGCGCAAGACCCGCGCGGCGCAATCACCGGCCGCGTTGTGGAACACTCCGGAGCAGTCGTCCCTCGAGCCACCATCCGCGCCATCAACATCGACAACAACGTGAAGATCTCGGCTGTTTCCAACGCCGAAGGAAACTTCGAGATCCTCTATCTTGCTCCCGGTCCATATAGGATCGAAGTCAGCATGACGGGTTTCGAAACCTTCGCCCGCACTGGCATCGAACTGCACATCGGCGACCGCCTGCAGATCGACGCGAAGCTCGAACTCAGTGGCGTGAAGCAATCGGTTGACGTCAACGCCGAAGCGCCGCTGCTCGAAAGCGCCAACGCCAATCTCGGCCAGGTGATCGACTCCAAGCAGGTCGCCGATATGCCGTTGCGCGGCGCCAGCCTCGCTTCGCTCTATGCTTCGGCGCCGGGCGTCCTGATTGACGCCATGGCCTACGATGGCCCATGGAACATCGCGCAAACATCCAGCTTCTCCATGGGCGGTTCCGGCCCGTCCACCGGCGGCATTGAGTTCACGCTCGACGGCATCGGCAACAACTCCTACAACGGACAGACTGCCTTCACGCCGCCTGCCGACATGGTGCAGGAAGTGCGCATCCAGACCAATACCTACGATGCCGCCGTAGGTCATACCTTCGGTGGCAGCATCAACATCGCTTTGAAGTCCGGCACCAACGCCTTGCGCGGGTCGCTCAGTGCGATCGGCACCGCCGGCCCGCTGATCACCCGCAATTTCTTTGTCAATCAATTCATCTTCAACCCGGCCACCGGCCCCATCACCGATCAGAAGATTCACGACAACACACCCGCCGTGAAATGGCTGCGCTACAGCGCCGTGGTTGGCGGCCCAGTGGTCCTGCCGAAACTCTATAACGGCAAGAACAAGACATTCTGGATTTTCGGCCTGCAGATCCACAACCGCGTGCGGCCTATCGCAACGACAACTTCGGTTCCCACCGATCCGCAAAAAACCGGCGACTTCTCCGCCCTGTTGAAACTGGGTTCTTCCTACCAGATTTACGATCCAGCAACAGCCTCGCCCACCAGTGCCACGCGATACGCGCGCTCACCATTCGCCGGCAATATCATCCCCGCCAGCCGCATCCCGGCTGTCTCGAAAATGATCGCCAGCGATTATCCCGCGCCCAACACCACCGGCGCTGCCGACAGCACCAACAACTATTTCCGCATCCGTCCCGAAACCCAGAACCTCTATCAGCCGGAAGGCCGCGTTGACCAGTACTTCAGCGAAAAGCATCGCATGTTTGTGCGCTGGACGCAGAGCAATTTCTACGGCCACTTCGATCAGTTAATTCCCGGCAGTACCATCCGCGGCCGCGACCGTCAGCGCCCGGAAAAAGGACTCGCCGTGGATAACGTGTTCGTCTTCGGCGGCAACAAAGTGCTGGACATTCGCTACGGCTTCACCTGGTTCCGCGAACTGGAATATTACGATAACTCCGGCTGGGACCTCAGCACCTTCGGCTTCCCGAAATCGTACATCTCGCAGTTGGATCCGCGCGGCATCGCCTTCCCTGAGATCGCCGTCAGTGGCCTGCTCACGCTCGGCCAAGCCGGCGGCCTGAACCAGATCAACTACTCACACACCCTGCTCGGCACTTACAACATGGTGGTGCGAACGCACGATATTAAAATCGGCTTCGATGGCCGCCTGTTGCTCGACAACACCGTTACCTACGGCAATGTGGCTCCGCACATGGACTTCGCAGGAGCCTATACAAGCGGGCCCGTCGATAACTCCGCCGTTGGTCCAGGCAGCGGACAAAGCATGGCTAGCATGCTGCTCGGCATCCCCACCGGAGGCTTCTCCGACCTCAATGCTTCGCGCGCGGACCGCAGCAAATTGATCGGTGTCTATGTTCAGGACGACTGGCGGTTTTCCAGCAAGCTGACGCTCAACATAGGCCTGCGCTACGAATATGAAAGCCCGGTAGTGGAACGTTACGACCGCGCCGTGCGCGACTTCAATTTCAATGTGACCAATCCGATTCAAGCTGCTGCGCAAGCGCAGTACGCCAAGAACCCGATCCCACAGTTGACGCAACTGCTCACTCCCGGCGGCATCACATTTGCCGGCGTCAACGGCAATCCGCGCGGCTTCCGCGATCCCTATTACAAGGCTGTGATGCCGCGTATCGGCCTCGCGTATGCCATCCGCCCGCGCGTAATTTTCCGCGGCGGCTTTGGCCTCTTCTTCGCGCCATCGGGCGCGGATTTCAACGTGGCGCAACAATCCGGGTTCAGCCAGCGCACGAACATCACGCCGTCGCTCGATTCCGGCCTCAGCTTCGCTGCATCGATCTCGAATCCCTTCCCCACGGGCCTGGCGTTACCGGCCGGGGCTTCAGGCGGTCTGCTCACGTACCTCGGCCGCGCTCCTGGCTTCTATCCATCCAGCGCCACACGCGCCTACAACCAGCGCTGGAGCGGCGCGCTCCAGTTTGAGCCCATTCGCAAAGTGGTGACGGAGATTGGATACATCGGTTCGAAAGCGGTCGGGCTGCAAGCGACTACGGACTTCGACCCAGTGCCGCGCCAGTACCTCAGCACACTGCCCACCCGCGACGCCAACGTCATCAACCTGCTGACTGCGAACGTTGCCAATCCGTTCCAAAACATCAATGGATTCCAGGGTTCCACTTACTACACCGCAACCTCCCTGCAGCGCGCGCAACTGCTGAAGCCACTGCCGCAATTCTCTGGCCTCACCGCTGGGCTCCCGGCCGGCTCCAGCTGGTATCACGCCCTGACCGCTCGCGTAGAACGCCGCTTCGGACGCGGCTTTTCCGTCAACGCAAGCTTTACGCATTCGCGCACCATGGAAGCCGTCAACTACTTGAATCCAACCGACACGTCACCGGAACATGTAATCTCCAGCCTCGACCGCCCCAACCGCATCGTCACCAGCGTCATCTGGGAACTGCCCTTCGGCAAGGGCCGCTCACTGTGGTCCAGCGCCCCGCGCGTTGTGAACCAGATCATTGGCGGATGGCAGATGCAGTCCACGTTCCAGGATCAATCCGGCCCCGGCCTGGCCTTCGGCAACGTGCTCTACTACTCAACCTACAACCAGATTTCACTCGCCCCTGACCAGCGCTCGCTGCAGCAATGGTTCGATACCTCTCAGTTTGAAAAGGCCGCCGGCAAAGCCCTGGCCAATAACATTCGCGTGTTTCCATCGCGGCTTTCCGGGGCCCGCGGCGCCGGTATAGTGACGCTAGATGCTTCGATGTTCAAGACCTTCGTCATCCACGACAACTTCAAACTGCAGTTCCGCGCCGAAGGCGAAGGCATCACCAATCATCCGAACTTCGGCCTCCCCAACTTAGCCCCCACCAACGCCGCGTTCGGTACAGTGACCCAAACACAAACACAGCAGGAGGAACGCAGAATCTCGCTTGGTTTGAAGCTGAGCTTTTGAGAGTGGCACCATGGGTTGGACAGGCGACCTGTCCGCCGTAGCCTTGGCGAAGGTGGATCCGCCTGTCCAGATACTAATTTTTCAAAGGTTCCGAGGCAATGGAATATATCGCTTATCTTCATAAAGACGCATCCTCGGATTACGGCGTAAGCTTCCCCGATTTTCCCGGCTGCATCACGGCCGGAAAGACGCTGGACGAAGCCAGACGCATGGCCAGCGAAGCCCTTGCGATGCACATCGACGGCATGATTGAAGACGGCGAGGCGCTGCCAGAGCCCTCCACCCTCGATGATCTAGCCAAGGATCCAGCAATGAAAAAAGCCGTCGCCTTTCTGGTTACTTTGGATACGCCGGAAAAGGCCGCTCGCATCAATATAACCGGCCGGTTGCGCGATATTCAGACCATCGACAAATTGGCGAACAGAGCCGGATTGACCAGATCTGCCTATATGGTCCAGGCTTCGCTCGGCGCGCTCCGCCCCAGCCGCGAGGTTGGAAACTCCCGCTAGCTCTCATATGCCACCAGGATGTAGCAACGATGTTGAGTGATCATCATCCAAATCTAGCCGCAGCCGCCTTCGGCACGGTTACGGCATATTCGCCTACCTGGAAACGTTGTTGAGGGGCCGAATGCGAATATTGCGGAACCGGACGTCACTGACGTGATGCTGCAGCGAAATGGCGGTGGGAAAAGGTACATCTACCGGATAGCGCGCAGACAGGCTTCCATTCAGCCAGTGCTCAACATGGTCCTGAGCAACCAGGATTCTCGACTGATTCCATTCTCCTAGCGGCTTCGCCAGCGAACGGGATACGGCTGTCACCCCATACAATGCGCCGCTGCGTTGTCTAGGATCGGATCGAGCGCCCGGGTCGCCATTATCATCGGCGATTTGGTATTCGAATCCGACGGCTTGCCGCGGAACGCCAGTGTTAAACATATCGGCTCCATACAGCCGGTACTTCACTCCGGAGTTGGCCTTCTCCGCGGTTTTCCAGTCGAATTCCAGTTCGAAGTATAGGAATTCCCGATCGGTAAGAAGATCAGAGCGAGGTCCCTCGGGAACCGTGATCAGACATCCATCTTCGATGCGCCAGGATGCGGATACGGCCTTATTGCCTCCGATCGTTAACCAACCATTACTAGTCCGGCCGTCAAACAGCGGTTCCCAGCCAGTTGATGTGCGTGGAACCCGGCCGGCGCTGCGGTTGATTGAGCTTTGTGGCGCGCCATCCGTAGATACTCTTCCTGGAGCAGCCAGGAATGCGCCGTGCACGCTTGCTATCTTCCAACGCCCCTGTTCTCGAACAAACGCGAAATCGAACGTGCCGGCATCGTAGGGCGGCGTTGCCTCAGGATCTCTCCAGACTCCGATCGCAAGCGCAGCGCCCGAATTGAGAAGCTGGACGTGGCGGATTAAGTAGGATCTGCTTTTCCAAGACGGTGCGAACTTCTTGATAGCCTCAGCGGAGGCGCTGATTCCACCTGGACTGAACAACCTGGCCTGGGGGAGCTGGAGCAACGCAATCTTCTCCCCATCGGCTTGCTGAATTGCTTGGATGTAATCGGCTGCAGCGTGCCACACATCTTCTTCCGTCGATATGGTTTCCTGCGCAGCGCAGCACCACGCGGATATAGCGAGGATGAGACGCAAGTGTCCCGGCAACATTGCAAGATTATACTACGGCCGGGCCACACTCCCCGGCTTACATTCCCCCAAAAACTAAAAAGCGCCACCCCTCCAGGCAGGAGTACCCGAAGGAGTGGCGCGAAAACCCGGCGAGCAGAGACCTCCCGCCGGTAGGGGAAGAGCCGGCTAGTTCACCTCAATCTGGCTGCACAACACGGTATTGGTAGCCGCATCGCGCAAACCCTTCCATTGAACCCTCATGCCCGCGGTCACATAACTCGTGATCGTGTGCAGGTTCGTATCCGGAGTGTTGACGTTGATATTTGTCGTACTGCTCCAAATCAACTTCTTCGCGCCCACCATCAGATACCCCGGACCAACCGCCGTGATCGTACCCAGCGATTCATCCTGGTTGGTATAGTGGCCCGCCGGCGCAGCATTGATGGTCAACGAAACCGTCGCCGAGGCCGTAGCCCCAGCCGCGTCCGTCGCCGTCAGCACCACGCTGAACGTGCCAGCCGCGGTGGGCGTTCCCTTAACCGCAGCACCGCTCACCGAAAGCCCAGCCGGCAACCCTGTCGCCGCATAAGTGAACGGACCGAAGCCCGTCGCGCTCAACGCCGCCGTGTAAGCCGTTCCAACCGTGCCCGTGGGCAGCGCCGGAGCAAAGCCCAGGGTCTGATCCAGAATCGTCAACGGCAGCGTTTTCGTCACCGTCGTACCAACCGCATCCACCGCCGTCACCACCACACTGAAGGTGCCCACCACCGCCGGTGTGCCCGCGATGTTGCCGTTGGTATAGCTCAACCCCGCCGGCAATCCGCTCACTGTCACATTGTAAGGAGCAACTCCCCAAGCTACCGTCACAGGTGCAACGTAAGCCACACCAGCCGTACCGCCGGGCAGTGAGAGCGTGCTCACTTGCACCGCCGGACTCACCGTCAGATGGTTCAGAATGCAGCCGGCCGGATCCGTAGTTCCGGTCCAGCTCAGAATCAATCCGGTCTGATACCAGTTCACTAGACCGCCGTTAAAGGTGACCGTCGCCGGTGCCAACAACGAAGTCCACAAGTGGTCCAGCAGGTTGAGCCCGCCATTCACTACGATGAAACCCGGATTGCGCGGCACATACGCCGACTCAACTGCGTTGGATCCGCTGCAAACTACCGCCACCGGATTGGTGATGGTCAACGTCACGCCAACGGTGATCGCCGCGCCTGAGGAGCCGGTAGCCGTCAACGACACTGGATATGCACCAGCCGCCGGCGCAGTTCCCGCCACTGTTGTTCCCGTCAATACCAAGCCAGCCGGCAAGCCGCTAGCCGAATAATTGAACGCGCCCGTGCCGCCCGCTGCGCCTGCAAACGTCGAGGAATAAGCCGCGTTCGCCACTCCCGGCGCAAGCGTTGGATTGAACGTGATCGCCGGATTGCTCACCACCAACGAAAGCGTCGCTGTCGTGGACAATGCTGTCACACTATCGGTAGCCGTCACGCTCACTGTCGACGTCCCGGCCACCTGCGGAGTGCCGCTGATCCCGGTCGCCGCCGCGTACCCGAGACCCGCCGGCAGGCCCGTAACCGCCAGCGTCACTGCGTCACCATTCGGACCGCTCGCGGCAACCGACGCCGCGTACGGAACCCCCGACACACCGGCCGGCAACGAAGTCGTCGTAATCGTCGGCGCCGCGCCCGGCGTCGTAGCCGCCAGCGTCGTCAACTGGAACGCAGTCGCCCACTGCGAATTCGCATTGAGATAGCCTACCACCAGCCCTGGCTGCATAGCGCCAACGCCCTGCGTGATAAAGCTCGACGCGTTCATGTTGGCCGGAAACACCCCGGCCGTGAACGCCGTTCCCGTCGGATCGTAGAGCTGCACTGATATGGTAGTAAACTGGAATCCGCCGAAGCTGGCCGACATGGGCGCCCAGGAAGTCGTGTTAACTTCGAGGCGATCCCCGACACCGTACGTTCCCGGCGTCAGATTGTCGTACATCGTAATCTGCCCGGGCCCCGAAGTACCCGTCGACCCTAGCATCGTCAGCGTAAGCGAACTGAACTGGAACGTGTTCATCGTCCCGCCCTGATAGGGTGCACTCGTCATCGTCTGCGTGTCACTGAAGGTGAACGTTCCGGTGAATGGAGTTAAAGGCGGGATAGTAGCCGTCGTCAAGCCATTGGTCTGGGTCACCCCGGAACTGACTGTGCCACTGAATTGATAAGTGTGGTCCGCTGCCTGGGCAACAAGGGCCAAGGGCAGACAGAGCGCCATGATTTTCAACATATAAATAGTACCTTTCCGGGCCATTGGAATTGAGAAATATCGTGGCCACTGGTACTAAAGGGGAGCAAGGTACAGGAAAAATATAGGTGATCCAGGTAAACTACTCTTCAAATGCACAATTGATCGGATTCGAAGATCTGGATGTCTTTAGAGGCCCGGCGCGTTCACCGCAGTTCGAAGTTTTTCTTGTCCAATCGAAACAGCTGCTTGCGATTCAAGCGCCGCGCGGCCTGCCCGAATCCCTTGACACCGCCCGCTATGCTACAAACAGAGGGGCAAACCGCCACAGCGTGGCGAGATTTCCTCCTATCCTATTGATTCTACATTCAAGAGCCGCCACACTGTGGCGGTTTTTGTTTTTTTTGGAGCGAACATGCAACAGAAAATCACTGATAGCGCTTTTGAACTCGGTACGCAGTTAGGGCGCCGCCAGGCCTTCACCATGGTGGCGGGCCGGTGTTCCGCCGCCGAAGCGCAATGTCTGCAGAACATCCGCGAAAAGAAACAGTTCCTCGCCCTGGGAATGAACTGGGGCACGTTCTGCAAAGAACAGGCCGGTATCAGCCGCTCGCAGGCTGACAAGCTCATCCGCCAGTTAGAGGAGTTCGGCCCCGGCTTCTTTACCCTGGCCGCTGTCACCGGCATCACTGCGGCGGAGTACCGCGGCGTGTCCAGTGCCGTCACCGAACAGGGCTTGCTGCACGCCGGCGAGGCCATCGCCATTGTGCCTGAAAACGCGTCACGGCTCACAGCAGCTATCGAGCAGATGCGGCAACAAGCGGACCCGCCTGAATCCGCCGACCCATTACCCAGCCCTGTGGAGCGTTCCTTTGTTCGCTTCGAAAAGATGCTCAAAGGAGCGTTCGCCGAACTGGACCGGCTACAGTCCACGACGCTCAACATGGGGGACCGCCTGCGCTTGCAATCGGAGCTTGGCAGCGGTATCGACAAGCTTCGCCGCTACGCCGCGGACCTACACATCTAGCCTCTGCCGGGCAGAATGGCATTCCAATGTCGCTTACATTGACCAGAACGACGCGTCGCA
>CAIRSA010000097.1 GCA_903881085.1 uncultured Acidobacteriia bacterium
ACGAGCACGTTGTATGCAACCGATGCTAAATGTTAGAGATAGCTTTTCCAGATGCGTTCAACTGCTCCTTCTCGGGTATTAACCGGCTGTTGGCCGCGGAACTTTAGCGAAAGTCGTTGATCTGTCCCGATGGGTGAAGATTGGCGTGAGGGCCAGTCGCGCTTAAGCCCTTGGCGCAAGAATTGAAAGCGCATTCCTCAAGCTGAACGCCTGCCCCACATCGGGCCCGGAAGAACTGCCGGTTAATAGGCTAAAGCGGAATATTCCCGTGCTTCTTGCGCGGCATGGTGTCCACCTTGTTTTCCAACATGCGGAAGGCTTTAATTACCTTGTAGCGTGTCTGCCGCGGTTCAATCACGTCATCAACAAACCCGCGCTCAGCCGCCACAAAGGGATTTGCAAAGCGCTCTTTGTACTCGGCAATCTTTTGCTCCCGGTCGGGGTCGCGGCGGTAGATGATATTGACCGCGCCCTCGGCGCCCATCACTGCAATCTCGGCAGTCGGATAGGCAAAGTTGATATCCGTGCGCAGGTGCTTCGATCCCATCACGCAGTACGCCCCGCCATAGGCTTTGCGCGTGATCACCGTGATCTTCGGCACGGTGGCTTCAGCGTATGCATAAAGCAGCTTCGCGCCATGACGGATGATGCCGCCGAACTCCTGCTCCGTGCCGGGCAGGAAGCCTGGCACGTCTTCAAAGGTCAGAATCGGAATATTGAAAGCATCGCAGAAGCGGACAAAACGGGCGCCCTTTACCGAGCAATTGATATCCAGGCAGCCCGCCAGATAGGCCGGCTGATTGGCGATGATGCCGATGGTGCGGCCGTCCATGTGGGCGAAGCCTACCACGATATTCTTGGCGTAGTGCTCGTGCACTTCCATGAAGTCGCCGTCGTCGACTACGCGGTGGATGATGTCCTTGATGTCGTACGGAATATTCGATTCGGCAGGGACGATGGTGTCGAGCGCTGCGTCAGCACGATCAATAGGGTCTTTGGTCGCGCGGCGCGGCGCTTCGTCCTGGTTGTTCTGTGGCAGAAAGCTAAGCAGGCGGCGGATGTTGCGCAGGCACTCGGCATCATCGGTGGCCAGGAAGTGGGCGACTCCGCTGGTGGAGTTGTGCGTCATGCCGCCGCCCAGATCCTCCTTGGTGACGTCTTCGTGGGTGACCGTCTTGATCACGTCAGGCCCGGTGACGAACATGTAACTGGTCTGATCCACCATGAAGATGAAGTCCGTGATGGCGGGTGAATAGACGGCGCCACCGGCGCAGGGCCCCATCACAGCCGAGATCTGCGGCACTACGCCGCTGGCGATGGTGTTGCGCAGAAAGATATCCGCATATCCGCCAAGTGACAGCACGCCTTCCTGAATGCGCGCCCCGCCGGAATCGTTGAGGCCGATGACGGGCGCGCCATTCTTCAGCGCCATATCCATAATCTTGCAGATTTTCTGGGCGTTGGTTTCAGAAAGCGAGCCGCCGAACACCGTGAAGTCCTGCGCGAAGACGTAGACAAGGCGCCCATGGACGTGACCGTAGCCGGTGACGAAGCCATCGCCATCGATGACCTGTTCGTCCATGCCGAAGTCGCGGCAGCGGTGGCGGACCAGTTTGTCGAGCTCTTCAAATGTGCCTTCGTCAAGCAGCAGGTCGATGCGCTCGCGCGCGGAAAGCTTGCCCTCTTTATGCTGCCGGTCTTTGCGCTCCGTACCGCCACCCGCATCGGCGGCGGCGTGCCGGCGGCGGACTTCTTCAAATCGGTCCAGTTTCATACGATCAATGGACATGCGTTAGTTCACCCGTCTCTCATGGCCCGCCCACACGCGGGACCTTAATTCATTCTTGCGGATTTTGCCTGTCGCCGTCTTGGGCAGTGGCCCGAACTCAATATGCTTGGGACATTTGAAATGGGCGATGCGCGACCGGCAGAAGGCGATGATCTCCTCGGCAGTGGCTGACTGGCCGTCCTTCAGCGTGACAAATGCCTTCGGAACCTCTCCCCATTTTTCGTCAGGGCAGGCCACGATGGCAGCTTCGAGAACGGCGGGGTGGTCGTAGATGGTCTTTTCCACTTCGATCGACGAGATGTTTTCGCCGCCGGAGATGACGATGTCTTTGGCGCGGTCACGCACTTCCAGATAGCCATCGGGATGCATGACGGCCAGATCGCCCGAATGGAACCAGCCGCCGCGGAAAGCCTCCGCCGTCGCCTCGTCGCTGTTGTAGTAGCCCAGCATCACGTTGTTGCCGCGCATAACCACTTCGCCCATGGTTTCTCCATCGGCGGGGATGTCGTTCATCTGCGAATCGACCACTCGCACGTCCGTTCCGCAGACGATGTAGCCGACGCCCTGACGTGACTTGCGCATGGCGCGCTCGGCGATGGGCAGTGCGTCCCACTCCTTGCGCCACGCGCAGATGGTGTGTGGCCCGTAGGTTTCCGTCAGTCCATAGGCGTGGTCAATATCCGCGCCGATTTCGCCGCACGCCCGAATCACTGCGGGCGAGGGCGGTGCGCCTGCCATCAGAATGCGGACGCCATGCTCAAAACGGATGCCGTTGTTTGCGCAATATTGCGTCAGTCCGCCGATCACGATCGGCGCTCCGCACATTTGCGTGACACGCTGTTCCTGAATGAGCGCCGCGACGCGGGCATGATCCACCTGGCGTATCAAGACGTGTTTTCCACCGGCGCCGGTAACGGCCCACGTGAAACACCAGCCGTTGCAGTGGAACATGGGGACGGTCCAAAGATAAACGCTGCTTTCGGTGAGCCCGTATTCCATGATTTCGCCCAGCGCATTGAGATAGGCCCCGCGATAGGTGTACATCACGCCCTTGGGGAAGCCAGTAGTCCCGCTGGTGTAGTTGATGCAGATGACGCCTTCTTCGTCCGGTACCGGTGCATTAGCGAAAAGCGGATCGCCGGATTCGAGAAAGGCTTCGTAATCGGTGATGGTGGGCCCAGCGAATGCGAGTGGAAGTTGCGGATCGCGCATCAGCATTTTCGCGCCGCAGTGATTCATGATCCAGGTGAGTTCGTGCTCCTGCAATCGCGTGTTGAGCATCACCAGAATCGCCCCGGCCATGGGCACGGCGAAGTGTGCCTCCAGCGCCATTGGCGTATTCGGTGAAAGCACCGCGACACGGTCGCCAGCTCGAATGCCTGCTTTGCGCAGTGCGGAGGCAAAGCGATGTACACGAGTATTGAATTCGGCGTAGGTGAACGATCGCTCGCCATCGACAACGGCGATCTTGTCACCGTATACATATGCCGAGCGGGCTAGCAGGTCAAGCGGGGTGAGAGGACTGAGCATTCATAAGCTACTATACCTGCTTCAGTCCCATTCGTTTGTTGAGCGGATGCGATTATACGATCTTCTGCCATTCCATCATCGATTTGGTGAGATCGACTGACAGATCGGCAAACTGGCTGCCAGGCGCGATGAGTTTGGCCGCCTCATCTTTCTTTCCAGACAGTGCGAGACGAAGCACATCCGCAGCTACCTTGTGGAATTCTGCGTGTTGTTTGCGTACCGTCTCCGCCATCGAGGCAACTTTGGCCTGCCCTTGCTTAGGCATACCGTAGAGCCACTTGCCGAAGTCGCAATTGTTATCCGCGCGGACTTTTTCTGGGGAGAACTCAGAGGTGCCCGAAGTGATTGCGGCCCGAAGACGGCTCTTCCATAGGCTGTGGGCCGCTATGGCGTTCTTGATTTCGTTTTGAATAGACACAGAGGATCCTTTCTCAACAATTCATATCGGCAGCAATCGGAAATGTCCTACACTGATTAATTGGCCTCGAATACACCAACACACGAGCAACAGCTGCGCGAAAAGCTGCGCAAGATCTATGCGCTGTTTGAAGGCGCAACAACACTGGGTGAAAAGAATGCCGCGATGGCGGCGATTGAACGGCTGAAAACTTCGCTTGCCGCGCTTCCAAAATCCGATCCGATGGTTGAGATGCAGTTCAAGCTGCCCGACCGCTGGCAGCGCCGTTTGTTCATGGCCTTGTGCCGGCGTTATGGTTTGGAGCCCTATCGCTATAAGGGACAGCGCTTCACTTCCGTCACGGTAAAAGCGCCGCGATTGTTCGTAAAAGAGACCTTGTGGCCGGAGTACCTTCAATTGAGCGAAGCGCTGGACGAGTACCTCAACGAAGCCACCGAAAAGATCATTCGCGAAGAGCTGTTTCGCGGAGCCAGTGAAATGTCGAAGTGGGTTTGAGGTATAACAGAACAAATGAACCTGCCTGAAAACGTCGAGCAAGGATTGAAGCAATACGTCTCTGCCGCCCAGGCTGCCTTTGGGCCTCAGCTTGTTTCCGTGGTGCTGTATGGAAGCGCGGCGGAAGGACGCCTGCGGGCCACTTCCGATGTCAACACCATCACCATTGTGAAGTCCTATTCCAGCGAAGCGGCGCAATCGATCGCGCCAACGCTAACGCTTTTGGCGGCGGCAATTCGCCTGGAGACAATGTTCCTGCTTGAGGCAGAGGTTGCGCAGGCGCTGCTTTCCTTTCCGGTGAAGTTTGCCGACATACGGCATCGCAAAGTTGTGTTGCATGGGGCGGACCCATTTGCATCCGTGGTGATTCCCCGCCCCGCGTTGATAGCCCGGCTACGGCAAGTGCTGCTGAACACGGTGCTGCGCACACGGCAGTCCTATGCGCTGCGCTGCGAACAAGAAGAACGGATGGTGGAACTGGCCGCTGATCTGGCAGGCCCGATGCGTTCGGCAGGCGCGGCGTTGCTGGAATTGCAGGGGAAAACTGCAGCGTCACCACGCGAGGCACTGGAGCAGCTTGCACTAGCCGCGGGCAAGGATGAGTGGACCGCCGCTGTCCGGTTGTTGCCCGAGGCGCGCGAACGACGTCCATTTCCAGCGGGCAAAACGGCCGCCTCGGTTGTATTTGGCTTACTCGAACTGGCACAGCATTTGCTGGAGGCCGCTAACAAATTAGAGCCATGAACCCCTTCGATTGGTCCGGCGGCGCATTCCTGCAGTTCTATGCAATCTTCGCGTGTATCTTGCTCGCCGCGGTCGCGCTCGCGCTGCGCAGTCTGGAAGCGGGTGAGGCACCGCGCCTGCCTACATCCAACCCTTACCTGATTGCGTACCTGCGCGGCGGCGTCAACGAAGTGCTGCGCCTGGCGACGGTGAAACTTGTGGATGCCGGCTATCTGCAAAACCAAGACAAATTCGTGGGGCGGAAGAAAGGTGGTCCTATCGAAGTGTTTCAGCCACCTGTGGAGGCGGCTGTCTTTGATTTCTTCAAGGAGCGCAACGAACCTGCCAAAGTTCTGTCCGATGCACGGGCCAGGGAAGCCGCCGAATGCTACCAGCCCCGTTTGGAAGAGCTGGGGTTGTTGCCAGACAGCGAGGCGCGCAACCGCAGGCTGATGCTTTTCGGCGCAGTCGCCTTCCTGTTACTGGGAACCGCGCTGTTGAAGCTTTTGGTTGCGCTTTCGCGCGGCAGGCACAACATCTTGTTTTTGATCTTTGCCTCCATCGTGGCCACGTACTTCAGCTATAAACTAACCAATCCACGGCTAACGGCGCTTGGCACGAAGATGCTGAAACATCTTCAACTCTTATTCTCAGTCCAACGCGCAAAGGCTTCAGCCGCAGGATTTCGCCTGAGTAACGACGAATCGATGCTCATCGCAGCCATATTCGGGACGGCGAACATCAATTCGCCGCGCCACGTGTGGGTGCGCGAAGCCTTTAAGAAGTCGCAGAGTTCGTCGAGCGGTGACTCGTCATGCGGTTCCTCCTGCGGATCGTCATGCAGCTCTTCCAGCGGTGGTGACAGCGGTGGTGGATCGTCATGCGGTTCGAGTTGCGGCGGCGGAGGTGGCTGTGGTGGCTGCGGCAGTTAAAGACCGCGTGGGACTTGGCTGGCGCGCGGAGCTGGCAGCCGGGATCTTCGTCAACCTCGAACAAATTGACGTGGTCGAGGTAATTGCAGACAACTATTTCCACGCGTCGTCGAAACAGATGGACGCATTGAAGACCCTGGCGCGGCAGGTGCCAGTGTTGCTGCATGGCGTGGGCTTGGGGCTCGCTTCGACTGCCGCAGTAGATCGAAAGCGCATTGAGTCGATGGCGCGATTGTTCGATAAAGTCCGTCCGGAATGCTGGACGGAGCATCTGGCCTTTGTGCGCGCAGGCGGCATTGAGATCGGGCATTTGGCGGCGCCGCCGCGAAACGAAAATACGCTCGCCGGCCTTGGCGCGAATCTTGAATTGGCGCGCCGGATTACGGGCCACCTGCCGGCCATGGAAAACATCGCCACGCTGCTCGATCCGCCGGGCAGCACCATGGACGAAGCGCAGTGGGTGGGGCGCGCCATTCGCGAATCAGGCTGCGGACTGCTGCTCGATCTGCACAACGTCCACACGAATGCGATCAATTTGAAGTTCGATCCGTTTGCGTACATCGACAACATGCCGCTCGGGCGGGTCAGCGTGCTGCACATCGCCGGCGGACGAACCATGCGCGGTGGGCGACTGCTCGACGATCATCTGCACGAAACTCCGGACGATGTCTTCGCGCTGCTACGCTATGTGGCAGCGCGCACGCCGCAGCCATTGCATGTGCTGCTGGAGCGCGATGGAAATTATCCGGAGATGTCTCAACTGATCGCCGAGTTAGGGCGGGCACGCACGGCACTGAGGGAGGGGCGCGATGACCGGTCCAAAATTTGAAGCTGTGTTGGCGCGGCTTTATACGGACGCCGGCTTTCGCAAGCAGTTTCTCAACGCCCCGCTGACCGCCGCATTGGCCGAGGGGCTATCGCAGACTGAGGCGGAAGCGCTGGCCGGTATCGATCGCGAAGGCCTGGAACTGGCCGCCGCAAGCTTTGCAAAAAAGCGCGCGGGGAAGAAATGACCTCTACTTCTTGAGCCGCTGGTATTCCTTGGTGAGCCACTCCGGCTCATCGGGCTCGCCTTTATTGGGAAGCCCTTTCGTCATCGACCAGCGGTGAATCCACGAGATGCCGCCTTTCGCCGCGTATTCGTTCGGCAGGGCATAAGCCTCATCGCGCATGGCCTCGGCCAACGAGATGAAGCGATATCCACGTTTGCGAAGCATGCCCAGCAATTCGGGCAACGCCACCGCATTCAGGCGATTGGAGTGCATCAGCAGCACCTGAGGAAATTCGCGGCCCACTACCTCCACCGAACGTTTCTCAAAAAAGGCCACGACAGATTCCATGTACGGCACGTAAGCCGCGCGCACGCGTTTGGCGAGGGCTTTGTCATGGCCATCGAGCGCGCCTGCATAGACGTAGGCAAACATCCAATCGGAGTTATCGAAGGTTACTGGCGATTGCTGGTATCCATGCTCTTTCAGGAACGTTTCCAGGCCGCGCTTGGCCGCCACATCGGTACCTGTGTGCAGCATGGGCGAGCGGAAGTAGCGCAGCGGAAGGCCGCCGGTGGCAGCTTTGATGATCGGTTCCGCGCGCAGGATATCGACCGTGTACTCAGCGAGACCGATCTGCTCGATAGGCCGGTGTGAGAAGGAATGATTGCCAATCCCGGCCCCCGCTGCGAGCCACTGCGCGATCACTGCTTTGCGTTGCGCTGCGGTGAGATCCGGGCAACCTCCCCCAATCACGAAAGCAGTCACTGGGATCCTATTCTGCTGAATCGGGCGCAGAAGATTCTCCGTAAGCTTCGTGAGCGCATCGAAATCGCAGGCGCGCGGGCCTGACTGGGCAACGGGCAGATCGTCAATCGTAATCGCCACGCTGCGGCTCTGGGCGAAGGCGGCTGCAATCGAAAGTACCAGCAATATTTGTTTCATTCCAAAACGGTGAAATTCAGATGCTGTGTGGCAATGGCGGCTTCGGAGTCTTGAACCAACTTGTCTTTCACAATTACTTGCAGAGAATATTCGCCCGAGGGCATGCTCTCTTTGAAATGCACCTTGCCGCTGACCGTCAGCCGCATAATGCCCGCAGTGGTGGCAAAGATGAGCGGAGATAGTTCGCCGTCGTGGATGAGCAGGCCGTTGCGATAGAGCTTTACCGCAGCATCGAGCCGCGCACGTTTGTCTTCGCCTAAGGTAGCGTTGAAAACCTGATAGGAGTAGTTCAACTCTTTACCAGTGCGTATCGGCGCGAGCATGGGCCGTGGTTCTTTGCCGGCCCTTCCCTCGGGTGTCATATCGAAATTCGACACAGGATTACCGCTGCTGACCATGACTCCAGAGACATTCAACTGGCCCGTGGAAATGTTAGGGACATCCACAAAAGTGCGGATCGATCCAACCTTTCCACTAGTGAGATCGCGCACAGCCGCCACCACCTGATAATTACCCGGGGACGGCGCATACAGCCTTGCCTGCATGGGCAGACCATTGCGCAAGACTCGCTCATATTCTTCCGGCTTCAATTTGATCTCAAACCCTTTAGGAGCACTGGACGCCGCGGTGCCGGTTTGATTGATGAGCGCGGTGGCGACCTCCACCGTACAGTTATGCATACCGTCTTTTTGAAGGGTGTATGAAATGTCCTTCATTTCGATAGGCAGCAGGATGTCGACGGCGAGCTCGTTACGGGCAGAGCGCGAGAAGACGGCCCTTAAACCGAGGCCGATTTCGCCAAAGGAAAAAGGCGAGGCAACCGAGCCGATCATCTCGGTAAGGGCCTGTCCGGGATCGAAGCCTTCAGTCTCGTCTTTCACCTTCAACATTCCCGTTCGGGCTCGCACATTGGCCCCGGGTTGCAGCACCTTCACGGTGGGGCGAAGGAATGGAAGGCTGCCTGATTCGTTCTTTGTGGATGAGGTGAACACGATTTTGTAGTAGCCGCTGAGCTCCTGCTCCACGCGTTCGAGCACGCGCGCGGCATCGTTGGTGTTATCGAAGAACACGCCGCCGGTTTCCTTGGTCAGGCGTCCCAGACCGCCAAACATGTCAATCTGTGTATCGGCGGCTTTGCCCGTCACGGCTGGGTTGATGGAGCGCGGATCAGCTGCATAGAAAACCACCGAAGCGAGGTTCGCTGTAGCCGTGAGGTTGGTTCGGATTTCGCCTTCAACCCTGCGCTGCTTCAGCCCGTATTCGTCGAAGCCGCCGAACCAATCGAGCACCTGCGGGTTTGCGAACAGCCACATGTTCTCTGAAAAGAAGACAACCGACTTGCGGCCAGGGATTGCCACCAAGCCACGCAGTGCGGTTTGCAAAGATAACACCGCGCGCCGTGCGGCCGCTTGTGCGCTGAGTGCGGAAACCGCGGCGGCACCGCTGCCGGGCTGAAAGGGAATCGCTGCGATTGCTGCTTGCAGTTTCGACTTATCGGAGGAGAATTGCTGGAGTTTCACCGGGCCGCCGCTGGTGGGGATGATGGCGACGAACTCTCCGGAGCGGAGCTTTTCATTGACGAAGCCTGAAAGCGCTGAGCGCACATGATTGCGGCCATTGGGACTGAGCCCCATGTCATCCACAACCACCACAATCATGGTGCGTTCTTCGGCAGAGAGCTCCATGCCTGCCCAGCGGACAAGTCCGCCAGCGGGCGCACTCGCCAGTGCCCCGGCTTTCGACTCAACGAATTTGACTTCGACTATCTTTTGCTTCTGCTGCTCCTGCAGGATTTCGAAATCCTTCGCAGTAAGACCGGGTACAACCTTGCCCGCCGCACCTGTGACGATCGCATCGATCGCAACTTGGACGCCTACGGGCTCGTCCTTCTTTGACGGCTTTTTCGCCGCCGGAGGTTGGGCGATCAGGCACCCGCACAACAGTGCCGCAAGAGCCGTATTGCGAGTGAATGGTTTGAGGCGCACCGCTATTTCTTTCCGGCGATCTGCCATTCCGTGAATGGAGACCTTGAGCCACGAATCTTCACGTTCAACAGGTACGGCTTCTTACTGGCGTAGGCGCGTCCGATAGCTGCGGCCACTTGGTCCACGCGATCAATGGTCTCACCCTCGCCGCCGAATCCCTTCATGACTGTATCGTAGCGCGTACTGCGCAATTCGCAAGCCACGGTAGTATCGCCACCAATCAGCGCCGATTGCAGTTCGCGTTCGAGTCCCCAACCCGCATCGTTGCCGACAACGATAATGACCGGAAGATTGTGCCGCACCAGACTGTCTAGCTCAGCGATATAAAAGCCGAGCGAACCATCTCCTGTTACCATGACAATCTTCTCGTTGGGGTAGGCCAGCTGCATCGCCAGTGAGTTCGGCAAGGCTGAGCCGATGGTGCCCATGGGCCCCAGGCGCAGCCAGCCGCCCGCGCGATTCGCGGCAATGGTAGCCCGGCCCCAGTGCACGAAGTCGCCGCCATCCCAGGCATAGAGTTGATTTTCCGGAACGTGTTTTTTCCACTCTGCGAAGAAGCTGGCCGGATGCATGGGCTTCGACGCGCGCTCGCTCTCGGCCAGATCATCGAGCTTGCTCGCCGCTTCATCGCGCCAGGTTTTGTTCTGCCGGAACCAGGCCGTCTCCTTCCATTTCTCTTTGCCGAGCGCCTGATTAAATGCAGCTAGCGATTCCTTCGCACCGGCACAGATGCCCAGTTCGAGATTGCGATTGTGGCCGAGCTCCTGCTGGTGAATGTCCACTTGAATGAACTTCGCGGCGGGCGAGAACAGTCGCGCGCTACCGAGGGCGAGCCGGTAATCCAGCCGCTTGCCCAACACCAGCGCCACGTCCGCTGCCTGGAACGCTTTGTGGACAGCCTTGTTCAGCGCGGGGTCTGCGTAGCCCATCGAGGCCGGATGGTCGTCGCGCAGAACGCCACGCGCCATAGTGATGCTGTAATAGGGCAGCTTGGTCTTGCGCAGGAAAGCGTCGAGTTCGGCACCCGCATCGCCCCACCACACGCCGCTGCCAGCGATGACAACGGGGCGTTCGGCTGCGCGCAGAAGCTGGATCACGCGATCGGCGGAGTCCGTCGTTGGATGCGCCGGCAGTTGCGTGGGTGTGTTCGCCATGGGAATCGCTGCGTCTGCGGAGGCCGTGAACAGGTTCACCGGAATGGTGAGATGCGTCGCCCCCATGCGGCCCGCTGCCGCTTCTACATAAGCGTTGCTGAGAAAGAAAGGAATCTGCGCAGCCGTGGCAGGTGCCGCCGACCATTTTGTAATGGGGGCAGCAGTGCCCACCTGGTCCATATCCTGAAACACAACGCGGTTGCGAGAAGCCGTCGCGGGCGCGCCGCTAACTGCGATGATCGGCGAGCAGGCGGCCTGCGCTGTCGCAATTCCGGTGAGCGAATTCGTATGGCCCGGTCCGCCCGTAACCAGCGTCAGCGCCGGCTTGCGGTGAACGCGCGCCCACGCATCGGCCGCATGCACAACGCCGGATTCGTGCCGCATATCGATCAGCGCGATGCCTTCGCGCGCCGCAACAGCAAGCACTTCGTTCAAGTGATCACCAACAAGGGTGAAGATGTGGCTGATGCCAAGACGCTTGACGGCGTCGACAAAGAGTTCCGCTCCAGTGGCCATGATATGCATGGTACAACGTCTGGGCGGCAACCCTGTAATAATGTCGTAATGAGATTCCTACTCATTCTTCTTGCAGCGGGCTCCATGTTCGCGCAGCCCGTCTATGACCTGTTGTTGAAAGGCGGGCATGTCATCGATCCAAAGAACAAGCTCAGCGCGGTGCGCGATGTGGCCATCGCTGGCGGGAAGATCGCGGAAGTTGCGGTGAACATTCCCGCGTCGAAAGCACGCAAGACAATCAACGTAACTGGGCTGCATGTGACACCCGGCATGGTCGACATTCACGTGCACGTATTCGCAACCGGCGGCGGATCGCAGTACGACGGCGCGCTCAGCGTCTGGCCGGATGGCCACACGTTTCGTAACGGCGTCACCACCGCGGTCGATGCCGGCACTTCCGGCTGGCGCAAGTTTCCGCTGCTCCGCGATAGCGTGTTCGCCCATTCAGAAACGCGCATGTTGGCGATGCTAAACATAGTCGGCCGCGGCATGGGCGGCGATAACGAGCAGGATATCAGCGACATGGATCCTAAGGCGACCGCTGATATGGCGATGAAGAACAAGAGCATCGTTGTAGGCGTGAAGACCGCGCACTATGCTGGCCCGGAGTGGGTAGCGGTAGAACGAGCCGTGGAAGCAGGCACGCTGGCCAACATCCCAGTGATGGTGGACTTCGGCACGTTCAAGGAAGAGCGTCCGTTTGCTGACCTGGTGACCAAGAAACTGCGCCCAGGCGATATTTACACGCACATGTATCTGCCGTGGGTGCCGATGTTCGATGCCAAGGGAAAGGTCCAGTCGTCCTTATGGGAAGGCCGCAAACGCGGCGTCATCTACGACGTAGGACATGGCGGCGGCAGCTTCGTTTTCCGCCACGCCGCGAACGCCATCAAGCAGGGCCTTGTCCCGGATTCCATCTCCACTGACCTGCATGCGCACAGCATGAACTCAGGCATGAAAGGCATGTTGAACGTGATGTCGAAATTTCTCAACCTGGGCATGACGCTGGACGACATTATTCTGCGGACAACCGTGAACCCGGCGCGTGAGATCAAGCGCGAAGAGTTGGGCACGCTTTCCGTTGGCGCGGAGGCCGACGTGGCGGTGCTGCGCGTGCAGCGCGGCACATTCGGCTTCGTTGATTCGCTGGGCGCGAAGATGACTGGCACTCAGAATCTGGAGTGCGAACTGACGCTGCGCGCCGGCAAGATGGTGTGGGACATGAACGGCATCTCGCGCGAAGATTGGCACAAGCTGCCGTCCAACTACGAATCGCAAAGCGATCCGCATTGGGACAAAACGATTGCGCCGAACACTCCGCGCGTCAAAAAATAAATCTTTTCGCAAGGCCGAATCCTTTTGCCGGGAATTCGGAAACTGGTTGATGAATGACGGATGAGGAGTTCCGGAACGCGTTCCATCAGCATAAGGATGTCTTGTACCGGTATGCGTATCGCATGACCGGGTTGGCACCAGTGTCTGAGGACGTGGTGCAGGAAGTCTTTCTCGCATTGTGGCGAAAACCGGAGCGGTATGACTGGCAGCGCGGATCGTTGCGCTCGTTCCTGCTGGGTATAGCCCGTAACCTGATTTTGAAACGATGGCGCGACGAACGGCCAACCGAGCAGATCGATAGCGAACTGTTTATCAGCCTTCCGCTCGACCTGACGGATTTGGAGCGCAGCGAAGCCGTTGCACGGGCGGTGCAGGAACTGCCACCGCTGCAGCGCGAGGCGGTGATTTTGGCCGAGTACGAGGAGATGCCGCTGCAGGAGATTGCCGCGGCGACGGGGGCGGAGTTGGCGGCGGTGAAGTCGCGGCTGCATCGCGGGCGCGAGAATCTGAAGCGCCTGTTGACGCCGCTGCTGGAACCTGGAGGTATTCTGCATGGACACTAACAAAGATTCTCAACTGAGTGATTTGTTGCGCGAATGGAAAGTGGAGACGCCCGCGTCGCTTGATCGGCGCGTGCTGGGCGTCCGCAGGCCGTGGTGGCAGTTCCTGCTGAGCGGCTCCATCCGAGTTCCGGTTCCGGTCGCCCTGTGCCTGCTGGCGCTGACGCTCATGGGAGCATGGCGGCAGTCGCAACTTGTCCGCCCAGGGACGGCCTGTCCTTCGGCGGCAACCAATATTCCACCGGCGAGACAAATACCTTGTCCCGCCGATGCGAAGTGTTAAAAACAAGGAGATAAACAATGGGACGTTTGATTCGCCGAATGCAATTCGGCATGATGGCCGGCGTGTGTTCGCTCGCGCTGGCGATGGCGCCAGTGCCGCGGCAGGCCGATCCAATGACGATCACAATGCCCTCCGGCAAGAAAACGGAACTTAGTGCCTACAAGGGCAAAGTAGTGTTGGTGCAATTTCTGTTCACCACCTGCCAGCATTGCCAGCTTGCGGCAGAGGTCTATGCGAAGCTGCAGCGAGAGTTGGGGCCATCCGGTTTCCAGGCTGTTGGCGTGGCCTTCAATGACGAAGTGCAAGCCTCTCCCGCAATGGTGGAGGAATTCAAGTCCAAACATGGAGTGAACTTTCCAGTAGGAACCGTATCGCGAGCGGAGGTCCTGAAGTATCTGGGAATGTCGCAGATGGAAATGCTGCGTGTTCCGCAGATTGTGATCATCGGGCGCGATGGTGTGGTGCGTGTGCAGAGTGAGACGAAGGGCTCGCCGGAGCTACAGGACGAAGCTCACATGCGAACCCTTCTGAAGGGACTTCTGAACAGCGCCAAGCCGGCCAATTAAATCAGGCCCGATGTGGGGCGGGCTTCAGCCTGCGGAGGGCTTAAGCCCGATTGCCGGACTAAATGCGGTAGACCGCAAGTTTCGAAGACGGCACCGCCCCGGCGGCAACATCAAGCAGGTGCTGGTGGTGCGTGAACAGCAGCACCTGCGTCTGCTGCGCCAGCCCTGCCAGCACCTGCAATGCAGCCGCGGCGCGCGCGTCATCGAAGTGCACCAGGATGTCATCGGCGATGAAGGGAATCGGAGAATGATTCTGAAAGTAGATCTCCAGGCTGGCCACGCGCAACGCCAGATAGAGTTGATCGCATGTGCCGCTACTCATTTCCTTCGTGCTCAACCGTGCCGAGCGGCCCTTCCTTACACCTACAATTTTCGGATTATTCTTCTCGTCGCAGTCCAGGTCAAGTTCATCGAATGCGCCTAGTGTAAGCCGCGAGAATATCTCAGATGAGCGGCGAAGCATATCGCCTGAGGTCTTCTTGCGATGGCGCTCCACAGCCGACTTCAGCACGTGCTCGGCCAGCTTCAATCGCAGATACCGGCCAGTCTGCTCCAACAGTTTGGCACGCTCGAACTCAAGGTTGGCCGCGGCGTCGGCTGTTGCTGTACTCTTCTCATAGTCAGCCAACTCCTTAGCTAAGGTTGCCAGTTCGGTTATCGTCTCTTCGCGCTGCTGTATGATTTGCTCGACCTCCGCTTGCAACTGCGCGATTTCTCCAGGTAGCGCATCTTCGGAATGGCGCAGCGCCTCGGCTTCGAAGTCCTCAACGGATTCCGTGCCGGCGACCCTCGCCAGTTGCGCTTCAGCGGCGGCCAGGTCATCCAGTAACTTTGCCTTGTCGGTGGATTGTTTGATGTACACGGGGATCTGCTCCACCGCAAGGCAGCCTGCCTCGGCGGCCAAGGCATTGCGCAGGGCGCCGATTGTTGCCAAGTCTTCATCGCGTGCCTGCAAATCGAATAGCTGTTTATTGAGCGCCTTTTCTTTTTCCTTGCGCAGGTCGCGATTCAAAACATGTTCGCTCAGTCGCTTGTGCAGAAGGCCGGCGGCGGAGGCAGGCGGCAGCGGCAGCAAGTCCGGCGCGACCTCCCGCGTGAGCGTTTCCACTATCTGCTGGAAATGCGCTGCCTCTTCCTCGATGCCCGCAATTCGCCTTCGACTCTCAGCCCAATCTTTGTATGACTCGGCAAGGTTCCGCCGTAACTCCAATGCCGCCCTGACCGCCGCCGGATCCATCGCTGCGCCCATACGCAAACCTTCCAGCAATTGACTCCAATGCTGCTTCCACTCAGTCAGGTCCGCATTCACTTCCATCTCGCGCTGCCGTGCCACTTCCAAATTGCGGCGCGCGGCCGCGACGGACTCCTCCCACTTGACGAGGCTTGCCTTGTTCGACACCTGCACTTCGATCCAGTTCTTGGCAACCGTACGCAACTCCGTCAGCGTTTGCGCATCCGGCGCTCCAGCGGTCAGTGCTAAAGTTTGCCGCAACGAATCCGCGGCGGCGGCGGACTGCAAATCAAAATCCCCTATGCGGTCATTCTCTTCTGTCCAGGCACTTGCGCGCTCCAGCAGACGCGAACGTCGATTGAGCCAGTCCGTCATTTGCGCCGGAGGCTGAGGCTCCAGGCCCCAACGCGTCCAAAGCGCAGCCCATTGCGGCTGCAATCCGTCCATCTCCGCAACCGCGTTTTTCAGCTCTTCCGCGTAGCCGTCGCGGCGAATGCGGGCCGTTTCCAGGCTCGCTTTGGCCTGCGCCAGATTGGCGGCCTCGTTGGCGTGTTCGCGCAGATCGTCAGAGGAAATATCGGCCGCCTTCACTCCCGCTTCGTAGGCTTCGGCGAGCGCGAGCGCAGAATCGTAGCCGGGCAGGAATTCACGCGCGGCTGAGGCGTCGCCATCGAGCCATGCCGAACGCACCGCGCGCCAACCCTGATCGCGCAGATTTCGCGCGTCTTCCATCGCCTCCAGCGTTGGCACCGTCCTGCCCGCCAATTTTTGGCGAATACCGGCCTCGATTTGACGCACCTCGACTTCGG
Source organism: uncultured Acidobacteriia bacterium (assembly GCA_903881085.1). Lineage (GTDB taxonomy): Bacteria > Acidobacteriota > Terriglobia > Bryobacterales > Bryobacteraceae > CAIRSA01. The sequence continues at coordinate 16,261 of CAIRSA010000097.1, forward strand.
CTTCGGCAGAGTTTTCGCGCGCCTTTCGCAGAGCATTTTCGGCGCCCTCAAAACGCTGCTTCCATCTTTCCACCAGCGCCGGCGATGGTAGATCGGCTTGGCGCAGCGCATCGAGCGAACCGGCCCACGGCAACGCGCGCAAATCGGCGTCGAGCCGCTTCGCTTCCCTCAAGGCCTTCTCACGTCTCGCGGCAAAGGTGGTAGCGGCCGCGGCGAACTGATCCGTAGCCGCCAGCGCGAGCTGGATGGAATCCACCGGCTTTGCCGCAGGCAACTCCGCCAAACGATTTACGCCAGCTTCAATATCGGCCCGCATTTTCGCCACTTCGCGTGCAGCGTTCTTTGCGTCGGCATTCAGCCGCGTGAATGTAACATCCAACTCTTCCGTGCGGCGGCGATTCTCCGCAGTCACCTGCAATGAAGGAATCGACTCCATCGCCGCAGTCATCCCCAATTCCGAAAAGAATTCGCCGGCATTGGACTCAGCAACGCGCACTCGCTCCTGCAACTTCGCTTTGTCTTTGGCCGCTTTGCCGGTTGCCCCAAGCAACTCAGGCAGCTTTGCAATCTCGGCCTCGCGCAGCAGCAGCGCCTCTGAAAACGTGAGACCGGAGAGATCTTTTTCCAGAGTACCGATCTCCTGCACGATTCGCTGCCGGTCCTCCAGCTTGCTTCGAAACTCGGCCTCCGCTTTCGAAAACTCTACCGCGAAGCCGTCCCGCGCCACCTGCACCAGCTTCAATGAGTCCAGGCTCGCCAGCAGCTGTTGCTTGCGTGCGATCAGCTGCAGCGCCTCGCGGATCCGCTCCAGACGCCGCTCAACCATGTTCTTTTCACGATGTTCGATGCCTAGCCGTTCCTTCTTTGTTTCAGCCTGTTCGCGGCGCGCGGTCATATCATCCAGCACGCTGCTTTTTAGCATTGAGGTGGAAAGATTCTTGCGCTGCTTCTCGAATTCCTTCAAACACTCGACAATCGCACCGCCCTTCACTTTAAGCAGCGCATCGGCATCGGCCGACAGCGATGCCAGAATGCCCCGAAAACCTTCGATGCCCGACGCAGCGGAAAACAGCAGCCGGCCGAAGTCTCCTTTGCCGCTCATCAACTCCTCGCCGCCATCCGTCAAGCGTTGCGAATTGAGGCCGAACATGGTGGTGAACGCCCTTTCGTCATCCAGTGGCACAACCGCGCGAAACTCCTGCTCGGCCAGAGGCGTCTTTTCGTCGGACGCAAGCAGCGTGTTCCCGCTGCCTTTCCGGCGCATGGCAGTAAGCGATTTGCCTTCGTGTTCGATGGTTGCGCCTATCAGCAGACTCTTCTTGTTGTGCAGGAAGTCGTCATCGGTCTGAACCGGAATGCCGAAGAGGAAATGCGAGATCGTGCGCAGCAACGAGCTTTTCCCCGCCTCATTCGGCCCGTAAATCAGCTCCAACTTGCCGCGCCCTTCCGTAAGGTCTTTCCGCCAGTCCGTGAACGGGCCATATGCACGGACGTCGAGCCCATTAATCCGCATCGGCCACCGCCTGTCCGCTCAAGCGCGCGTGCAACAACGCCTCCACTTCGGCCAGCAGCTGTTCGTATTCAGGACCGGCGGGATTGATCGCCGCACGCACGGATTCTTTCATGTCATCGGGCAACTTAGCCAGCAGGTTTTCGAAGATAGGCTGGGGATCGGCGTCGCGCAATGCACTCAGGGTCTCGGCCACCTCAGCCAATGGCCCGCCCATGTCTTGCGGCTGCCGCGGAAACTTGCATTTTACTTCTATCTTTTCCAGCCAGATCCGTTCAGCGCCAATATCGGTTGCAAGCGCGCGCAACGCGTCTTTCCAATCCGCGGTGGCAATCAATTGTCCAGTAAGCTGGGTGGCGCCGGTCAAGCTGAGGCGTACAATCAGCTGAATGGCGTCGGGCAGTTCCACTGCGCGCAGTGCTTTATCCACCGCCTGCTCTACTTCGTGCATTTCTATCACGCCCCCAACGTCCACCTGGAGTTCCATCCAGCGAAAAACATCGAGAGGGAAAAACTCGCACGACACGACTCGATGCGTGTCATCCACCGTCACAATGCGGCAGCCTTTCGCACCCGTTTCGCGAATATTGCGCCCTTGGATATTGCCTGGAAATACAATCCAAGGATCCCCGCTAAGCACCTCCCACGCCGTGTGGATATGGCCCAGAGCCCAATATTCATAGCCCTTCAAGCGCAGATCGTCCACGGAACATGGGGCGTACGTCGCGTGCTCGGTCGAGCCCTCCAGCGATGTGTGCAGCATGCCGATGTTGAAGCATTGCGGATCGCGCGCGGGGTAATCCGCGGCAAGGTTTTCGTCCACATGCCGATTGGGGAAACTCTGGCCGTGAATCACCGCGCTCACACCCGGCACCTGCATGGACTCGGCCTTGCGCACATCGAACAGATGCGTATTTTCGGGCAGCGGAAGCGACTTCGTGACTACGCTGGCTGCGTCATGATTGCCCTTGATCAAATAAACGTGAATGCCTTTTTCGCGCAGCCGGCTCATGCGCGAATGAAAAAACAGGCCAGTGCGATTGTCTTTCCAATCGCCATCGTAGAGGTCGCCAGCGATAAGCACGAAATGCACCTTCTGGCTGATCGCCAGCGCCACCAGCCGGTCAAACGCATGGCGCGAGGCCAGCCGGATCTCCTCCGCCGGCAACCCTTCGTAGTTAGTGAGGCCTTTTAGCGGACTATCCAAATGAATGTCAGCCGCGTGCAGAAACTTGAACATGCCTACATGGCGAACTTGTCGCCTTCGCTCCCTTTGCCCGAGTAGCGCGGATCGCCGCCGGTGGTCTTCAGAATCTCGGCCATGCGGTCCTGCATGCCCTCCACCATTTTCGCCAGTGCCTGGTCTTTGATCAACGTGCCAATGCGGCCGCGGTGGCGGATACTGATGCCGCTGAGCAGATTGTTCATCTGATCGGGATCGGTTCGCAGGTCGTACAATTCGTTCTTGTCCCACACGCCCCAGCTCTGGCACAGGCTATGCGTTTCGGTTCGCAGTCCAGTGAGCGTGGGAGTGTAGGGGTAGTCCTGCTCCCATTCGTATTCGTACAGGAAGTCCTTGCGCCAGCCGGCGGTCTTGCCTTGCAGCAGCGGCAGCAGTGAACTGCCCTGCATCGATTTCGGCGCGGGCACGCCTGCAACGTCAAGAAACGTGGGTGCGATGTCGAGATTCAGCGCCATCTTGTCAACAGTAGTGCCCGCCGGGAAGAGGCTGGGGCAGTGGGCAAGCAGCGGCACGCGCAAAGACGGCTCGTGCATGGAGCGCTTGTCGACCAGGCCGTGTTCGCCCCACAGATAGCCGTTGTCGCCCATGTAGACGATGAGCGTGTTTTCCAGCAGGCCGTGTTTTTTGAGTTCGTCCATCACCTGGCCCACGCTTTCGTCGACCGCTTGCAGACAGCGGCAATAGCCGCGATAGTATTCGTCTACCGTGGCGGTCTGCCCCATGGCGCCATCCACGCCGTGGCGAGAGAAGCGGCGGCGCTTCACCCATTCCGGGAGCTGGTCGTAGTATTCCTCTTTGTACATCATCGATTTCGGCCAAGGGATGGCATCGAGCGCGTAGATGTGTTTGTGCCTCGGATGCGGCTGGAACGGCGCGTGGACGGCCTTGTGCGAAAGATAAAGCAGGAACGGCTTGCTGGCGCTGGCTTGAATAAAGGTCTTGGCCTCGTCTGTCAGCAGATCGGTAACGTAACCTGTGACTTTGCGGCGCTTGCCGTTAAAGTTCATTTCCGGGTCCCAATATTCGCCCTGGCCGCGAAAACTGATCCAGTGGTCGAAGCCGGGCCGCGGCTCGTCGCTATCGCCGCCCATGTGCCACTTACCTAGGAAGCCAGTGCGGTAGCCGGATTTCTGCAGCAGTTCGGGGAAAGTGGCGAGTGATTGCGGCAGAGGCGTGAAATTGTCCTTCACTCCGTGGGCATGCATGTACTGGCCGGTGAGGATGGACGCGCGGCTGGGCGAGCAGAGCGACGTAGTGACAAAGGCGTTTTGGAACAGCGCCCCGCCGGCCCGAAGCTTATCGAGATTTGGAGTCTTGAGCCACGGGTGGCCGAGGCAGCCGAACATGTTGAAGCGGTGGTCGTCGCACAAAATGTAAACGATATTGCGGCGTGTCGGTTGGGCGCTCAGTGTGGAAGCGGTGGCCGCGCCAAGAAAGAGATCTCTGCGTCTCATGTCGATTTACGATATCAGATGCGGGCGGTGGAGAGTGATAGACTGGAGGCGAGACGATCATATGGATGTTCTTCAACTGGCTGAGATCCGGAAATTGGAGAGTGACGGTATTGCCAGCGTGGCGGCGCAACAGCTGGTCTCTCGCGCTGTTCAAGTTTTTGGCGATCTTGCGATTGCCAAAGAATGGCTGGAAGAGCCGATCCCTTCGCTTGCCGGGAATCGCCCAATTGACTTGATTCATGGCAGTGAGTCCGACCAGCTACGCGTGTATACCATCCTGGGCCGAGTCGAGCACGGCATTTTTTAAGTAATGATTGCCTACCGCCTCTGTAGATCGACCTACTCAGCGTTGAGTGGTGAGGGAGCCCGGAAGTTCGGCGGACGGTGGAATTTGGCCGGGACACCTGCTGTTTATGCAGCGGAAAGTCGAGCGCTTTGTATCCTGGAGCGGTTGGTTCACTTTGTGCGCCTGCCAAACGACGAGGCATTCACACGCATTTTCATTCCTGATGAATTGAACATTGTTACAATCACTTCTTCACAGTTGCCTGTTGGTTGGGATAATCCAGTAGAAAGTGCTGGAGCCCAAGCAATGGGGAATGAACTACTGGTCGCCTACAATGCATTAGCGCTCAGAGTTCCCAGCATTGTAATCCCTGACGAATACTGTCTGGTGCTGAATCCGAATCACGAGGATTTCTCGCGCTTGCAATTTCATGCGCCGGTCCCTTTTCGATACGACCACCGGCTACGACGAAGCGAAGGCAGTTTCCCCCTATAATCCGAAATCTTTATTCAAATTGCTTCACCACAAGAATCGGATAGTTGACATGTGGCGGGTTCCCCTAAGGTCGATTCATGCATCGAACAATTGCCCCACCTGTACTGTATTTCGGGACGCCGGTGGCGCTGATCTCCACGCTGAATCCCGATGGCACGGCGAACCTGGCGCCTATCTCCTCGGCGTGGTGGCTGGGGTGAACCTGCTGGCGTTGACCACGGGCAAGGACCCGCCACCCGAGCGAAAGCTGCAGTGGGGTTACCGCTATGAGAGCGATAAGTTTGCCGTGGCGGGTTTGACGCCGGTGGATTCTGAAGTAGTGAAAGCCCCGCGCGTATTGGAGTGTCCGGTGCAGATAGAGGGCGTGGTGCACCACTATCGTTCCTTCGGCAAGAACGTGGGTGCCCATGTGTTTGAGGTGCACATAGTAAAGCTGCATGTGGCTGGGGAGCTGTTGAGCGAACTAGAACCGTCCATCAACCTTCTTGCCGTGGCAGATTTGGGCTTTCTCCGGCGTCACGCCCACGAAGACCACCCCATCGCGGATGCCGCGCTTACGCCGGAAATCGTTGGCGATGTCGTCTTTCCGTTCTTTGTGGTTGAACTGAATGAGCATTTTACCCTAAAGAGAGTAGTCGACGGCAAATTCGGATGGGTGGCGAGACTGCCCGCAATGCGAGTCACCCGGCAGGTGGCGAGCACGTTGTGTGCAACCGATGCTAACTTTTGGAGATAGCTTTTCCACATGCGTTCAACTGCTCCTTCTCGGGTTACATGGTGAATTCCTTTCAATTCACAAGATCAAGCCAAGCTTAGCCTGGTGTACCAAAGTCGCAAGGACGCCAAGAACACCAGTGCACCTGCGGGCTTCCAGATATTGTCGGCTCGACGTCGAAGACCTCGCTAGTGCCTGGGTGTTTCGACCCAACGGTTGTGTATGCTAACACATCACTGTTGCTCTGATCTTGTACTGTAACTGTTGTGATTCCTTGCGTTGCTGATTGGCAAGAAAAATGCTCCGATGACAAGGATTGGGAAAGGGGCTGGCACTTGTCTATGTTTTGGCGAAGTAAAAAGCCGGAGAGAGGCGACGGTGAGAGCCGCATCAACCTCAATGAATACCGCGACCTGAGCAGGTTTGCCAACGATTCCATCCTGTTAATTGATGATGAAGCAGTCATTCAGGAGACAAACGATCGCGCCTGCGAAGTTTACGGATACAGCCGTGAGGAACTGCTTGGCCGGTGTATCAGCGACCTTCGCGCACCACATACGGTCGCGGACTTTCCAACGGATTGGGCCAAGGGCAGAGACCCAAGCGGCTCAATTTTTGAGGCGGTTCACCGGCGTAAGGACGGCTTTGAATTCGACGTGGAAATCAGTACGAAGCTGGTGTCTATCGAAGGCAGGTCTTTCCGCCAGAGCATTATCCGCGACATCAGCGCCCGCAAACAGGCCGAAGCGAAACTGGTGCAGGCTGAGGAGATGCTCCGCCTGCTGGCCAATAACCTGAAAGAAATGGTGTTGGCTTTCGGGATGGACCGCAAGCTGACCTACGCCAATGCGGCGGTGGAGGCGCTGACCGGCTACTCGAAAGACGAATTGGAGCAACTGCCGTTCGGGTATTGGATCAATCCAGGGGATGCCGAACGCATGGGTGCGAAGTGCGCCGCCGCATTTCAGCGTGGTTCGTTTCAGGATGAGGAGTACCGTATCGTTTGTAAGGATGGGACGCCCAAGTGGGCCTCTGCCTCGTGGAATCCAATTATCGACAAGGGTGGCAAACAGATCGGCGTGCAGGCGGTGGAGCGCGACATCACGGTCAAGAAGAGGTTGGGCGAAGAGTTACGCGCAAACGAACGGCGATACCGATGCCTTTTCAACTCTATCACCGATGCCTTGTTTGTGAATCGTCTTAGCCCGGATGGCGAGGCTGGCTTCTTCATCGAGGCGAACGACGTGGCGTGCAGTAAACTTGGATACACGCGAGAGGAGTTGTTGACACGCAGGTCGAAAGATATCATCGCCCCCGAGCAACGATACCGGCTTCCGCAAATCATGCCGCCCCTGAGGGCGGAAGGCTTCATGACGTGGGAAAGCGTGGGGCTTGCCAAGGACGGCCACCGAATCCCGATCGAACTGCGCCACCACCTTTTCGATCTCGATGGCGAGCCCACAATCCTGACGGCGGTTCACGACATATCGGACCGCATAGAAGCGGAAACACTCTTCATTGAAAGCAGCGAGAAGTATCAGAAAGTGGTTCAAAATGCCCCTTTGGGAATTTTGATCGTGATCAATGAGATGATCCGTTTCGCGAATCCCGCCGCGATATCCTTGCTGGGGGCAAAGCAGGAGAACGAGCTGCTTTCCACCAATCTTGCGGATCGCATCGCGGTGGACGCCCGATCCGTCTGCATGGCTGCGCTGCGCGGAACTGCGGGGGGATCCGTTGTTAGCCACATTGCGGAATTAAAGTGGTTGCGGCTCAACCAGACCCCGCTCACGGTTGTGATGACTGCCGTACCGTATATGCAAGGCGAAGAACAGGGCAGTCTGGTCTTTTTCTCGGATATTACGGAAATGCGCCAGGCGCAAGCCGATAAAGACGCCATGCATGCGCAGTTTCTGCAGGCCCAGAAGATGGAATCGGTGGGCCGGTTGGCCGGCGGGGTAGCGCATGATTTCAACAACCTGCTCACTGTGATCAATGGCCATAGCGCACTTTCGCTTAAGAAGATGCCTGCCGTGGATCCAACACGCGACGCGATGGCTGAGATTCTGAAGGCTGGCCAGCAGGCTGCGCAATTGACCAAACAGCTGCTGGCATTCAGCCGCAGGCAGGTGTCCGAGCCGCGGTCGCTCGACATCAATCACTGCGTGCTTGACCTGTTGAAGATGCTGCAGCGAATGGTCGGCGATCACATCCGGATCGATATGAGGCTAGGTGCAGTTGCGCCGGTCGTGTGGGCCGATCGCGGACAGTTGCAGCAGGTGCTGATGAATCTGGCCGTCAATGGACGGGACTCCATGCCGGATGGTGGAGTGCTCAGCATCGCCTCGGAGAACCGGACCGTCGGCAACGCAAAACCATCGGACAGCATTGAAATCATTCCCGGTGAGTACGTTGTGCTTTCAGTGGGCGATACCGGCTGCGGAATGGATGAAGAGACCAGGCAACGAATCTTCGAACCTTTTTTTACCACCAAGCAGGAAGGAAAAGGTACCGGCCTGGGTCTTTCCACGGTGTATGGAATCGTTCGCCAGTGCGGCGGATGGATCCAGGTCCACAGCCGCTTGGAGGCAGGCTCGCGTTTCGACATCTTTCTGCCGCAACGCGCCGGGCAGGTGCTGGATCCTGTGCCAGCAGCCGCGCCGCAGCGGCAGGCGGACAAAAACAAGACCGTGCTGATCGTGGAAGACAGCGAGAGCGTACGGCGTACGGTTGTCGAGTTGGTGGAGAACTGCGGTTACAAGGTGTTGGAGGCCGATGGTGGAGCGGCCGCGTTGAAGCTCGCTGAAGCTTATTCAGGGCCGATTGATCTGCTGCTCACCGATGTCCACATGCCGCTGATGACTGGGCCTGAGCTGGTGGTTACGTTGCGGAAACTGCGCCCTGACACGCGGGTGATTTTCATGTCCGGTTACGCGGAGGCACTTACACCGCCGGGCGGCATGCTCAACACATCCTATACTTATTTGCAAAAACCGTTTTCACCGGATGAGCTGGCCATGAAAATCCACGAAGCTCTGGCGGCCGTTAGAATTGCTGGCCGGCTTCTGGTCGTGGACGACGAAGAACCCGTGCGGGCTTTGTTCAAGGAGATTCTGGAAGGCGCGGGATACACGGTGGAGACGGCCTGCGATGGGCGCAAGGCGCTGAAGCGGATGCACGAGACTCCTTTCGATCTTGTCTTGACGGATCTGGTGATGCCGGACAAGGACGGCCTCGAGGCGATTCAGGCCATCCGGCGCGAATATCCGCACCAGAAGATCATTGCGGTTTCTGGCGCCTTCAATGGAATGTTCTTGCGGCCGGCGGAGATCATGGGCGCCAACCGGTCGCTGCTGAAGCCGGTGAGTCCGGATGCGTTGGAGAGCGCGGTGCGCGCCGCGCTGGCGGAGTGAATTGGGTCACGCCTAGGGGCCAGTAAAGCAGTTGCCAATGCATTCCTGAGGATGGCCAGACTCCGCAAACTGGGGACGGACATGAATTTCCGGCGTTTTTGGCCGGAATTTCGCTGTCCGTCCCCTGTTTGCCCCGGCGATACAACCCGCAATACAAAGACTCAACTGCTTTTTTCAAGGATAATATGCATTATGAGAAGGACGCAGTTGTACCTTGACGATCACCTTTGGAATGCGCTTCACGCAGGAGCTCATGCACGGAAAACTACAATTTCCGCGCTGGTAAGAGAAGCTGTCAGCGACAAATATCTAGGAAATCAAGAAGAGAGGATGAAGGCGATGCAGGCGTTTGTAGGAATACGCAAGGATCTGCCGGATTGCATCGATTCTACCGAATACATACGCAGCCTTCGTCGAAGCAGTCGAATGGACCGGCTATCTGGAAAATGACGGTACTTGTAGATTCGGACATTCTAATTGAGGTATCGCGGGGCCGGAATACGGAAATTCTGGCAAAGTGGGATGAATTAAGCCGGTCGGGCTCGGCAGTTCTCTATTCGCCGATCACAGAGGCAGAGCTATGGGCGGGAGCCAGACTCAAGGAAACAGCTTCCATCACAAATCTGTTTGGCGCTCTGACTTGTGTTTCCATCGACAGTCATACGGGCCGGCAAGCCGGACTATATATCCAACAGTATGGAAAGAGTCATGCTCTGGAAATGGCAGATGCTCTCATCGCCGCCGGTGCGATTGTTAACCGGGCGAAATTGTGGACCCGGAATCGCCAGCACTTCCCCATGAAAGATCTGTCGTTTTTCCAATAGAGCTCTTACTTCATCACGTAATCCCACTCTTTGCCGCCGCGTTCGAGCACGGCGGGGATGTCTGATTCCAGCAGCATCCGCTGGCGGACCTGTTCTTCCGCGGCAGCGCGCAGTTTGGCCAGATAGCCCTCGCGATTGCCATAACGCTCTTCCAGAGACGGGCGGGGATCTTTCGCCGCAATGCGGGCTGCTTTGGTACCGGGGAATGGGAACCAGCTGCCGGTGCCGACGATCTCATCGGTTGCGCCGCTCGCCGCATCTCCCGGATTCCAGCCGGTGTAGGTGCCAAGCGGAACGGCCAGTTCCGGTGTGCGGAAGCCACCCAGCTCATTGCCGTCTTCGTCCACTTGTGGCACGGGCAGAGGGAATGCCTTGCCAATCCGCGGCGGTTCTATGGAGATGATGCCCTTCGATGCGAACTCCGGCCCGAAGTCCAGGTGATAGGCGAAGCGCGGCCGTGTTGGCACGGTCACGCCGGGGATCTTGGGGAAGTGCAAGGCCGCGATCGATACCAATTCACCCTTGGCGATTCTCGGATAGCGGGATTCCGGCGGCGTCGTGCCGTCCTTGATCCACGCGTTCATGGCCAGCAGCAGGGCCTTCTGATTGAGCTTGTAGCTGTTTGGATTCGAGGTGTATTGCCAACTTCCCTTGCCGGGCGGAAAACTGCCGCTGCCGTGCGGCGTGCCGGTCATGAAGTAGATGCGCGTGGTTTCAGGCAGCGGCTGATCGGCCTTGCCATCCGGCGTTACGTGCAGTAGCGGAGCAACGCGGCCCCAATATTCGCAGGCGCCATTCACGTAAAAAATCTTGGGCACGGTCTTTGATTTCGAAGCCGCGCGCAGCAGGCCATCGGTCATGCCGGTGACAGAATCGGTTTCGTCGGTATCGCTAAACGGAAACTGGTCCACCGGCAGCGTAAATCCGCTATAGGCAAAGCCGGTGCGCGTGGGCTGCACAAAGCGATGATTAAAGCCGCCCAGGCCTGCGCCGGCGATGGTTGGGATCAGGCCGTCGAAAACCATCTTGCCGTTTTCACTGGCGTTGAAGCCCTGATACAGGAACGTGCGCAGAAAGCGGCCGCTCTGCGATTGGCCAGTGGCGATGGCGCGCTTGATGTAGCGGGCCTGATCGCTTAACAGCGTGGCCGGTGCGCCCTGCTTCATAAAGGCAACGAAGTCGCGCATGCCGGCAAGGCCGAGACCGGCGAGCACCGGGTCCTTCGACTGGTGGACAATTTCGTAGATCTTGCCGGGTTCGAAGCCGCCATCGAGCGAGATGTGGGTGGGATCCACTATCTTCCACTTCGCCCGGTCGATGACTACCGGCTTATCGGTGACACGCTTGCGCACGGTCAGCACGGCGGTTGCTTCGTCGGTGATGGGATAGTGGCCGATGGATTCCTTGTCCGTGCGCTTGGTGACGGTGAAGTTGGTGCGCACCGGGCCGGTGATGCCCTTGACTGCGGGCGCATAGAGCTTCAGGTTGTCGGGGCCATCGGCGACGTCGAACTCCCAGCCGAGCCAGGCCAGAGTGAAGCCCTGTTCCAACAGAAACTTGTCGCCGAATTGGGCTTTGGTGCGCGGGTCTTTCGATGCGGGGGCGCTGTTGTAGAGGCTGACCATGCCCTTGCCACCGCGGTTCGAGACTTCGAAAAACAACGTCCCGTTGCCCTTGGCGGAATCGCGCGGCTTCAGCACATAGAGGTCGGCGGAAAATTCCACCATTCCTTCGGCGTTGCGCGGCGCCAACTGGATGTCTGAGATTGCCTGGTTGGCCGGCAGCTTCGGGTCGATCTCGAAATAGGCCTTGGCAACCAGCCTCTCATAAGGGCCGGCCTTTCCCATGGGAGCGCCGTCCAAAACATCGGTGCGCTCCACAATGTGGATAGCCTTGACGGCGGAAAAGGCAACGCCGCCGCTCATCGCCGCGGCCAGCAAGAAGATTCGTAGTGCAAACATGACTGCTTTCTATTCTACCCGTGAGAACGTCTGAAAAGTTAGAGATTGGACAGGCTGATCGAATGTCCTGCCCAGAGAAAGCCAATGTTTTCAAGGGTAGGACCGGCGATTCGCCGGTCCAGCTCGCTTGCGAGCGCGCGCGGGCGAAAGTCCTGGCTGCGATTGATCAGGCCGAAGCCGAACTTGCGCAGGGTGAAGGGATCGACATCACGAAGGAGTGCATGCGGCAGTTTGTTGATGACATCAAGAAACGTGGGCGCGAAAGATTGGCAGCCAGGCAAACCGTGTTGAACTAACGGCCTTCCGTCTCGCGCCAAGCGCAATCCGAAATCTGGAAGAGATCTGGGAGTAGATCGCCGAGGCCAGTGGATCCGTTGAGATCGCTGGCGGGCTGGTGGAATCCATTGTGGATCGCTTTACTATGCTTTCCGGCCGGGGACTACACCATTTGGTGCCGGCTCAAAGACCAGGATGGTTCTATCGCAAATGTTCTCCACTGGAATCGCAATTCCAAAGCACTGCTGAAGAATTCGCATTGAGCGGGGAGACTACCGGCTCCGGCCAAAAATTTCCAGCAGGGCTCCGCCCTGCACCCAGCCTTTTGTCCCCTCGCTTCGATCAGACTGTCCGGCTTATACAGGGTAAAGGGTAAAAGAAAAAAGTAAAAAGGGTTATTCGTCTGTCCTGGAACAACGGAACCCGATATTGTGGCTACGGTAATCGGGCGGGAAGTAGCGGCAGGCGCAGGCGGCGCTGTGCCGACTGTCGTTCCACGAGCCCCCGCGCACCACGGATACAGTCACGCCTTCCTGTAACTTGCTTGAGGTCCACTCCCAGACATTTCCACTTGCGTCCTCCGCGCCAAATGGAGATGCCCCTTGAGGGCCATATTCCCCCACCGCGGTCGTGCTGCCTTTCCCTCCTTCGACGGTGTTACAGCGGTCCTTGGAGAACTCATCGCCCCAGGGATACATGCGGCCATCGATCCCACGTGCCGCCTTTTCCCATTCCTGCTCAGAAGGCAGCCGCTTGCCGGCCCATTTGGCAAATGCGGAGGCTGCGTACCAGCTCACGCCCGTCACCGGATGGTTCGCAAACCCGGGCTTCGAAGAAAACATGTTCTTGCGTGACTCGCCGATTTCACTCGCCTTCAATTCCAGCCAAAGCACTCCGCCTTCTTTCTTGTTGCCGCAATCATTCAGAAAGGCGCAAAACTCTTCGTTGGTGACGGGAAACCGGTCGATCCAGAATCCTCGCTCAATCAAGCCGATTTGCAGGTTGGATGCCCATTCCATTCCATAAATGAACTGCCCAGCCGGTACAAAAACCATCCCGCTTTTCTCGATTCGTTCATACTTGTGACTGGTCTTCAGTAGATGGTGGACAAAGCTCACGATGGCATTGGTAAGCGGTAACGGAGGTGCAGAGTTCGATTCCAGTAGCGGCGCGAGCTTCTTCGCGACAAAGTATTCCATCATTGATTTGTGGGCGAACTTGTAATTGCCATCCGCATCGCGCACCAGATAGGACTGGGTTCGCAAATCGCGCTCCAAGAACGCAGCTTTGTTCGGATCGTCCTTCACGCCGAACTGCGCCTTCGCGCGGTCCGGAAACTCAGAGAAGGGAATGCTCAGGCGGTTGGTGGTCTGCATCTCCCACGCCAGTTCCAGCACAAAGCGGCGGCGCTCGCCGGCTGCAATCGTTTCGACGCGCGCTTCCAGCAAGCGTTCGGTGTAGTGTTCGTAAAGTGTGGCGAGGTTCAAATCCTCCGCCTTCGCAATCGAAGGCAGCGTCTGGGCGATCATGCTCAACAGCACAGGCCGGTGCGACAGGTCGTGAATATTGGGAAGCTTCTTAACCCTTTCCAATACCGCCTCGCCTTTACCTGGCATCAGCCGTTCCAGGGCCAGCCCGATCTGCACGTCATCGAACTCGCTCAAGTGCGCGACCTCGATATCGTGGTGGGTGCTTAAGTCGATCACATCGTCGCGATTGACTACCTTCGCCTTTTGGGCGCGCCTCATCACCTCGGCCTCTTCTGTTTGGGTGCGGAAAAACGCCGTGCGGCAGGTAAGCAGAATTTTGGCCTTCGGCGAGATCAACTTCGCGATCTCCCAAAAGTTTTCGAGCGCCGTGCGGTAATCGCTGGCGCGGCGTTCCATCTCATCGAAGCCGTCAAAGATGAGCAGCAGCCGTCCCTCGTCGCTCAAGCGGCGGATGGTCTTGTACCCTGCTGCAAGGGCGACGCCAAAGCGGTTGGTGACGGCATCGGTCAACACCTGCTCAATGTCGTAGGCGCGGGAGTAATCGCGCAAGGCTATGGAAACAGGAAAGCGCCCTGTTCCCGCCGCCAGCCGCGCCGCCAGACGGCGGCAGAACCAGGTCTTCCCCGTTCCAAAATCGCCAAGCAGAGAGAGATGGTTGATCTTCGGCGAAGCAAGAAACTGTTCGATAAAGGTATCAAGATCTTGTTCTATTGCGGAAGGCTTCCCCTCTTTCTCCTCGCGGATTTTCAGCGGGACGAACAGTTCTTCGATGCCGTCGGCTTCGTATTCCCTTTGGAGTTTTCCCAGGTAAGGCCTGAAGTCGGCCAGACGCCCAACGAATTCATCGCGGGAGTAAACGCTGATCCCACAATTCCGTGCGGCCGCCGCGACATCGGCCGGCGGTGCCGCCCGCGTTAACAAGATGCACTCGTCAACGCAGTACGTCGCACGCGCCTGATGGAGCGACTCCAGTTCCGCGGCCCTCAACACCTCGCTTGAATAGCAAGTCAACACCGTTCGAATCTGAGGACCTGACTTATACTCGGCTAAGTAGTAAACTCGTCCACCTTTCGCCTGTTCATCGAGTATCCGGTGCCCCATCGCCTCCAGTAGAGTGCGAATATCCGCCGCCTCGTCTTTTGAAACCTCCGCCAGCTCTACTCTGGAAACAGCTTCTGCCTGTACGCCGCTTAACTGGCCTAAAAGCCCCACAACATCGGGAAAATCATCCCGGTGATCCTCGCCAAGAATCGTTATCCCGTAATTCCGCTCAAAGCTCTGGCGCTTCAGCCGGTTCATCCCGTGGGTCTTCATCAGGGCGAAGTGCGGCCCCACGAAACCCTTCATCTGGAATTTCAACTCATCCAGAAAGAGGAGCACGTCCAGATCCGTAAGGCTGCAGCCGACAAACAGGACTGTCTTTGTTGTAAAAATCGCACTGAGGAACCTGCGAAATCCATCGTTCGCATACATTTCCTTCTTGTAATCTTCCACGCCCAGGACAATCGTTTCCAGGCGATCAATGTCTCCATGCACCTTCACGATTGCGAACCCTTTGTCCCTCGCCAATCCGCTCAATTCTGGATAATCCCGCTGCGTGTGGACCGCGGTCGCACCCGGAAATGCTGCCTCGATCAACTTGTCGTAATTGGTGGTAAGTATGGCAGAGAACTTCATCTGCGGAAGCATCTTGTGCGCTGGGCTTGCCTTTAGTTTAGGATCGCGAAAAACGCCCTTCAGGAAATCGCTGAATTTTTGTTCGCCGAGTTGCAGACGCAGTTCATGCGCGGCTTGCATCAAGTCGCCCGAGTCGATGAGTTCATGGACATCCTTATCGCCGCCGGCCTCTTTCAGCATGTCGAGTAGAAGCGTTTTCCAACCTGGCAGAGCGGGCATCGACATGCCGGCACCCACAAACAAAACAACATCACCTTGGGAGTAGCGCTCAACAAGTTTCGGCGGTGGCGGAAGAGGCATATCGCCATTAGAGTAACAAACCGGGAACTACGTTTCCCTCAGCCCACTTTGGGGGTACGATAACTGTGTGGTTGGAAGATCAATGACGATTGAAGAATTCATTTCTATTGCGACCGAATCGGCCGAGGACTACGAACTGGTTGACGGGGAACTCATCCCCTTCCCCAGTCAAAGCCCGCTCCACTCGCACATCCGCAGCCTCATGAGCCACATCCTGCACGGCTACTTCAAAGAGAACTCTGCCGGGATAGCCTTCGCCGGAATCGACTGGACACTCGATAGCTGCAACGTCCGGCGGGTCGATGTAGGAGTGATCATTGGCGTCGGGAAAATTCAACGAATCGATTGGGACAAAGCCCCCGTCCCGTTCGCACCCGACATCGCGATCGAAATCCTCTCACCAAACGAGCGCGCCATGGATGTGCGCCGCAGAGTTCGCGACTATCTGCGCGCAGGCACAGCCGAAGTCTGGCTGCTCGACCACGCCAACGGCGAAGTCCACATCTGGACCGCCAGCGGCAATCGCGTCTTCCAGTCATCGGACTCCATCGAATCCGCTCTGCTCCCCGGATTCCAGCCTTCAGTGGATGCGCTTGTAAATAACCACTAGCCAATCACACCACCCCGGTCCAATTAGTCATATAATCGAATCGACCGTGCAGCACCATTAGCCTGTGATAGAGGACTCAACGTCAATGTCGACAATCGATGTGACTCCGCTGGCTTCGCAGCCCGCGTCGTCTCACCAAACCATTGCCAACGATTTCAGCATCCAGGTTGCAACCGCCAACGGCTCCGGCTCGCAGACGGCCAACCTCGTTTTGATGCGCTCCCTGTTTCAAATGGGAATACCAGTGTCAGGGAAGAACCTGTTTCCCTCTAACATCCAGGGACTGCCAACCTGGTTTACCATCCGCGCCAGTAAACACGGCTATATCGGCCGCAAAAAAGAGATCGATTTCTGCGTCGCCATGAATCCGGAAACGGCCCAGGAAGACTGCCTCAAGATGGCCGCCGGCACCGCGATTCTGTACGATGAGCCGCTTGGTCTCAACAAGCTGCGCGACGATCTGCACTTCTACCCCGTGCCCTTCGGCAAGCTCGTTGGGCCGGTCTGCCCGGAAGCCAAGCTGCGCCCGCTGGTCAAGAATATGATCTACGACGGCGTCATGGCCTTCCTGCTCAATATCGATATGGAAGAGATCCGCAAAGCGCTGTTCAAGCAGTTCGGGCCGAAGAAGCCGAAGGCTGCGGAACTCAACTGGGGCGCGGTGAAAGCGGGCTTCGAATACGCGCAGCAGAACCTGACGAAGACCGATCCGTATCACGTAGAGCGCATGAATGAGAACGTGGGCAAGATCGTCATCGAAGGCAACGCCGCGGCCGCGCTGGGTATGATGTTCGCCGGCGCAACGGTGCTGATCTGGTATCCCATTACGCCGTCGTCGAGCCTCATGGAATCGGCGATCAGCTACTTCCAGCGCTTCCGCATCGATGAGGCAACCGGCAAGGCCACCTTCGCCGTGGTGCAGGCCGAAGACGAACTGGCTGCGGCTGGCATGGTGTTGGGCGCGGGCTGGGCCGGCGCGCGAAGCGTTACTGCCACCGCTGGTCCTGGCATTTCTTTGATGAGTGAATTCATCGGCCTCGGCTACTACGCGGAAATCCCTGGCGTGTTTATCGACGTGCAGCGTGTGGGCCCTTCAACCGGCCTGCCGACGCGCACGGCGCAGGGCGACATCATGAAAAACGCGCTGCTTTCGCACGGCGATACGCGCCATCCGGTGTACTTCCCGTCGAACCCTCAAGAGTGCTTCACCATGGTGCAGGAATGTTTCGATCTGGCCGAACGGTTCCAGACCCCGGTGTTCATGAACACCGATCTCGACCTGGGCATGAACTACTGGACCTCTGACCCGTTTCCGTACCCCGAGGAGGCCATCGCGCGGGGCAAGGTGCTGAGTGCGGAAGACCTGGAACGGCTTGGCGGATTCAGCCGCTATAAAGATGTTGACGGCGACGGCGTGGGCTATCGTACCATTCCCGGCACCAACCATCCGAAGGCTGCCTACTTCACCCGCGGCAGCGGCCACAATGAGCACGCCGCCTACTCCGAACGCGAAGAGGATTACGTCAACAACGTGAACCGCCTCTCGAAGAAATTCGAGGTGATGAAGAGCCACGTTCTGAAGCCCGAAGTGATCGAGACGGAGGGCGCCAAGGTCGGCATCATCTGCTGCGGCACGTCGCGATTCGCCTGCGAAGAGAGCCGCGATCAGTTGAAGAACGAATACGGACTCGATACGGCGTACCTTCGCCTCAAGGCCTATCCTTTCACGCAAGAGGTGCGCGACTTCATTGCCCGGCATGATCGCGTCTATGTCGTGGATCAAAACCGCGACGGCCAGACGCATCAACTGATGAAGCTCGACTTCAACGCCGGGGAGATCGCGAAACTGCGCAGCGTGCGCCACTATACGGGCATGCCGATCGACGCGCGCAGCGTGACGGACGAAATCATTTTGCAGGAGGGAATTGTTTAATGGCTACCGCAGTAACTCCCCCACCGAAAAAGCTCAACCGCATTGGGCTTGACGTGCTTCCTTATAAAGGAGGCAAGACCACGCTGTGCGCCGGGTGCGGACACAATTCCATCAGCGAACGCATCGTTGAGGTGTTTTTTGAATTAGGCGTCGAGCCATGGAACGTGATGAAGTTTTCCGGCATCGGCTGCTCGTCGAAATCGCCGGCCTACTTCCTGAATCAGGCCCACGGCTTCAACACCGTGCACGGCCGCGCACCTGCGGTGGCCACCGGCGCCATGCTTGCCAACCACACGCTGAAGGGGCTGCTGGTGACTGGCGACGGCGATACGGCTTCCATCGGCATCGGTCAGTTCATCCACCTGCTGCGCCGCAATGTGCCGCTCATCTACATTATTGAAGACAACGGCGTGTACGGCCTGACCAAGGGCCAGTTCTCGGCCACTGCCGATGTCGGCTCGAAGCTCAAGACGGGCGTGGTGAACGCCATGCCGCCCATCGATTGCTGCCTCATGGCGATTGAACTTGGGGCAACGTTTGTCGCCCGATCGTTCAGCGGCGACAAGAAACAGCTGCAGTCGATTCTGAAGGCCGCAATCGCGCATAATGGATTAAGTGTGATCGATGTGGTGTCGCCCTGCGTCACGTTCAATGACCATCTGGGTTCCACCAAGAGCTACGACTATATGAAGAACCACGACGAGCCGCTGCACGCAGTGGATTTCGTGCCGTTCTATGAGGACATCGTGGTCGACATCGAGGAAGGGTCCGTGCAGGATATCGAGATGGGTGACGGCTCCACGCTGCGCATCCGCAAACTCGGCAAAGAGCACGATCCGACCGATAAGCTGGCCGCGTTGAAGCTGATTCACGAAACAGAGGCGACCGAAGATGTATTGACCGGCGTCCTGTATGTGAACAGCAAGGCGCAGAACTTTATGGACCGGTTGAATGTGGTCGACCGCCCGCTGGGTACGCTGCCGCAGCAGATGATCCGGCCGTCGCGCGAAGTATTAGAGAAAGTGATGGAAGAACTCCGCTGATCGATTTGAAAATTGTACTGGTGGCGCCGCGCAACCCCTTGAACATCGGGGCCGCGGCGCGCGCCATCTCCAACTTTGGTTTCACCCATCTGCGTCTGGTAAACCCCTACAACGTTGCGTTTCAAGAGGCCCGATCCGCCGTGAATGCGTCGGCAATTCTTGCCTCCGCGCAGGAATTTCCGACCATTGCCGAAGCCGTAGCCGACTGCACGTTGGTTGTCGGCACCACTTCGCTCGGTCACCGGCAGTTGCACCACCCGCTGCGCCGGCTAGAATACGGCGGGAGGCTGATGAAGAAGAATACCGGCCCGGTGGCGCTGCTGTTCGGCTCGGAGAAGTTCGGCCTCGGAAATGACGACATCAGCCACTGCCACTGGCTTGTTCGCATCCCCACTCGCGAAGAGCACGGCTCCATGAATCTGGGTCAGGCCGTGGCAATCTGCCTTTATGAGCTTTCGCGCGATTCGCATGCCCCCGTCAACGAACCGGAAAAAATCAAGCGCGCTACGGCTGAGGAGGTGGAGCGCGTGACTGGCCTGCTGCTGGAAGCACTGAGCGATTCCGGCTACCTGAAGGAACTGACCTCGGTTTCGATGATTGAAAAGACCCGCCGCATGCTCCGGAGGATGGATCTTTCCGCAACGGATGCGTTGATGTTGCAGGGAATGATGCGCCAATTTCTGTGGAAGCTGCGGAATCCCACTGTGTAATCACGCACAGTTGTACAGAAAATCAACACTTTAGCCGTGGCATACGAATTGCTCTGGGTAAGGCGTAATGTGGAACCAAAATCCTGAAACCAACGCCAACAAGTTCGCCCTCCTGATCGCCTTCATTGCAATCGCCCTGGTGGCGCTGGGTGCCCCGCCACATCCTTAGACGCGAAGAGGCGATGCTCATCTTATCCTCGGCATTGAAACAAAGTACGCCGCCACGAGAATTCCCGCGCCAGCCACCTGATTTCTTCTGAGAGTTGTGTCAAATGCAAAAAACCCCAGACCGAAGCCTGGGGTTTAGCAGACAAAGCGGGCTTGAGACGAAGTCCTAGAAAAACATCTTCAGAGACATCTGGATCAATCGTGGCGAACCGAACGATGTGATCTGCCCAAACGTCGAGCTGGTCAAACCGGCCGCCGGGCCATTCCAGTTAGCGTGGTTCATCACGTTGAAGAACTCCGAGCGGAAGTCCACGCGGTAGCGTTCGTTGATCTGGAACTTCCGGCTCAACGACAAGTCGAACTGAATCGTCCCAGGGTTGTGCAGAATGTCGCGCGCGGCGTTGCCGAACGATCCGAGCGGCACGCAGCTGGCGTTGGCGGCATAGACCGCGTTGTTGCAACCCCCGGCGAAGGCAGCCGGGTTGAACCATTGCAACAGGGTGTGAGGCGTTGACGAAACGCCGGCCACCACGTTAGGCCGGTCAGCGCCAACGCCGGTGAGCGAAACATCGGAGCCAGTGGTGATGGTGAACGGCTGCCCGCTGTTCAGGCTGATGATGGGAGCGGCCTGCCAGCCCTTGGTAAGCAGCTTGGCGACGCCGCTGCCGAGGCCAGGGCTTTCAGCCACCAGCGAGGTGTTGAAAATGTGGCGGCGGTCGAAGTTGCAATCGGCCTTTTCCCCACGGCGGTTCTGCGGATTCTGGTAGTTGTTCCCGGCCAGTTCGCCGCCGAAGTCGTAGGTGCTGATGCAATGCGACCAGGTGTAGTTCACCAGCCACGTGTAGTTCTTGGCGTAGCGCTTTTCCACCTTGGTCAACAGGCCATTGTAGCTGGCCGTATTGCCATCTTCCGTCTGCACGATCGACGAATAATAAGCGCCCTGTGTGGGATTCAGCAGCGTGAGCGGACGGCGGGCCTGTTCGTTTGCCGCCGTGGCGCCGGGGCCAAAGACAGGCATGTTCTGTTCGTTGGCGCCCAAAATGTGATTGGTGCGGTTGCCAATGTAGGTTGCGGTAGCCAGCCAATCCTTGCCGATCTGGCGCGAGTAACTGAGGTTCCACTGCATCATATACGAGTCATGTACGTTGCCAGGGATGGTGACATACGTTCCCAGCGAAGGGAAGATCGCCGCGCCCGGGAACGGATCGCCTGCCACGCCCTTGGGAGAAACGTAACCGTTCCACGGATTGGAGAACGGAGCAGTGATGGGCGGATTGCTGACGGTGATGGCCGAGGCATAGGGCGGATTGGTTGTCCAGCGTTCGGGGTAGAACAGCTCCATCGAATCGTGCATCAGGCCGAACGCTGCGCGGATGGTCTGCTTGCCGCTGCCGGTGGGATCCCACACAATGCCGAGGCGAGGAGAAGTTGCCAGCAAATGGGAACGCGTAAAAGCGCAGCCATTCTTGTTGGCAGGATCATTGGCGAACAGCAGACCGGCCGGGGCATCGGGGTACTGGGCGCTGTGAACGCCAGCCATGTAGCTGGGCAGATCGAACTGGTTGCCGCGGCACTGCTTGTCGACAGCGGGTTGCAGCGGTTCCCAACGCACGCCGGCGTTGATGGTCAGGTGCGGGGTGGCGCGCCAGGTGTCCTGTGCGTAGGCGGCAAATACCGTCTGGCGCATGTAGTCGGAAAGAGCGTTGCCTTGGTTCCAGGTAGACATGTGGCCCAACAGGAAGTCGGCAAGATTGTCGCCGGAATAGCCGGAGGTGCTGCCGCCGCTGAAGGTCCACTGTCCGTT
The DNA here is from genome assembly GCA_903881085.1 of uncultured Acidobacteriia bacterium. Taxonomy (GTDB): domain Bacteria; phylum Acidobacteriota; class Terriglobia; order Bryobacterales; family Bryobacteraceae; genus CAIRSA01. The sequence goes on from CAIRSA010000097.1 coordinate 38,173, forward strand.
CGATTGCTGGTTGTTGGTGGAATTGAACTGTTCCTTGCGGAAGTCAAAGCCGACGGCCATCTGGTGATTGCCAACGGTCTTGGAAAAGTCGTTGGAAGCCTGATAGTTGTTGACGTTGAAGTAGCCCGGAGCGCAGGTGCCGCAAGCAACGTTGAAGTAGTTGCCAACGGTGATCTGAATGTAGTTGTCGGGCATGTTGTTGGCGAAAGGTCCGCCAACCGTGTTCTTGATGCCCAGCTGTTGCGGTCCGAACAGGTTCGAAGCCGAACCACGATTGTCGGCGCGGCGGTTGAAGGTGAGATGGAACGAATTGAGCGTGGTCGGATTCAGCGTATAGGTGTCACCAAAAGTGACGGTCATCGACTGCTCTTTGTTGCCCGGATTGGGACCGGTGGTCAGTGCGTTTTTGCCATCGAAGAAGGCCTGCGCGGTGTAGTTGTAGATGAAGTAGCGGCCGTACATGGTGTGCTTGTCGCTGCGCACGTAATCGACGCGGCCGATGGCCTGCCAGTCCGGATTGTTGGCCAGCTGGCCGTAAAGAGTTGTTCCGCAGGGGTCGCTGGAGACCGGAATGTAGTTGAGAACGTTCTTAGAAACAGGATCAAATCGCGAAGCAGGAATGATGTTGTTGGCGAAGGGCAACTTGCTGATGGGATCCTGCAGTGCGACCGCTTTGGACTGGCAGCCGCCAGCGGAAGTTGCCGCGTCCGCCACGGAGAAGTTGCCGGCGGCGGTGAGCGCGGTCTGCGTGTGCGCCGTTGTGGTGCCTGGGTTGCTGCGCTGGGCGGTCTGTTGATAGCCGCCGAAGAAGAAAAGTTTGTCTTTGATGATTTTGCCGCCAACCACGCCGCCAAACTGGCTGCGCTTCAGTGAATCGCGCTGCGGTTGGGAAACAGAACCAGCAGCGGTGATCAGGCCTTTCGGGCGGGCATTCAACGCATAGTTGCGGAGAAATTCGAAGACATCGCCGTGGAGCGCGTTGGAGCCGGACTTGGTGACGATGTTGACCACGCCGCCTGGGTGGAGACCGAACTGAGCCATCAACGCATTGGTCTGTACACTGAATTCCTGGACCGCATCGGGGAAAGGAATAGGGAGGTTGACGTTGCTGAATGAGTCGTTGTTGTCGCCGCCATCAAGAAGATAGCTGACGCCGTTGGCCTGGCCGCCGGCAACGGAAAACGTCCCCGAGCCATTTGATCCGCCCATGTTCTTGCTGCCCGTAAGATCGCCCGCGGGAGCGGTTGTGCCGCCGCCGGTGAGAGTTAATAATTGCGTCAGGTTGCGCCCATTGAGCGGCAGATCCACAATTTTACGCTGTTCCATCACCTGGGCAATGGCGCTGTCTTTGCTTTCGAGCATGGTGGCATCGGCGGTGACTTCCACCGATTCGGTAACGGAACCAACTGTCAGTTGAACGTTGACGTTGGTAGTTTGGCCGACGCCTAGCGTGATGCCGACCTGGCGGTAGTCCTTAAAGCCGGGGGACTTCACTTCTAAACGGTATGGTCCAACGGGCAGGTTGGCGAGGATGAATCGTCCTTCTGCGTTGGTGGTTGTTTGACGGTTGGTTTGCTTGTCGGTTTCGACTGCAGTGACCTGTGCACCAGGTACGGTCTTGCCGGAGGCGTCTGTAACGACGCCATCAATTTCGGCGATGGCGACGGCTTGAGCATAGAGCCCTGCCGATGAAAAAAGTAGACACACTGCTAACGCAGCAGTTGTAAAGACACTTCGGTTCATTTCGAATTTTCCCCTTACTTGGCGGACTGGCCGAACGATCGGCCATCAACGAATATCCCCCGTTGGGCGGACTTTTGTCAAGTTTACATGAAACACTCCTCGCGTTTGAGATGTTATATTCTTAGGATGAATGACGCACTCAACACCAAGTGAGTGGGTATTTCGAAAAACTTTCATGAAAACAATCCTGGTCAGATCGCGCCATGCTTAGCGGATCAGCACAGCCATCGAATCAGGCTAGCCAAAGGTGGTTGCCACCGGCCTGTAGGGGGTTGTTGGGGGGGAGGATTAGAGGATTCCGGTCTTCTTTCAGCCCAAGCCTCTCCACCTGCCAATGAGTGGGGCACTGGCTCTTTTTTCGCAAGAGCTAGCTTGCCGGCCATTTCAGAGTAGTGAAAGAAGTAGTGAAACGGAATGGCGGAGTTTATCGAAGGTTGATCGAACTGGATGCCGCCAACTAGCTTAGTAACGCCGGCGGCGGCCTGCAAAAATCAGCAAAAGACCGGATCCAAACATGATGATCGAACTGGGTTCAGGTAGGCGTGCGCTGCCGAAAACGATGGGGTCCGAAGAAAAAGTAGCCCCGGCTCCAGAAGCTGCACCGGTTGACACCACAAATGAACTGTTCACCGGCGGAACTGGTGGCAATGGTATCTCCGACAACGAAATTTGTATGTGGAATCGGCGCCACTCTCTGTGTCCGATGATTGATCGCCGAGATTCGCTGCGTTTGAAAAGACGAACGCCCCGCTTGCGGCGCTGTCGGCCGAGGAACTGGACCGGAACGATTCGAAAGTACCGGACTGAGCAAGCCCATTCGGATCGGTATAAGCATTACTGGAATAGTCCGACGACTATGCCGATGCGTTCAGATCCAGCAGCGATGCGGTGGCGGTGCCGGCTGCGGCTGTCATCAATGCGGCCATGGCCGCCAAGCCAAACAGCCGCGTGTTGAATTGTGTGCCCCAAAATGTTCTCATCTACTCCTCCTGTGCATGTTTAGACCTGTAGCCAAACCCTTGATAATCAAAGATAACAGTAGAGGAGACGATTTTAGGTTCGGAGATATTCCAAGGGAGTGAGCTAATGATACTTACGGACATCAAAAGGAGGGGACTAGGGTTCCGGTACCAGCAGCCCAGAACAGGGTCCCATCTGGCCCTATTGACATAATCGACTGCCACGGCATGAAGCGTTCTGCACCAAACGCAAAGGCCGCCGGGTATGACGCCAGCCTTTGCGTTTGTTCAATTTGCAATTGGGCTACATGAGCGAGGTTGCACGCCGGACCCACTGCTTACCCTTCTCGACGGCGATAGCCTCCATGTCTTTGACATATGCGGTTGCTTGGGTCAGGACGTGGTGCAGATCGTTCCCAATGCTGATGAACGTAAATCCTTTGTCCAGGAATTCGCCAACACGGGATGTGCCGAAGAGGAAGAGTCCGAGAATTACTTTATTCTTCGTGGCTTCCGCGATTAACTTTTCCGTCGCCGCGCCCAATTCGGGGGATGTGTACATATGAGGGAATTCGTATTTTTCATAGAGTCCCATCGACATGCAAAGATCGTTTTGCCCCAGGAAGAGCATATCGACGCCTGGAACCGCTGCGATCTCCTCCATGTTTTCGATACAGGAGGCCGTTTCGACCTGTAACGCAATGATTACATTCTTGTTGGAGTTTCCAGCATAACCCAGAAGGCCCTTCTTGTTCATGCTGCGCTGGGGAAAGTAGACCGAGCGGGTGCCGGCGGTAGGATACATGGCGCAACTGACGGCCTGGCGTGCCTCTTCGGCGGTATTGATATAAGGGACAAGGATCCCATCGGCGCCAAGATCCAATGCCTGCTGGATGCCGGCGCGGTCGCTATAACCCGCAACGCGGACCATACTTTTGGCGCCGCCGCTGGTCACCGCGCACAACATTGCCGACAGCTTCTCATAGCCCATGGGGCCATGTTGGGTGTCGATCAGCAGCCAATCATACCCGCTGTGGGCCAACTGTTCTGCTACCGTGGGGCTATGCGAGTTGACGAACAAGCCCATCTTGGGCTTTCCATCGCGCAATTCCTGTTTGAATTCAGCACCGCTTAAAACGCTATCGCTCATTCCGAATGTCTCCTTTTTCTTACGCATTCCGCCCGCACTGCGTTGATCGGTGGGGCGGGCAAGTTAATGGTTCAAGTTGTTAGTCGTTGGTGGGGCCAATCCAGCCCTGTCCTGGCTTTTGACTCTGCCCACTATATCCGAAGCGGGCAAGCTCAGTCAAAGAAAATCGGCGTAGAATATTTTTAAAAATATTTTCAGGAAGGATGACCAGAATGGCGATTGCTTTTCGCCTATATCAGTGTGGGGTTGAGCGGAGGGCACCCCACACTTCTGTTCTCTTGCTCACTGGTCCTGAGCAGCCGGACTGTAAGTATATGGGTGGGGCTAATGCCCCTCGGCTTCCAGGAATCTTTCTACTTCTATCGCCGCCATGCAACCGGCTCCCGCAGCTGTAATTGCCTGGCGATAGGTCCTGTCCTGCACATCTCCTGCGTGGAATACCCCAGTAATATTGGTGCGCGCACCGCCATGGGAGACGATGTAGCCGTCTGGATCGAGGTCCAACTGGCCGCGGAAGACTTTCGTGTTCGGCTCGTGGCCGATGGCGAGAAAGAAGCCATCCACCTCGACTTCGCTTACTTCACCCGTAGCGGTATTGCGTAGCCGCGCGCCGGTCACCACGCCCTTCGTCACGTCGTGGATTTCCTCGACGACGGTGTTCAGCAACATCTTGATCTTCGGATTCGCCTTCACGCGATCAAGCATGATCTTCGATGCGCGAAACTGATCGCGGCGGTGCACCAGCGTCACCTGGCGGCCGAATCGGGTGAGAAAGTTCGCTTCTTCCATGGCCGAATCACCGCCACCGACGACCATGATCTGCTTGTCGCGGTAGAAGAACCCATCGCAGGTGGCGCAGGAACTGACGCCATGGCCGATTAATTTCTGTTCCGATTCCAACCCCAGCCAACGCGCCGATGCACCAGAGGCAACGATCAACGTCCGTGTCTCAATCCACGTGCCATCCACATTCAGACGGAACGGACGCTTGGAGAGGTCTGCTTCATCCACAGTGCCATGCATGTATTCGGCGCCGAAGTTCTGTGCCTGCTTCTTGATGTTTTCCACCAGGTCCGGGCCATTGATTCCTTCGGGGAAACCGGGGAAGTTCTCGACAAGTGTTGTTAGCGAAAGCTGTCCGCCGGGCTCATGCCCGGAGATGACAAGCGGTTTCAGTGAGGCGCGCGCTGCGTAAACGGCGGCGGTATTACCTGCGCAACCGGATCCGATGATGACGACATTATGCATGGTTGTGGGGCCGGCGATAGAGTACCGCCGGAACTCTCATGCTAGCACGACTGCGTACTCCTGCAAGGAATAACTACAAGCTCGCCGCAGCGTGACGATAAGCATCTATGTTGGCCGCCATGAGCAAAAGGAATTAAATATAGATGAAGGCAATCAGACAGCTCAGTCTCGCATGGAAGATGGCGCTTATCTTGCTGCTCCCAGTCCTCGGGATTCTTAGTTTTGGAATCCAGAGGATAAATGAGCAGAGTGAAGCATTGCGCGAGTCGGCGGCCATGGATGCGCTTTCCTCACTGGCCGTGAAAATTGGCGACCTGGTTCACGAAATACAGAAAGAACGTGGGCGTTCGGCTGGGTTTTTGGGGGCCAAGGGCGCAAAGTTCACACAGGAACTTGACTCTCAGCGCAAGGCCACGGATGCAAAATTTAAGGAGCTTTCCGACCGGCTGCGGGCTTTGTCACCAGACGCCTATGGGGAGGAGTTCCACAAAAAATTGAATACCGCCGCGGGTGAGTTTGCGGAAGCTGGCCGTTGGCGAAAGCAAGTGTCCGCGCTGGAAGTCTCGGCACCGCAAGCGATTAAGTATTACACCGGATTGGTGGAAGGCTACCTCGACGTGGTCATGCTGACGACGAAAGTCAGTACGGATGCCCGGCTGAGCAGTATTGCTTTCACCTACATCAGCGTGCTGCAGGCCAAGGAGAGAGTTGGGATTGAGCGAGCGATCCTGAACAACACCTTCGCCGCCGATGCGTTCCAGCAAGGGATGTTCATTCGGTTAGTCTCGATGAAGGCGGCACAAGAGTCTTTCCTGAAAGAGTTTTCCATTTTCGCTTCGGACGAGCAGAAGAGCTTCTATGCGCAACAGGTTGCCGGGCCAGCCATTGCTGAAGTTGCACGGATGGAGGACATTGCCTTTGAGAAATCACAGACGGGTAAGTTTGGAGTGTCAGCCGAGCACTGGTTTTCCACCATCACACAAAAAATCGATTTGATGAAGCGCGTGGAAGACAGAATCGCCAATGACCTGGAAAGAGCCTCGGCGGCCAACACCGCCCGAGGCATGCGGGCACTCCAAGCTACGGCCGGGGTGATGGCGCTAATAGCATTGGGCCTATTGATTTCGGCGATGCTAAGTATGGCAACAGTAAGATCAATCACGCGGCCCGTCCACGACTTGATTGGAGGAATCCGCGATGGATCGAAGCTTGTGTCGGTTGCAGCCGATGAAAGCTGCAGAGTCTCTGAAGCGGTGGCCCACAATTCAGCGCATGAAGTGACCGCATTGAAAGACACGGCTGTATCGATGGCGAGAGTGCTGACGGCCACCTTAGCCAATGGCGATAACACGAAACGGGCGAAAGTGATTTCCGGCCACAATATGCTGCTTGCACAAGAAGGCTTGGACGGCGTGCTGAGCATGGCCAGGATCATGGGCGAGGTCAACCAGTCGGCGGGCGGCGTTTCCAGCATGGCCAAGGTGATGGAAGAGATCGCATTTCAGACCAACATTCTGGCTTTGAATGCGGCGGTGGAAGCCGCCCGCGCGGGAGAGGCCGGCCTTGGCTTCGCGGTTGTAGCCGACGAGGTTCGGAGCCTGGCGCTAAAGAGCGCGGGCGCGGCGAAGGAGGCTGAGGTATTGATCCAACAGTCGATTCGCAACACGAGAACCGCAATCCACACAAGTGATTCCCTCGTAACCAAGCTAAGCCTCATCAGCGAAGAATCAGGAACTCTGGACGGGCTGATTTCGGGCATTGCCGATGGAAGCAGCCAACAGAGTGCAGGTATCGGACAAATCGATTCTTCGATTGCGAAGCTGAAATCTCTCGCCCAATCGACCTCCGAAGAATCAACGTCAAGCGCAAAGCTGGCTGAGACAATGAGAGAGCAGGTCGCGGTTTTTGATTTGGCGGTGGAACAACTGGCGCAACTTATCGGAGTGTAGCCCCCCTTTGCCAGCGAGGTCTTCGACCTCAAACCGGCAAGGTGTATCTCGCAGAGTGGCGGAGATTGGATAGTTTTTTTGCGGCTCGCCGTCGTTGCCTGAGATCCATACGAATCCCGATGGCGAGCGTCTCGCGCCCTCCCTCTGTGGCCGGCAAGACGGTGACGCCAAGGCTTGCACATCTCACGCAAGGACGCCGGAGAGATTGGTGAGGGATCCAGATGCCTCCATTGCGGAGTCTGCCGAATCTTTCACATCCAGTCGCAGATGTGCATAGGTACGTATCGGCGCAACTCAAACGGCTAAGCGGATGCGCAGCGAGAAAACCATATTATTGATTCTGTCATATCCAGGCTGGCTTTGAAAAACCCTATAGAGAATTGTAGCAAGTGCCGATAAGATCAGCACAGGAAATTTTTCGGACCTTCTGGCTATCAAGCCAAGCATACGCAGGCGTTAGTCTTTGCTCGGATCAGTTCCAATCCGAATGCGTAAGCCTGAGGTGTACCTGCCTAGGAATTTCCTTCCCCTTTAAGCCGTAATTCGGATCCATAGCAAAGACGATAAGACTCCTAGCTATGGTTTTCTCAAAAACTCTTGTGGCGGTTGGCAGTGCGCTTTTCATCGCGCTCCAAACTACGGTGGGTCAAGCGGCCCCTACGGAAACAGACATTCAACTGAAGCGGGCGATAGAGCAGATTGAGCGGCTAGCGAACAAGGTCGCCGCCCAAGACGCCCGGATTCAGGAACTGGAGGCGCAACGCGGCGATATGCGTACCGTCTCTTCAACCAACAATGTGAGGATCGTTCCGGCCGTCACTACGTCCGGCATGACGATGCCCATGACACCAGCCGAACCAGCAGCCAAACCTGCCGACCCCGCGCCGCCGGCGGCCCCAGTTGACCCTATTCTGCCGCCACAAGCGGATCCGGATTCTGGCGGTACACACGATCACATGCTTCAGATGCCTGGCGGTGGGCCGGCATTGAAGATTCGCGGTTTTTACGATTTGAATTTTGGCACAGGGACCAACTCCAATCCACTGGCATTCCCAATCGTGAGCCAAGGCCGGAGCACCTTTCAGACCGGTGAATTCGATCTCGTCCTGTCATCGAAGCTTACCGACAAGCTGAGTTTTGTCAGCGAACTGGTGATCGGTTCGAACAAGTCGAATGACTGGGGGCTGGATATTGAGCGGGTACAACTCACCTACAAAGCGAGTAAGTATTTTGAGATTAGCGGTGGCCGGTATCATACTGCGATTGGATATTACAATACATCGTTCCATCATGGTACCTGGTTCCAGACCGCAACAGGGCGGCCGTTTATGTACTATTTTGAGGATTCCGGCGGGTTGCTTCCAGTCCATGGAGTTGGCGTTACGACTACCGGCCTGGTGCCAGGCACTGGAAGCCCCTGGGGCTGCACTGGATCGCCGAGATAGGCAATGGCCATTCCGCCGACCCCAACGGGGCGGCCGTGCAGAACTTCAGTTCAGACAAGACCTCAAAATCCTACAATCTAGCAACCTATATCAAGCCGCATTGGGCTCCGGGCCTGCAAATTGGCGCATCGTTTTACCAGGATCGGCTCTATCCGCAGGGCGTAGGGATCCGGCGTGTGGAACAGACGATTTCAAGCGCGTATGTGGTTTACAACAACGGAGTGTGGGAGTTCCTGGGCGAGGGAGTCCTACTGAGGAATGGCCTGACGGGAACGCCACTGAGTTACAATTCGCCGCTCTCCTATGGCCAAATCTCCCGTAAATTTGGTACCTTCCGTCCCTATTTCCGCTACCAATACGTAAATGCAGCGGGAGGCGATCCGGTCAACCAATTCACGGCCAGATACGCAGGGCCATCCATTGGGTTGCGCAAAGACGTCACCGACTATGCGGCGGTAAAACTGCAATACAACCTGCTGCAACAGCGACTGGTGCCAACTGCCAACGGGTTGCTGGTTCAGATGGCATTCACTTTCTGAGGAGCCTCCCACCATAATGTCCACCATCAAATTGCACCTTCTGGATACGATTATGCTTGCGCTTATGTTCAGCGCAAGCGGACATGCGGAATGCCCGTCCAATGGACTGGCGATTGTCGTCAACAAGGCCAATGCCACTGAAGGGCTTTCCATGGCCCAATTACGGAGATTGCTACTTGGAGATCTTCGCACGTGGCCAGACAAGAAGCAGGTTTCATTAGTTGCTCCTGATCCGCAAAGCGAAACCTTCAAGTGCGTATTGTCCGCCGTAGTGCGCATGAGCTACGCGGAGTACAAGCGGTACATTGCCAATGCCGAGTTTCGCGGAGAGGATCCGGTCCAAATCCGCACCGCCACTTCCGGAGCAGCCGTGGCGAAGGCGGTAGCAGGCTCGGCAGGCTCGATTGCCATAGTAGAGGCAGGATCGCTTCCAGCGATTGCACCGACGGTGCGCGTGCTGCGCATCAATGGAAAACAGCCGGGAGAATCCGGCTACCCGTTATAAACCAGGAGCTCAAAAGAAATGAATGCGACGATAAGAAACAAACTGGTATATGGATTTAGCGGCGTGCTGGTTCTGCTCGGCCTGGTTGCAGCCATTGGAATGTACGCTGTATTCAGCCTGCGCCACAGCGCGCAGGACGCGACAAGAATTGGCGGACGGCTGAATGCGACAGCGCTTGAAATCCAGGTTCACAACCTGGAAGCGGAACGCCGCGTAAAGAGCTATTTGCGCGAGGTCAAGAAGCTTGGCGCGGCGAAGGCGCGGGAAAAGTATCTGGACGAGGCAGAGTTTGAAATCTCTGCCATCGAGTCGCTAGCGACAAAAGCCGCCAATATTGCTCCAACCGACGAAAAGCGGACTAAATTCCAGAAGATCGTGGATGAGACGACTACATACAAAACGGCGTTGTCGGCTGCGGTGATGGCGGCCGAACAAGACCCGGAAAGCGATGCCACAGCCAAGGCAACCGTGGCGTATCAACAGGCGGCGGAAAAGCTGCATGACTTCGCCGAAGATGGAGAAGTCGCGGGACGCGATGCGAGCCAGACATCGCAGGATGACATTGACCGGACCAGTAAGAGCTCCGTTTCCTTGGCGATTGGCGTATCTTTGATGGGAATGCTGCTCGGCATCACGATGAGCTACAAGCTGGGACGGGCGATTTTGGTTCCTGTCGAACATCTGAAGGATGTTGCCGAAAATGTAAGCCTCGGCAACCTCGACATCGCTGTTAAGCGGTACTCCAACGATGAAATCGGTGACTTGGCCGATTCCTTCTCTCGAATGGTTACTGCCGTGAAGTTCTTCCGCCTGGAAGCCGAGATGGTTCAGGCTGAAAACGCGAAGCCGGAGGACGAGTGAAATGAAGGTATATGAAAAAGTAGTATTGGTCAGCAAGACCTACCTCGGACCGGCTACCGAGTCATTCATCGCCAGACAATGCAAATCGCATCTCAAAAAGGACCCAGCCGCATTGCTAACATCGGATCTGGCTACTCTTGCCAAGTGGATGGAGATTTCCGGCAGTCTGCTGATGGAGCAGAGTAAAGCGGCGGAACTCTCAAAACAAATCGCCTCCATCACTGAGTGACCGGGCATTGCCCCCACCACATGTGCAACAATGACTCCCATGACATTCATGGGGCATCCGCGCGGCTTGGCAACTCTCTTTTTCACCGAAATGTGGGAGCGGCTCAGCTATTACGGCATGCGCGGATTGCTGATCCTCTTTCTGGTTGACACTCTGCGCGGGGGGTATGGGCTCGACGACAAGACCGCAGCTGCCATCTATGGACTCTATACAGCGAGCGTGTATCTGCTGGCTGTTCCTGGCGGGTGGCTCGCCGACCGCATTCTTGGTCAGCGAACGGCCGTATTCTGGGGCGGCGTGCTGATTGCGTGCGGACATTTCAGCATGGCCGTCGGACCGGTCGCGCTCTTTTATCTCGGCTTGACCTTGATCGCGCTTGGCACCGGACTGCTAAAGCCGAACGTCAGTGCGATGGTTGGGGATCTGTATCCGGAAGGCGGAGCACGCCGCGACGCCGGCTTTTCCGTTTTCTACATGGGCATTAACCTGGGCGCAACCATCGGCCCTCTGCTTTGTAGTTATTTTGGCGAAAAGATCAATTGGCATCTTGGCTTCGCGGTGGCTGGCGTCGGTATGGTGTTTGGCTTGATTCAATACCGGCTTGGCGCGCGCCACCTTGGCACAGCGGGCGAGTTACGCGGAGTCACGCCGGCACAGCGGAGCGCGGCGATTTCGACGGCTGGAAAGTTCGGACTCTTTGTTCTGGCACTCGGCGGTGTAGTTGCGGCTCTGCATCTGATGGGCATCTACCTGGTCAATCCGCAAGGGATTGCCAGCGTGATGAGCGTCTCGATTCCATTTTTCCTGCTCGCCTATTTTGCCTATCAGTTCCTGTTCGGCGGGTTCGATGCGGCGGAAAAGAAGCGCCTGGCCGTGGTGCTCATCCTTTGCGCGGCGTCCGCCGTTTTTTGGGGTGGCTACGAACAAGCCGGTTCCTCGCTCAACCTTTTCGCAATGCGGGCAACCGACCTGTTTATCTTCGGCTACGAGATTCCTGCGGGCTGGATTCAATCGCTGCCCGCGGTTTTCGTAATCCTGCTGGCGCCGGTCTTTGGCTGGCTGTGGATTAAGCTGGAAAAGCACGAGCCCTCAGTGCCGGCAAAGTTCGCTTACGGACTGGCCCAACTGGCGCTTAGTTTCTTCGTCATGGCATGGGCAGGAACGTTCGTCACGCAAGCATTCAAGGTCTCCATCATGTGGCTGGTTGTCACCAATTTCCTGGCCACCACGGGCGAGCTTTGCCTCAGTCCGGTCGGCTTGAGCGGCATGACGAAACTGGCGCCGCGCAAGATTGTCGGACAGATGATGGGCATGTGGTTTTTGGCGACCTCACTGGGAAACCTGCTCGCAGGAATGGCCGCGGGCTATACAGAAGCATTGGGCTACGTTCAATTGTTCAGCCTGGTAGGAGCAGTGGTGATGGGCGCCGCGGTTCTGCTGGGTATTACCGCCCCGCCAATCCGCAAGTTGATGGGCGGCGTGGAGTAGACCTAATTGGCGCAGCGCGGGCACGATTTGCCGAACACGTAGGACGCCAACCGCTGTTCCATTGGCGAAACGACGGCACGGCAGTTGAAGCACTCAACGCACCCAGCCTCTTTCAGTTCCGGGTTCAACGCCACGCGGCGATCGAACACAAAGCATTCGCCGCGATAGTGGTCGCCGCCGACCTCCTCGAAATACTTGAGGATGCCGCCGTCCAGCTGGACCACGTTTTCGAAGCCCTGATCCTGCATATAGAGCACCGCTTTTTCGCAGCGGATCCCACCCGTGCAAAACGTGACAACACGCTTGTCCCGCAGCTGGTTCCTGTAGTCCGCCACGCGGTCCGTGAACTGGCTGAAGGAGTGGATGCCCGGATCAAGTGCGTTTTCGAACGTACCGATCTCTACTTCAAAGGCGTTACGCGTATCGAGCAGTGCGACCGGGCGGCCACTATCGTCGTGGCCGGCATCGAGCCAGCGCTTCAGATCGGCGGCCTTCACGGCGGGAGCGCGAACGCCGATCGGCACCACCTGCGGCTGCTTCATGGTGATGATCTCTTTTTTCAACTTCACCAGCATGCGATTGAAGGGCTGGTGCTCTGACCAGCTTTCTTTCGGTTCGAGCGAGGCGAAACGAGGATCGGCCTTCAACCAGGCGATCACGCCGTTCAGCTTTGCCGGTTCCCCGGCGAGAAACATGTTGATGCCCTCGGGGGCCAGGAGAATCGTACCTTTCAGGCCAGCTTCGATGCAGGCGTCAAGAAGACTGGTTCGGAGAGCTGGCAGATCGTCGAGTGAGACGAAGCGGTAAGCGGAGATGTTTAGAAACTGACCTTGCATAGCGGGACACTTCCATTATCCAACGGAACTGCCCCGCGATACTCCGTTCAGGCAAGAATGTGTGGGGAATTAGTATTTGGACAGGCGGATCCACCTTCGCCAAGGCTACGGCGGACAGGTCGCCTGTCCTACCCACGGAAGCGCAATGTTTTCAAGGGTAGGACAGTGGATCCGCCTGTCCAATTCGTTCCATTCGCGTATCCTAGGGCTTTTTGGCGGTAGGAGCCAACTGTTCAACCGTTACATCGGAAAACACAGCCACCGTTTCGGCCTTGTCGTCATGCGCGCAGACCGCCAAGCCGACATAAGCCGGACTGAACGGCGCAAGTTCCGTGCTGCCGATTTCCGCAAACGGCGTACCTTCTTTGCCGGCGAACATGATGAGGTTGTTGCGGCGGCGCTCGAAGCGGATGCGCGTGGGGCCTTCGATGGGGAAGTGAATGGTACGTGTGATGTCGTCGGACTTTTCGCGCCACTGCAGACCGGTGAGGCCGGAGCCATGGACCACTGCGTCGCCGTAAACACCACCCGGCTCCAGATCCTGCCGCACAACCAGTCCGGCTTTGCGGTGCGGGGCACCGCCGCTGACGATCTTCACGTTCGCTGTGATGGCGACGTCTCCTTCCACTTTCTTCCAGACGAAGAAAAAGTCGTCACGCTTGGCCCACATGTTGTTGCCACCGCCAGTGATACGGTACTCCTTCTTGGCTGTGTCATAAACCACGCTGCCTTTGTGCGCGGGCGAGCCGACATCACCGGCTCCTTCGAAGAGGCCTAGATTGGCGGGGGTCTGCGCTGCAGCACAGGACATTGCAGCAATTGCGAGGACTATGTTTTTCATTGAATTAAAACTCACTGTTCCAGTATGCCTTGGTTCCGATGTAGTGGTCATCAGGCAGCGCCTTGAGAATCGCGCGACGCAGCTCCAGCGGATTGATCGCGCCCTGCGTGCGATACAGGATCTCGCCCTCCGGACTGAGCAACACGGTGAACGGCACGCCGCCGCTCCAATCCGAACCAAACGCAGCGACGCCTTCGGCCGGGTCGTTGAAATTGAACAGCAGGTTCTTCGTGATGGCGTGCTGTTCCTTTAGGAAATTCAGCACCAGGTTCTTTTCATCAGGCACGTTGATGCTCACCGTCACCACATCGAACGGACGCTTGCGATACATCTGCAGCAGCCGCTGCAATTCCGGAAACTCCGCGACACAGGGCGCACACCACGTAGCCCAAAAATTCAAGACAACAAATTTGCCGCCGGTGTTTTTGCGCAACGCCTTCACTTGTTCCACTGAGATTAGATCAACAGAAACATTGGCCTTTTCGGGAGCCGAAGCCTCGGCCCTTGCGGCCACGTTTTTGTAAGCCCACTTGGTGGAGCAGCCGACGGCGGGCGTGTTCTCAACAGCAATCGGCTTGCCGGCAAGCAGCGAATCAATGGCGGCCCGCGCTTCACGCTTGGTGACAAGCTCTTCGCGCTGACTGCTATCGAGCCGGCCCTGATAACGAAGAATGCGGTCCTTATCGAAGATGAACGCATGCGGCGTGGCGGTGGGTCCATACTTCAGAGCCACCTTCTGCGTGTCGCCATCGGTCAGATACATAAAGTTGAACGTGCGATACGCCGCGCGGATCTTCATTTCCTCCAACGTGTCGTTCACGTCGGTGTGGCCCATTTCGCTGTAGCGGACAGCCGTTGGATCATTGGGGTTGATAGCGACCACAGTCACGCCGCGGCCGCTGTAGTCAGTCACAAGTTGCTTGATGCGCTTCTCATACATCTGCGCCACTGGACAGTGGTTGCACGTAAAGACGAGCACCAGCACCTTGGCCGAATCGTATTCATGCAGGCTATGCATCTTGCCGTCAATGCCGGGAAGATTGAAGTCAGGCGCCGGCGCGCCCACCTTGAGGATGGGGGGCGCGTCGGCGGAAGGTTTTGCGACTTCGTCCTGAGCCAGGGCCGAAAGCGCAATTGCGAATACGAGGGTGAATTTGAGCATTTAGTCCCTTGGCTGTTAGAACGTGATACGGAGCATCGCCTGAATGCGGCGCGGCACATTTTTCTGTGTCGTCACCGTGCCGAACGCAGCGCTGGTGGGCGAGGTGTTTGGCACGCCGAACGAGGTCTGGTTGAAGATGTTCAGCGCATCTGCGCGCGCTTCAAAACGGATGCCTTCACGGATGGTGAAGTGCTTGATGAGCGAAACATCGGACGAATCGTAGGCCGCAGCGCGGATTCCGGCAAAGGTCGGCGAAAGCGTGATCACGTTGTTCGCCAGCTGCTGCGCGGTCACGCGGTTGAAGGCGTTCACGTTGAACCAGGCGGCTGCGGTGCGGGCGTCGCTGGAAAGCGCGATGTCCTTTGCGCTGCCGGCGAGCAACACGTTGCCGAAAGCGATGGGCGGGCCGCTCTGGTAGGTGTAAATGTAGGAAAGGTTCCAGCCACCGATGATGGCCTGCGGCACGGCACGCATGGTCGACATGTATTGGCGGCCTTTGCCAAAGGGGAGTTCGTACACGGCGCTGAGGGCCACGTGATGCGGGTAGTCCTGCGGGGAGAGGAATTTTGCGGGCTGCGCATCACCTGCATTCAGCAGCGTATTCGCGGCGAAGAACTTCGACCAGGTGTAGGTGCCGTTGACGAGGTAGCCTTTTGCAAAGCGCTTTTCGAACTTCATATTCAGCGCGTCATACCAGCTGGAGCCATCGTAGGTGAAGTATGAGATCGACGGGAACTGCGGGAACGGGGTAAGCAACGAAGGCCGCCCGATGACCGAACCTGACAGGCCGGTCCCGGCAAATTGGGTGATGCCCGAATAAGGATTGGGCAGGCTGGCCGAGAGGTAGTTGATCGTCGTCTGGTCGCGCACGGGGCTGGTGCTAAGGTACTTGTTGTCGAGCGGTTTGTAGGAGCGCGACACTTCCAGATCGTAGCCGCGGCTACCGAGGTAACCGACGCTTACGATCAGGCCAGGGCGAATTTCGCGCTGGATGTCGAGTTCAAACTTCACCAGGCGCGGGGCCTTCGGATCAGGATTAAAGAAGCTGATGGCGTTGCCGAGATAAGTCTGCGCGCCGAGTGAGGAGCCGGTGGGTTGCAGAATCCCCGTGGGGAAGGGGTTCGAGAGCGAAGAGGCAAATGTGACGCCGCCATCGTTGGTGGGAACAATGTTGGTCAACTGCGTGAATCCCGTTTGGATCACATCCTGCAAGCGCACACCGAGCGAACCGTAGAAGATACCGACGCCACCGCGGATCACGGTTTTGGTGTTGGGGCTGTAGGCGAAGCCGACGCGCGGCATGAACATGGTGTTTTGCTGGTTGTACAAACCGCGCGGCTGGCCGCCGACGCCAGCGAAGGTCAGTCCGCCAGTGCTCGAAAACTGCGTGGCAGCGATCTCAGGCGTTGGATTCTTGGCGTAATTGGCCTGTGCCTGAGCGGCGAAGGGCTGGGCCGCTGTGGGGTCAAAGCCGCGTACAGAGCGGTTGAAGCGTTCGGTGATCGGCGTCTGGTATTCGTAGCGCAGGCCGAAGTTGATGTTCAGCTTGCGGGTGATCTTCCAATCGTCCTGCACGAAGAGCGCAAGGTTCTTGTCGATTTCGGCGAAGTCCACCGTGGAAGGAACGTTGATGCTGCCGCCCACGATGCCATACATGAACGATGCCAGTGCCTGGCCGATGGGTGCTGCCGGCGAGTTGCTGAGCGGGCCGACCGTATAGGAGGTCGGTGCACTAAAGCTGAGCGGCGTGTTGGAGTTGGTGGGCGAGACACCCATGCGTGTCTCAGGAGTGATGCGATACTCCGCGCCAAACTTGATCTGATGAGCGCCGGTGATCTTGTACATGGTGGCGCCTGCGCTGCGTGTTTCGGTGTTCTTATAGAGCGGGGCGCGGTCGCCGAAGGAGGTGTAGCCGCCGATAGAGATCGACGGGAATTCACGCTGCGAGGGCGGCAACGCCGTTTGCAGGTAGGCCGGGAAACCGACGTCGCCAAGACGGAAGGCCTGGCCTGCATCGTTGGGGCCTTGCGCGCGCACGAAGCTGGCATCGCTGACGCGAAGGTCGAGCGTCATGCTGGGGCTGAAGGTGTAGTTTTCAGAGAACGCGAAGCCGATGGACTTCTGATAGAAGAGCGCACCGACCGAGGGGTTGTCGTAGCCGAAGTAATCAACAGAGTGGTTGTCGTTGCGATTCGTGGTGACGCGGAACATCAGCCGGTTGCGGTCACTGATGTTGTGGTCGAACTTATAAACCGTGGAGTGGTACACAACGCGGCTGGGCCAGTTGGTGCGATCCAGGTTGTTGGTGCCGTTCACAGTGCCTGGCTGTTCGGGCAGAGGATAATAGCTGATCAATTTCAGCGCGACCGGATTGAGCCGGCTAGGTGGAATTACATTGCCTGCCAGTGGCTGGTTCTGAAAGAGTCCACCTGCTGCCGCGGTGCGCGTGTAGGGGTCGTAAATCTGGTACGTATTGCCGAGCTTCAGCAGTGCAGAGAAGTCGCCGGCGCGTTCGGCCGCAGTGGGGACCGTTGCGACGATGCCGCCTGCCGTGCCACCAGAGGCGACCGATTTCACCCAGTTGTAGCCGAACAGGAAGAACGTCTTGTTTTTGCCGTTGTACAGCTTGGGGATCAGCACAGGGCCGCTGATGGTGCCGCCGGGGTTGCTGAGGTTCAGGTTGGCGCGGGGAGTTCCTGCGGCGTTAGCAAAGAAGTTGTTGGCATCGAGCCCTGCGGTTTCCTTGCCGAAGAACGCGCTGCCGTGCAGGGCGTTCGCGCCGGACTTCAAGCTGACGTTGACTACGCCGCCTTCGGTGGAGCCGGTGGAGACATCGAATGTTGCGGTCTGTACTTTGAACTCGGCCACCACGTCGCCCATCGGCGTCCACGCCTGGCCGACGGCGCTGCGCGCTTCGTCGTGGAACGTGTTGCTCGAACCATCGAGCGTGAACTCGTTGCGGCTGGAAGGCGACCCGGCCATAGCGTAGGCGGTGTTGAGCGGTTGCCAGGGTTGATCCTTCGCAGGCTCGTCAGTGAACGCTACGCCATTGCCAAGGCGGATGATGTTGTCCACGTCTCCCAAGTGGATGGGCAGATTGCGCACCTCCTCGGATGCGATGACGCGGCCAACGGTGACGTTGGCGCTATCGAGCAGCGAATTCTCAGCGATCACGGTGACCGATTCCGACTGCGTGCCGACTTCGAGCTTGAGGTTGAGCTCAACCTTGTCGTTCACGCTGAGAGTGACCTTGTTCTGCACCAGGTTTTTGAAACCGGTTTTTTCCACCGTGATGCGGTAGCTGCCCGGGATGAGGAACGACGAAAAGTAATTGCCTTCGCCGTTGGACTGCGTGCGGGCGACCACGCCTGTATCGATGTTCGTAAACGATACGGAGGCGGCGGGTATCACTGCACCGCTGTTATCAGTAATACGGCCGATCACCGTGGCGCGTGATTCTTGCGCATGGGCCGGGTGGAATAAAGTCGAGAATGCGAGTGCGATTCCCAGGAGTCTTATGTGGTTTGCAGTCATGGCGTTTTCCACTTTCATTAAAATTCGATCCTTGCGGAGCGGGCCGTGGTGACAAACATGGCTCACCACGGTGTATTCTATCGAGGACAGTGCTGGAATGGAAGGGCCACTCCGGCAATGTCCGGTGCTGTTATGGCCGCGGCGGTGCTGCCTTTGATGGCGGCGTTGGGACACCGTCCACGGTCTTCGGTTCCATCAATTCGCTGCGCGTGCCATCCGGGTCGTACAGGTTCATCTGGCGCTTGCGATTGGTGCCGGTGCGGGGTTCGATCGGCCGAGTGTGCGCCGCCCTTGCCGGGCGGGCGTCCAGAATCGCCTTGGCTTTCTCGACGTCGGGTACTTCCAGGCAGATGTGGTGTAAGGTGCCCAGAGTCTTCAGGTCAGGCATCGTGTCGTACAACATGAACTCCAGATAGTCCTCGCCATCGGGCACACGCATGTTGACCCAGCTCAATACTTTTTCGTCTTTGCTGCCGCGCCAAAACTCTCTGAAGCCGAGGATATCGCCGTAGAATTTCTTCGACGCTTCGAGCGAGCTGACGATGATGCCGAGATGGGCGATGCGCTTGGAGATGCGCGGTCCGGCGGGATTCTCGTCCATGAATTTCCCCTTGGCCAGCATGCTGGCTCCGTCCGGTTCGTACTGCACAATCTCGACGAGGTGCCCATCGGGATCGGTGATCATGTAGTTGGAGTTCTTGATGCGGCCTTTGCCGACCTTATCTGGAACTTTCACGCCCTTGGAACGGAGGTAGACTCGCATCGCCTCGGCGTCTTCTACTTCCAGCGAGATGTGAACCAGCCGGTCCGTGCCGGGCTTCTTTTCCGGGAAGAGTTCGATGTACTGGCGGTCGTTGACCTTGATGAAGGTGAGCGACAGGCTGCCGTCAGGGTTATCGAGCTTGAACGGTTCGCCGTAGCCGAGGAAGTCTTTATAGAAGGTGCGAGCCTTTTCGATGTCGTGAACGGAAATCGCGATGTGCGCCACGCCTGTGATCTTGGGGCGGGCGATCTGGGCCCAAGTGAACGTGCTGGGGAGCAGTAACAACAAGGTTATGAATTTCATAGAGAGCCTACCCCATCAAGACTAGGGCCAAACAAGCAATTGTGGAAGTGCTGAAACGGCTTTGGCAACGTTCGGCAAACGTTACGGGACAGGTTTAAGTAGTTGATTCGGTTATTCGATGAGCGGGACTTTGTCGATAACGACGTGAGTTTCGTAAACTGCGTTGATGGCCGTTTCACGGTCCACGGCACAGCGAACCACCACCTGGTATGCGGGGGGGAACGTTCCGTAACCTTGCTGCTGGAAGCGCTGTTCCAGGTCGCGAAGGGCTGCGGGGGAGCGGAAGTAATCGATGGCCGCCTGGGCACCGGGGCTACCCATGAAGCCGGCGAAGACCAGCGTTCGTTCCGGCCGGACTTTGCCCGGCTGGCTGGGCAGGACGGTGATTAAACCATAGACCGTGGAGTAGCGCGTAGTCTGCGGATTCCGTTTGGGCTGGTAGATGGGGCTGCCGGGTTTCGCGCGCTGGCCGAGAGCCTCGAGGTTGGTGGCCGGGTCGAACCAGAAAGAATAGCTCATGGTTTTGAGGATCCGGTCCAGATACGTGGTGTAGGACGGCGAACCGATCACCACCACTCCAGCCTCATGGATGGCGCGCGGCTGCAGGTCCGATTCGGGCATGACGTGATAGGAGCCGCCGACAATGCCGATCATGGAGCTGATGGACATGGCTGCCACCGAATCGCTAAAAACCGAGTAGCCGCGGTTGGGCGCAAGGTAGATGGGGCCGCCTCGATCTTCCAGATTCAGTCCCTTGTACCAGCGCGCGGCCCATTCGGGAGCGGGCTCCAGGAAGTTGCCGGGCGGACGGACACCGGGCTGGGAGGGCAGAGTGCGCATCACCGGTGGAGCGCTGACCAGAATAAGGACGTCGCTGCCACGTTGCAAGATGGGTCCCCAGGCGGCGCGAACCAGCGGATCAATCGGGTCAGGGCGGTACGTCCGATACCAGAGAATGCCTGCTATTAAGATAACGGCGGCGATGGCCAGCACGGCAAGCCACTTTCGTTTCGGGTTCGGCTCAGGAGGATGGAGTTCGAGCACCGGCACCGGTTCCATGGGATGGGTGGGCGCGTCGTCGCGATGAACGAAAACGGGCCGGTAGCTGCCTTTCGGAAGTTCGATTCGGATTTCGGCATCGGGCGCTTCCACTTCGTAGTATTCCTGGAGCTTTCGGCGTAGCGCGTGGGCGCGGCTGCGGACGCTGGAATCCTCGCCCGGTGAGTAATCGGCGGGGCGATGCAGCGCGCCGGTTGCGATTGAATATTCCGTGATTTCGGGGCCACGGCCGTCCAGTTCCTGATCGCAGATATAGCGCAGAAACTGAACCAGTGTTTGGGAGCGGGCGAGTGTGCGGCTGCGGATGGCCTCGTCGCAAGCGCGTGCCTTTGCTTCCCGGTCGGCGATGGAGTGCCGCGAAACCATATTCAGCCGAATTATATCAGCCGCAGGCCAGTGATGGAAAACTTAGCACGCATTGTGGCGGCTACTTCGCCGCCGGCTGGTTCGACACCCAGTAGCTCAACACTTTCGCACCTGGGGCGAGTTTTTGAGTCGTGCGTTGGCCTGCGGCATATTCGCCCGCTGAACCTCTGGCGCCATTTACTTCCAGCGCTAGCCATGCCGGCTGCCGTTCAAAGGTGGCGAACTCACGCGATTCTGTTTCGCTCATTTGCAGCCCCGTCAGTTTGCCGTATCGTTTCTCCACCGCCGGCAGAGAAAAGCCAACGCGAGCGCCTGCCGTTGTCGCGCATGCGATGTCAAAGACTCGAATGACGCTGATGCGAGCAGGCTTGTGGTCGCTACCGCCCGCCACGTAAAGATGCATCAGCTCGCTCTTCCCGCGCATGACTTTATAAAGCTTCTCGCCGTCCGCCGGCGGGGCCTGGATCGTCGCATTCGGCAGTAGCTCTTTCGCTTCTAAAATTGTCATGCCGAGAGCAATGGGACCGACCTGATTCTGCTTCACGATGCAAACGGGGCTCTGCGCGCAGCAAAGTGCGGCCAACCAACAATGGGCCAGAATGGCCGAGGCTACTAGTTTCAAAAAGGACATAAATTTCGTTTTTTCGCCCGACGGAACCCCACATAGGTAAAGTCCATCCAGCCTAAGCGCCCAACTTCCTCACTTTGATTTCGCGATGGCGTGGGACCAGTTGCGGAACTCCCGACTAGGGGTCCTGATACCAATCGTGTTTGCCGCCATTCCGGACGATAACACATCCAGCCTGTTCCAATCTGCGAATCAGATCGGTGCGTTTCATCCCACCGCAAGCTCAGCCACACGCCGGATGCCAGGAATTTGACCGCTGGTTAGGTCCTGATAAAGATCGCGCAGGTTCTCCTTGAGTTCTTCAAGGGTCTCCCCTTGAGTCCGGTAATCAGGAAACTCCTCAACATAGCCAAGTTATATATCATCCTCTTTCCAGTAGACAAATCGAGCTGTACTCATAGCATTCATTATCCGGGAAAGAGCAGTTGAACGCATCTTGAAAATGTATCTCCGACATTTGCATGCAACGTGCTCGTCACCTGCGGGGTGACTCGCATTGCGGGCAGTGTCGCGTGGGGCAAACCAGGGACAGCCAGCCATTTTCCGGCACAAATCGCCGGAAAACGGAGGCAGTCACTGGTTTGCAGAGTCGTGCATACCCGTAGGATTTACGGGCAACCGCTTTTTCCAGGATTATACATTCGGCCCCAGCCTTCCATTTCAGACAACCAGGTCTGATATGCTCAGAATCAGGAGCCCGCATGCGCCTTCTTACCTGCCTTCTTCTCGCCTTCCTCATCCCCCTATGCTCTGCCCAACGCCCCGAATGGGATGACGTTTCCGTTATCCACGTGGGCACGGAAAAGCCCCACGCCACCGCGATGGTCTATCCGTCGGCCGACCTCGCACGCGCTGCCAATCGCGCCGCGTCGCCGTGGTTTCAACTGCTCAATGGCAACTGGAAATTCCACGGAGTGCTGCGCCCATCGGACCGTCCGCTCACGTTCTTCCGCCCCGGCTACGACGATTCAGCCTGGCGTACCATCCCCGTGCCATCCAGCTGGCAGATGCACGGCTTCGATATTCCGTACTACACCAACATTATTTATCCGTGGCAGCAGGACGCGTCAAAGCCGCCGCAGGTGCCGCATGAATGGAATCCCGTCGGCAGCTATCGAATGAACTTCAACGTGCCTCAGGCGTGGAACGGCCGGCAGGTCTATCTGCACTTCGATGGCGTCGATTCCGCCTTCTACGTCTGGATCAACGGCCACAAAGTTGGCTATAGCGAGGACAGCCGTACACCCGCCGAGTTCAACATCACCGCCCACCTGAAGCCGGGTGCGAACGTGCTGGCCGTTGAGGTCTACCGCTTCAGCGACGGCGCGTTTCTGGAAGACCAGGACATGTGGCGCATGAGCGGCATCTTCCGCGACGTGTACCTGTTCGCCGCCCCTGCGCAACACATCCGCGACCTGGAAGTCCGGCCCGATCTCGATGCCGATTATAAGGACGGCTCGCTCGCCATCAACGCCTTCGTTGCGAATGCCAGCGCAACGGCAAAGAAGGTTTCCATCAGCGTGGAAGGCGTTGTTAGCACAACGCGAACCGTGGACCTTGCGCCGAATTCCGAGCAGCGCGTCTCGTTCGACCTCAAAGCCGCTGCGCCGAGGAAATGGACCGCCGAAACACCCAATCTGTACCAGCTTCTGTTCACGCTGAAAGATGCGGCCGGCGCGGTGCTGGAAGTGATCCCGGTCAACACCGGCTTCCGCAAGATCGAGATCCGCAACGGGCGCTTCCTGGTCAACGGCGTGCCGATTCTGGTGAAGGGCGTGAACCGCCACGAGCACACGCCGGAAGCGGCCAAGGTCATCTCCATCGAGTCGATGATTCAGGACATCAAGATCATGAAGCAGTTCAACGTGAACGCCGTGCGCACGTCGCATTATCCGAATGATCCGGCATGGTACGACCTGTGCGACCGCTTCGGCCTCTATGTGCTGGACGAAGCCAACATCGAATGCCATCACTATGGGAACGACACACGCAACCGGCTCACTAACGATCCGGCATGGAAGCCTGTCTATCTTGATCGCGTGGAGCGCATGGTGGAGCGCGATAAGAACCATCCGTCGGTCATCATCTGGTCGATGGGCAACGAATCGGGCGATGGCCCCAACGCGGCTGCAACGTATCAGTGGACCAAGCAGCGCGACCCTTCGCGGCCGTTCCATTATGAAGGCACCACCTCGCACGGCGGCTCAAATGCAGATATCAACTCCTTCATGTACCCCTCGCCACAGCAATTGAAGGCGCTCGCCGAAAAGCGGCCCGACATGCCGATGATCCTGTGCGAATACTCGCACGCCATGGGCAACTCCAGCGGCGGCTTGAAAGAGTATTGGGACCTGTTTTATTCCGGCACCAACATGCAAGGCGCGTTCGTGTGGGACTGGGTAGATCAAGGCATCCGGCTGCCCGTTCCCGGCGAATACAAAATGAACAGCCCCACGGGAACCTTCCTCGCTTATGGCGGATGGTGGGAAGACAAGACCGGCCTGCGCAACGACAACAACTTCAACAACAACGGACTCATCTCGGCTGATCGCATTCCGCACCCCGGCCTGTACGCGCTGAAGTACGTGATGCGCAATCTGCACGCGCGCTATGAGGGCGGTCGGCTTTACGTCAAAAACTGGTTCGACTTTTCCAACGCGCAGGATGTCGCCGAAGGGCAGTGGGAAGTCAGCGCGTCCGGCCGCGTCATCGGCTCGGGCCGATTGCCGGCACTCGATATCGCACCGAAGGCCGAGAAAGAGTTTGCCATCGAGCTGCCCAAATTCGACGCGCAGCCCGGAGTGGAATACTGGCTCAACGTGCGCTTCGTTTTGAAGAACGCTACGCAGTGGGCGCCGAAAGGGCACGAGATTGCGTGGGATCAGTTCCGCCTGCCGGTGAACGCCGCGGCGAAACCCTTGGACCTCTCTGCAGCGCCGAAGCTCGAAATCGCCGAAGCCGATGGCGTCGTCACGCTCAAAGGCGCCACATTTTCCGTCGACTTCCTAAAGCGCGAGGGCGTGCTCGCCAATTACCGCTACAAGGGCACGCTGCTGCTGGAGCGCGGTCCGAAGCCCGATTTCTGGCGCGCCGGCACCGATAATGATCGCGGCGCAGCCAAGTCGACCATGCGCCGCCGCGCGAATGACCCTACCGTCAACTTGGATCTATGGAAGGACGCCGGCCCGGAATCGCAAGCCACTGATGTGAAGGTGGAACGCCTCGGCGACAATGCCGCGCGCATCACGGTCAATGCGGCCCTTGGCGCCACGGGCGGCCACACCGCGATGAGTTACGGAGTCTACGGCAGCGGTGACATCATCGTGGAAACCAAGTATGAGCCCGGCACCGGCAAGCTGCCCATGATGCCGCGCTTCGGCACGGAACTGATCGCCGCAGCGGGGCTCGAAAACATCGCGTGGTATGGACGCGGCCCGAAAGAGACACACATCGATCGCAACTTCGAACGCATCGGCGTGTACCGCTCGACAATTGAAAAAGAGTGGGTGGAATATTCGCGCCCGCAGGAGAACGGCAATAAGACAGACGTGCGTTGGATAGCGCTCACCAACGCAGCCGGAGTGGGCCTGCTTGCCTCCGCGTCGGAGACGTTGAATGTCGCAGCGCGGCACTACACCAAGACCGACATTGACCGCGCCGGCTACACCTTCATGATGCAGCGCCACCCAGAGATCTTCTTGAATCTGGATTGGAAGCAGATGGGCGCGGGCGGCATCGATAGCTGGAGCCCCAACGCATGGCCCATGCAGCCTTATCGCCTTCAGCCCGACAAACCGTACTCGTTCCGCTACCGGCTCACTCCGGTGGAGGGCGACTTCAGTGCCAAGACCCGGGAGAGTTTTTGAAAGTGCTAGACTACGACTTCCTGATCCCAAAGGGGAATTGTGCCGGATAATTGCAATTCAATTGATCCCGAAGAACCGCTTACTAACATGCGCGGTTCGGTGAGCAGCAGGCAACCGCTAACCGAGCCGCGCACGTTCGTAAGCGGTTTTGGCTCATGCCATTTTCCGTCGAGGTCAGGAGGTCTGAGACTACGAAATCCCGGTAGCCAACACATGTTCACTCGCCGCAATTTTCTATTAGCCTCCGCCACCGCACCCATCGCGGCGGCACCGGCCCCTGCCATCAAAAGCATCGAGCGCCTCACCATCATGAAAGGGCGCGAGGGTGGCACCACCTGGTTCCATCCGCGCGCTGGGCGCATCCCGCACAAGTCGCAGCCTGTGATATTCATGACGCTGCAATCCATCACGGGCTCAGATGTTTTCGGCCATGTTCACTGGACGAAATCGGAAGATCTGGGCGCGACGTGGAGCACCCCGGAACCCATCCCTGGGTTCGGCCGCACGCGCCACCCGGACGGCATGGAAGAGGGCGTTTGCGATGTCGTTCCCGAATACCACGCGCCCACGCGGTCCATCATCGCCATGGGCCACAACGTCTATTACAAAGCGGGCAAACTTACTCAGCCCTCGGAAAAACGGTGGCCCGTGTACTCCGTGCGCTCGGCGGATGGCCAGTGGTCGCCGCTGCACAGGTTGGTATGGGAAGATCCGGAAGCCACGGCGATGTACACCAGCGGTTGCTCGCAGCGCATCACTCTGCCCGGAGGCGACCTGCTGCTGGCGCTGAGCTTCGGACCGCTGGGGCGCGCCGACCGCGCCGTCACCACGGTCCGTTGCCGCTTCAATGCGGGGCGCCTGGAAGTCGCTGCCACTGGCAACCGCCTGCACCTCGCAGCAGGCCGTGGCTTGCTGGAACCCTCGCTCGCCACGCTGGCCGGCCGCTATTACATGACCATCCGCGCCGAGGACAATCACGGTTACGTCACCTCATCGGCCGACGGTTTGAAATGGAATGAGATGCAGCCATGGCGTTGGGATGACGGCGAGGCGGTGACCATGTCGACAACCCAGCAGCGCTGGCTGCCGCACAGCGACCGTCTGCTACTGGTGTACACACGCAAGGCTGCTGAAAACACCAACGTCATGCGCTGGCGCGCTCCGCTCTATGTGGCTGAAGTGGACGCCGAGCGCATGGTTCTGATCCGGGCATCGGAGCAGATCGTCTTTCCGATGAGCGGTGACGGCGTCAAAGACCCGGACAGCGTGGCCCACCACGGCAACTTCCACACCACGGCCGTGACGCCGGATGTTTCCATCGTGACGGTGGGCGAGACTCTGCCGAAGAAAGGCTTCCGCGGCGACACGCTGCTGGCCCGCATCCACTGGAGCCGGCCGAATCGCAATGTGGGCGCCTGATTGAAGTAAGGGTCGCTCACGGGTTGACATCCTCGATCTTTGCTTCTGCCCCGTACTCGGGAAACCGCTACGCCGTAGCGGTTTGTGAACACAGAATCAATGGGTTACGAGCAAATCTCGCTACACCGTAGCGGTTTTGGTTGCGCCCTGCGACATTCTTGCGGTCCATTAGCGCGCTCCGGATCCAGAACCCAGCGTTACGGATCGACGTAGTAAGTCAGCATCCGCTTAGACCCACTCGCCGGCGGCACCAGATCTGCATCATTCCAATTGTAAAAGCGCTTAAAGTGTTTGGAGATCTCGCGCCCACCGTCATAAAGCGTCCGCACCACGCACGTGAAGGCAGGCTTCGCGAACGCTTTGTGGAGCGCCGCCATGTTCTGTTCGTCGGCAAAGACCGTCACCTCGGCTCCGTCTTCGAGCACCACGACAAAACCAAAGCCGGCGATCTTCTCGCCGCCTCCGGGCCAATGCTTCACCTCGCCGCGCACGGTGCCGCGAATGCGAAACCGCTCGTCGTCGTGATTCGGTGAAATCGCTTCCGGCGCGGTTGGGTCGTGATGCATACCGTAGATCTTTTGAATCGTAGCCGCTGTCAAAACGGGAATATTTTTGTCGGCTTGATTCGTCATCCGAATGCCAATCAACAATGCAGGCACGGCCATCGCCAGAGTGATGGACCAGAACACCAGGGGGCCGCTCCAGTAAGTCCAAGTCAACACCTGCGGCCCGCCCCCGTCCTTGGCCAGTTCCTCAAACGCTTCTGGTCCACGCCCCAAGCCGTACCAGCAGAAGAGGCGCGCCACTGGCACGATGGCCCAGAAAATCAGCCACCAATGAAAGACATGCATGGTGGTGTTGCGCATTGGATCGTCGCCCCAGCTATAAACCGTAAGCGCCAGCGGTGTCAGCGCTGCTGCCAGATCCATCAGTACAAACGCCGGGTGGCTGGCCAGAAAGAGATATTCCTTGTAATCCTGCCCGGCGGGCCGGTTGCGAGGCTTCGCGGTTCGCAAGCCGATGCGGCGCACCGGCGAATAGCGCTCGATGAACACGCCTGGCGTCCAGATATCGCGCAGGGTGAGCCATAGGAAATAGGCTCCGATCGCGAACCCAAGCAGCAACCACGCAGTGATCTCATCCTGTGGCGGGTGCCCGGCCAACCCCATCCGGTCGGCGACGCGCGCGACGATTCCGGCGCCGATTAGGCCCGTGCCCAACATCTCAACTACGACAAGTTGTATGAGGCTCGGCATGAAGCCCAGGCCGGTGCCGAATATTTTAGTTTTTGAAGGCATCGATTCAACGAATTGTATGCACCTTGGAGCTGGCTGTCAAGCTTTGATTTTCGGCTTTGATTTTCGGATCACGATAGCAAACAGCCAGGCGAACATGCCGAGCAAACCTTCGACGACTTTCGAGTCTACGGCCCCTTGTGGCCATCGGCGCCTGCCAATGTCATAGCCGCTCTGACCGCGCAACCCGGCCTCGAAAATCCACCCTGGCTGCAACCCGGCTATGACGCGTATTCGGCTGGCTGGCACGCCGTCGAACGGGGCGACGAGGCAGCGGCGATTCAGGCCAACGAAGATCCACACCGGCGATACCGCCATGGCGTCACGCTCTTGATGCAAGCAGCCGCGCGCGACTTTCGTGCGCTGGTACAAGACCTGATCGGGCGTGGGGCCGGCGTAAACGCGCACGATGACCGCGGTGAATCGGCGCTGCTCAAGGCGGTTGGGAACTTTAAGGCGTCGCTCGCGGTGGTGCAGATCCTGGTGGAACATAGCGCAGACCAATTGGACGAGAGCGCTGACCGGGCGCTGCGCTCTGGCGCCCCGGAGATCGCCGAGTACCTGCTTTCACGTGGCGGCCGGGCGACAGATCCGAATCTACTGCTCAAAGCTGCGCGCAATGGCTGGACGAATGTGGTCTCGCTTGTGCTGGCCGGCGGAGCCGACCCTAATTTTCGTCAAGCCCAAGGCGGAACGCCGCTGATGTGGGCCGCGAAGGCGGAAATCATCGATTTGCTGGCGGCGGGCGGCGGGCGCCGATTCCGAGGCGCAGGCGGAAAGTGGCGATACAGCGCTCACGCTGGCATGCGCGAAAGGCGAAAAGTGGAAGGTGGAAGCGCTGTTACAACACAGCGCAAACCCGAATGCGCAGGCTTATCATCAGAACTTCGACTCCGCACGCGGATTGCCCGTAATCGAGGCTCTCGATCGATCTAAGCGTTATCCAGAGATTGCCCATTTGTTGCGCAGCGCAGTCCTTCTCAGTTAGAAGGTGCGATCAGGCACAATTGCTCTTTGGGGGGAGTTGGTATCTTTGCCTTAGGCACTGCGCAAGAATGACTGCGCGAGCCCACGTGGCGCAGCAGAGTGAGACTCCAATGTCGCTTACATTTCGTTGATGAGGCGAGCTTCCGATCTGCTGATCGATTCATTGGGGCATTGCGGTGGAGGGCAATTGGGGTCAGACAGCCCATTTTCGGCAACAACGGCCGAAAAAAGGTGTCAGACCCCAAATGCGACGCGTCGTTCTAGTCAATGTAAGCGACATTGGAGTATGATCAGTTCCGCGCCTTACAGGCTCGTCCCGCATTGCAAAAAAAGTACAAGATTTTGTATTGCAAGATTCATCAATCGGGTGTAGACTTATCAGCAATGTCAAACATTGCAGGGAAAGCATATGCGATGAATGTCGTAACGCCCATGCGGTGGTATACGGCATGGTGGAATCGATTATTCTTCTGGGTAGCCTCCAAGCGGCCCCAAACGACTCTCGGCCTCCAGACCTTATCGCTCATCCATTACGCGCGTTGGGTTATCATCAAGCCTCATCAGTTCCCCAGGCTGAGCTCTCAACAGCCGGAAGAAAACGTCAAGTACGCATATATGTTTTTCTTCAGCAATTTCAATGGAAGCTGGAATCAATACGTCGACTCATTCTCTTCGGCGATTCCCGATGGGCTCAACTTATTCTGGTTCGGAAGCATTAAATATCCGAAGTCCGTGCCCATGCTTTCATTCCACCGTTATATAACTTCAAACCAGATTTGGACCGACTATTATTACAACGCCTACCCAATGGCGGCCTCGAACGACGTGAAATCCGCCAGTAAATTGAAGAAGGCCTTGGTTACGTTCATTGACAGTTCGAAGGGTGCCAACCCTGAAGAGTTTCTGAAAAAGTACAATCGCTTGTTACTCGACGTGCAACACGATATCAGCCAGATGGGTCCCAATCCCGTCGTCAGCTTGTCTGCATCGGCGGTGGAGCGCAACCAGAGCAGAGAGGGAACGTTATGCAGGCCCATGAGTGACTAGCTGTATTGCGCACTCCCCTGCCCGCCCTATTTCTGCCCAACCCCAACAAGGAGATCTGGATTCATGGCTAATATAAGCGGCAATGCTTACGCACTAACGGTACTCTGTCCCATCTTACCAGGCATCCCTGCGGGCGCCCCGGTAGAAACCGGCGGACAATCACACACCGCGATTCTTCGCGATCTACTGCAAACCGTCCGGGTGAACGAAGAGAGTCCAATGGCCAAAGTTCCCAATACTTACCTCTGTAGGTTTTGGGTACTGAACGACGTACCTTATCAGGGTAACCCGGCCTATCTTGAGCACTTGAAGTCTGAGTACCTGGTGTTTTCATCGAACTTTCATGGCGACCTTGATACTTATTTGCGGGGGATGTGGGATGCGCTCAAAAAAGAAGTCCTAGCCATCCTAGTGCACTGTGTTGCCGGCGAAACCGTTCGTGACGCCGCCACATTTATCGAGTACATCAAGAAGTGTCAGGTTACCACCACATTCTTCTTCAACGGATCCACTGATGAGCCTCTGGCTGAGCAGTTGAAGAACCTTTATTTGAAGCAGGAATTTTCCGCTTTTGCCTTCGATAATCAAGGAAAAAGCGCTGCCGAACTGCAACGAGCATTCGCGGAGTTTGTGAAGCGGGTCCAGCCTGACAATTTGCAGAGCCCGACCTGGGCCGCCGGCGCTTATCATCTTGATCGAGTCGTCCGATAGATTTGACCCAATTACGGGGAGGAAATAGTGAATACGAAAGTCGACCTCGATGACATTCAAGGTAGCGTTGTCAAGGCATACGGGCGCTATGGTTTAATTGTCGCGCGATACGTGTTTTTCCATGTGGACGTGCCGGTTGCCGGCCGTAAATTCGTTGAGCAAATTGTGCCCTTGATCACCAATGGCGTTTCGTGGAACGAGCCCTCAAAGATACCGCGCGTGGCCACGAATATCGGCTTCACCTACGAAGGGCTCCGCCACCTCAACATTCCGGAAGCGACCCTCCACGGATTCCCCGAAGCATTCTCCATGGGCATGAAGGCTCGCCGCGAAATCATCGGCGACATCGGGCCCAGTCATTACAGCCGATGGGATCCAGTGTGGAACAACGAAAACGAAGACAAGCAACAAGTCCACATCATCATAACGATCGACGGCAAAGCAGAGAGCGACCTTGAAGCCCAGTACCAGAAGATCCAGCGTATTCTGCAGGCCAACCATGGCGTTAAGCAGTTAGAGGGGCACTTGGGCGCAAAGGGTGCAAGTCTACCCTATCAGCCGGCCGCCGCTCTACCCGCCACAGCAGAAACCCTTGGGCAACCGGGAGGCAAAGAGCATTTCGGTTATAGCGATGGGATTAGCAGCACGTTCTTCGAGGGCTGCGGTGAAGATCCTGCTCTCGTAATCGGCGGTGGAAAACCAACCGGCCAGGATGCGCGGACGGCGGCAGGTTGGGCGCCTCTAGCAGCAGGCGAGTTTGTCCTCGGCCACCCGGATGAAGCGAGTGAATATCCAGAAGCACCTTTCCCACCTCTCTTCTCGAAGAATGGGACCTTCATGGCTTATCGGAAGCTACATCAGAATGTAGCTTCCTTCCAGTCGTATCTGGAGGCAGAAGGGAAGAAATTCCCCGATGGCAAGGAAGCCTTGGCGGCAAAATTCGCTGGGCGCTGGCGCAATGGCGCTCCGTTGACATCTTTCCCCACGGAGAAGAGTGCCAAGGAATATGTCGATGAATTTGCGCCGCTACAGGTAAAGGTCTGGCAGGGCAAGGCTACACCTGCGGAGAAAACCCGCTTTGAGGAGCTGAATCTTCAGTTAACAGCTTTTGATTACAAAGACGATATCGACGGTGTCCGCTGCCCATTCGGATCGCACACCCGCCGCAACAACCCGCGCAGCGCTCTGGAGTATGGGAAAGACACCGCATTCGCCGCGCCCGGCGCGCTCAGCAACCGGCGGCGCCTACTTCGTCGAGGTCTGCCCTATGGTCAAGTTGAGGAAACCGCCACTGACAACGGCGATCACGGCGTGGTCATGCTCATCATGAACGCCGACCTCAGCCGCCAATTCGAATTCGTGCAACAGCAGTGGATTAACTACGGCAACGATTTTGGCTTAGCCAACGATCCGGACCCTCTGCTTGGCAACCACGGGAACAACGAAAGCCGCCGCGCCGGCGGCCGCATGACCATTGAAGGCGACCCGGCCAAGAACAAGCCTCCCTACTTCTGCAACTTCATCCCGACGATGGTGGAGACTCGCGGAGGGGACTACTTCTTCATGCCCAGCCTGACCTGCCTGCGCATGATCGCATACGGTATCATCGATCCCACGTAACGGGTTAACATACCGGGTTAACATACCGGGTTAACATACCGGGTTAACATACCGGGTTAACATACCGGGTTAACATACCGGGTTAACATACCGGGTTAACATAC
>CAIRSA010000098.1 GCA_903881085.1 uncultured Acidobacteriia bacterium
GTTGCTTGCCGCCGCGGCGTACCAATTTCGCAGTCATCCACCATAGCGTAAACGATTTGTCAGGTTTTGTCCAGACAATTCGGAAAGGGTACGTGAACTGTTACGCCTGGCGGTGGTGGCTATGCGGTGCTCTTCTTCGGGAGTTAGTAAGGCGGAGACTTCGTTGTTTGTGTTGGCTGGGTCGGTTAGTTTGGCGGTTGGGAATTCAGAGGATAAGTAATAGAGCATCGTCAGGAAGGACTCGGAGATCGGTTGGTTGGGTTTAGCTCCAATAAGAATGACGGAAAACGGAAGGTGTGGCGGCGGCGCCAGATTTTCAGGGCTCGGATTTCGTTTTGCAGGCGGCTGGATTTGACGTGTTCGATTTGTCTGGCGATATCCGTTTGGAGCCAGGTGTTGTAGCGCTGCTGCCATAGGGTGTGAGTGGTGGAGTCAGCTCTTCTACGGGCGGGGACCAGGTCTAGTTTCGCGCCGTGGTGGTTAATGCGTAGCGAGACGTTTCGGGGGCGCGGTATGTGGTCGCGGAAGTGTTCGGCCAGGGATTGGTGGATGTCACTGAGGGGGCCCGGCGTGTTGGGGGCGAGGCTTAGGAAGATGTCGGCATCGCTGTCGCGGAGGTCGGTGCCTTTTGGGTGGGAGCCGGATAGCGTGATTGACTCGACGTGCCGGGAGTAAGTCCACTTCTGTAAGAGTGGAGTAAGTGGGAGTGTGTCAGGCGCGTTGGCGGCGCTGTGGGGGTTGATTACCGCTTGTAAGTAGAGGTCCTCCGGTTTGTTCATCTGGGATACTCCGAGAAATCGATGGCTGGGGCTGCTCCCATTTGCGGCAGGCGGTGGACGAGGCGAAGCATGAAGTAGATGAGTGCGTCGTGGGGGTCGCTGAAGTTCTCTGTACCTTCGAAGGCTCCGTGGCGGAGGACGCAGCCGAGATCGAGGCGCTGGTCTGGCGGGAGGCGGCGGAGAAGGGGAGCGATGCGGCTGACGCAGGGTCCGGCCCAGATGGAATCGAGGCTGAGGACTCCGGCGAGGATGGGTGGGGGCGGCTTCGGAAATTCGATGGAGGGGGCGAGCGCAGATGTCCGGCGCAGGCGGCGGACGGAGGCGGCTTTGCGGCCGGCGTCAATGATCCATTTCGAGGTGAGGGTTTGTTTGACTTCGAAGACGGCGTAGACGCTTTCGGCGGGGATGTGGGATTGGCCTGCGTCGAGGAAGAAGAGCGGGGAGTAGAAGCGGTCGTAGATGGCGATGTCGATCTGGCGGCTGCGCTGGCCATCGGCGTCGATGATGAAAGCGCTGGTGGCGCGATAGCGTTGGGGGAGGTAGCGATTGAAGAGATCAATCCAGTGCTGCTCCGTGGCCGCTCCGCATGCGGTGGGGTGTTCGAGCACAGTGCTGACGGCTAGGTTGGCGAGCATCTGGTCCTGGACGCGCAGGAAGAGCTGGCTGAGATCGATGTGTCCGCTGTCTTTGGGTTTGGGCATTCGGGCCTCCTGATTCGAGGTTAAGGGGACGAATTTGCAGAGCCACCGACGGATGGCGGGAAGTTGTTGGATTTGGGCAGGAAATAAATAAAAAGCCTGCGTGACCGGCCAAGTCTATAACCTGCGGTTCAAAACCGTGGCCGGTTCTGCGCCCCAGTTCTCATGGATCACTCGTGACTGGTCGGAGTAAAAACAGCGCCGCCCGGTTAGGTTATACCTGACCGGTGTGCCATTGATCGAATACTTGTCATCGCCCCCGCTTCGCGTGAACGTATAACCATCGCTGCGGCTTAGTTCGGCCCCGCCGAGTTCCCGCAGGTCTCTCGCAAATCGCTTGTGCTCCGAAAAGAAAGTCTCTTCGGCCTATTGAATCGCCCGGATGTGCGCAATGGCCGCGGCCTCGTTGCGGTGATGGATTCCATGCAGATACTCCGGGATGGCAAGCACTAGAGTTGCCACAACCGCTACGCAGCCCAAGCCCTGCTTCCGAATATCCGCGTTTAGCCGGAAACCCAACAAATCTCCTCATAAAGTCGCTCCATATCCCGAGCGAACGCGGCTGTATCGCATACCGGCGAACCCTTTAGCAAACCGCGCATCCGGGCCCGCAACTGCGTCAGCATAGTTCGGGAACCAGCCAGGTAACAGTTCACGTACCCTTTCCGAATTGTCTGGACAAAACCTGACAAATCGTTTACGCTATGGTGGATGACTGCGAAATTGGTACGCCGCGGCGGCAAGCAACAGGTAACTGCAAGCCGTCATTCGCACGTACCGCCTA
>CAIRSA010000099.1 GCA_903881085.1 uncultured Acidobacteriia bacterium
GAGGGCGCGGCTGCCGACGGGCACGACGCGGTCCTTGTGGCCCTTGCCCTGGCGCACCTGCAGCGTCTGGCGCTCCCGGTTGAGGTCGTGGATTTCGAGCCGGGCCAGCTCGCCGGCGGGCCGCGCCCGCCAGGTGTTTGACGCCGTCCTGAAGCTGCCGCGCAAGCAGCAGGCCAAGGTCGTCGAAATGGCCGAGGGGTTCCTGGCACTGCACGCCAAGCCCGGTTGATCGCTGCGGGCACCTCGCGTGAGGAGCAACCGTCCCCGGCCGGCCGATTCCGCATTATCCGGGGTTGTCACAAGTTGCCGGTCTCAATAGGATGGGTTCATCGGCGTTCCACGGCCCGAACATGGCGACGGAAACCACTGTTCACCGCCGGTCTCAATAACAAAAGCCGGCCCGTGGAACATTCACGACCGAGATAACGCCGCGTTTCGGGCTGAATCCACGCGGGCACCCATCCTAACAACTGCGAGGACCGTCCGGCCTATAGCCCTGTTCCTGTCGCACGGGCTATTTTGAGAGCTTTCCGGTAAGATACCTGAGTTCTCTTCGAATACCCAACGAAAAGGCGATGGCTTGAGTGCTCCAGAAGAACCCAGCAGAAACGCGTGCCGTCGCTCCGGATGTCGAAGAAGCCACTGAAACTATAGTCGTCGAGTGGCCACCATGGTGTGCCAAGCAGCCTTATGAAGTCGCCCTTTGTCCTAATGTGCATTCTCTCAAGATCGATCTCGCTTGGCAGGACGGGGCAATGAAAGAATGGACGAGAGTCAACCACATCAGGTGGAGAGTCCTGGAAAAGCCCACAATATTTTCTTCCCGTGAGCAACGCGTTGAAATCTCTGTTCTGCATAAACCAAGTGCCGCCCACGTGGTTGGTAAACTTTTCGTCAAACTTTTCGTCAAGCTTGGTTAGCTTACCGTTGGCAACCTCGAATACCTCAAATTGGACAGAAATCTTGTCAAGACGAGTAACGTTGTCGCTAGTGCTCGACAAGTCGGAAAATCCGTCATCGGCGCTTATGTTCGCCAGCGAGAGGCACCAGCAAAGGCCTATGGTTCGTGGAAGTAATCGCGTATTCATTTTGCAAGGCCTTTTACTCGACTACACCATTGTCGGCTAGGAACGTCTCCCCCTTGGGGCGCCATCAGCGAAACATTCTTCTTAATAAAAGAAATCGGATCCGGATCTATATCATGTTGTGGGTCCTTTGGGTTATCACCAACATATCCTGCCACATGCCCGAGTTCATGCGCAAGCACGCCAACGGGAGCCTTAGTGCTTATCAAAACTCCCGTATCTTGACTCGCCAAGCCCTCAGCCGCGCCGTTGTCGATAGTGGCATCTGTGAAAGTCATCGGAATATTGTTGCCAGTGCGGTTTCCCAAAGCGAGAGGGACTTCCTTATCATGGGCGCGGTCATAGTCGTTATCCGCAGGGGCCGTTGGAGGGTTTTGGCTCTGGAACACAGCCTCGGCCGTAACAAAGCACGCGATCGTGTAAAGGTGGCAGCAACATTTTAGATATCCGTTTAGGGCCGCTATCAACTGATTGGCCTTTTTGTCCAGATCTTCCTGTCTCTTCTTGTCGCCCTTTGGGATCGATGTGTCTCCCCTCGGGAGAATATTGATTTTTGGATCCCGACCAAGGTAGTCATACCATCCGAACGAGTTGTTGTAACAGAACCCATACAGGTTCACGCCGCCCCTTTCCCCGATCGGATCTCTCGATGGCCAATAGGGGATACCCGACGCGCTTTTCATAGCCGCAGGGCCGATTTTCCGGCGCGGTTGTGCGGGCTGGCGGCGGGTTGCCAGGTGCGTTTCGTTAGGCAAACGGAAAAAATCCCAGACGC
>CAIRSA010000100.1 GCA_903881085.1 uncultured Acidobacteriia bacterium
GTCTATACGACAACAGAAGCACAGTTAGCGATCGCCAGAGAAACCGCCACTCGATACGGCGCTGCACTGCGTGGCGCAGCACGGGGCGAGATCACTACCGAAATCCAGATGGCGCCGACGTTCTTTTATGCCGAGGACTACCACCAGCAGTACCTGGCGAAGAATCCGAACGGGTACTGCGGCATTGGAGGGTGTGGGGTTCCCTTAAAACTCGCGGAGTTACAGGTAGGGGAGAAGGCGTAGTCGCTGGATTGGGTTGGTTTCCATCAGGAAGCCAAGGGGTTACCAAAGGAAGATGCGTTTTTCTGCGGGAAAACGCCGGCGGATTTCGGCGTTGAGGTCTACCGGAAGTCTACCGGTGTTCTGGACCTAGGAAAGTCCTCGGGGAAGGCTACACTGCCTTCCTAATTCGGCACTGTCTACACATGGCATGCGGCGGGCAGTGAGTCGATCTTCCAGATGGGAGGGAGCTTGTGCCCAAAGGTCTGCCGATTGCGGTCAAAGATAACCTAGAGAAATGTCGATCAGCGGCGATTGCCGCCGTGGATACCTATAACAGGCCCGGTCCGAGATTCCGCACCGCCCATTACATCGTTCTCATCGTGATCGCGTGGACAGCCTTGCTTCACGCCATCTTCTACAAGAAGGGCACGAAGCCCTGGTACAAAAAGAAAGGCACGAACCCAAAAGGGGATCGATACGTCCGCGTAGACGACGACCCGAAGCATTGGGATCTGGCCGAGTGTCTCAAGCAACACTACGGGACAGAAAATCCTCCCGAGCGAAAGAATCTCGAATTTCTCATCGGATTGCGAAACAAGATTGAGCATCGCCACGTACCTGATCTGGACGCCGGGCTCTACGGCGAATGCCAAGCAGCCCTGCTGAACCTCGAGAACCTGATTTCTGTCGAGTTCGGCTCACAATACGCGATGACTGAGCAGCTCGCAGTTTCGCTTCAGTTCTCTAGTATTGTCCCGGCGGAAAAAAGAAAGGCCACGGGCAAGCTTGCGAATGCTGCCGCAAAGACCATTAAGGAATATGTGGAAAAGTTTCGCACTGGATTGCCCTCGTCGACGCTCAATAGCACGAAGTATTCATTCAATGTCTATTTGGTTCCCAAAGTCGCAAACCGAAGACAGTTTGCCGACGCAGCAGTCGAGTTCATCCGCGTCGATGAGGCGAGTCCGGAGGAGCTTGAAAGGCTCGAAAAGCTGAATGTGCTAATCAAAGAGAAGCATATTCCGATATCAAATCTCGATCTGATTAAGCCGAGTGAGGTTGTCGCAAACGTTCAGAACGCCATTCCCTATAGATTCACGATGGGGTCGCATACAGCCGCCTGGAGGCACTTTAAGATTCGGCCCCGTAGCGGTGCGGCCAAGCCGGAAATGACAACCCCGGAGTATTGCGTGCGCGATCGCGCCCATAGTGACTACCTGTACACAAAGTCCTGGGTCGACAAGCTCTGTCGTGAGCTTGCGGATCCGGCAAAGTTTCAAGAGATAGTAGGTGCGGCGCCCCGAGCGAAATAGACTTTGGAACAGTGAATTGTGTGGGCACACCGGAATGATGTAGCGCGAAGGGAAGAGCATGCCAATCAAACACGACATCTGGAAAGTCGGCGCCACGCCCGTACCACTGAACTCAAGCCGATTGCCGAGTGAGCAGAAGCTTGAGGAAATGATCGTATCCGACCCACGGATCCTCTCGGCGTAATGGCTGCTGATTGGGCGTCAGGAATCCACAAACAACGGCGGCCGCATCGACTTGCTTGCGATTGCCCCAGATGGCTCGCTTGTGCTCATCGAACTCAAGCGAGATCGCACTCCACGTGAAATCGTCGCGCAGGCTCTTGATTACGCCTCGTGGGTTGAGGAGCTAACGGTAGAGAAGATTGCCCAAATCTTTCAGCGGTACTCCGATGGCGGGAAGCTCGACGACGCATTTCAGAAGCGATTTGGCGTCGAACTTGACGAAGAGACACTGAATCAATCGCACCAGATCATTATTGTTGCCTCCGAACTGGATCCTTCGACGGAACGCATCATCAACTACCTGAATGCTCGCGACATCGCGATCAATGCGGTGTTCTTTCAAGTATTTCAGAACGGTGAAGATCAGCTGCTTAGTCGGGCATGGTTAATAGACCCGGGCGAAACACAGGCTAACGTTGCAACAGCAACGCGGATTAAGGGCGAAAAGGAGCCATGGAACGGCGAGTACTACGTGTCGTATGGGGCCGACCGGTCTTGGGATGAGGCCCGGCAGTTCGGATTCATAAGCGGTGGGGGCGGTAGCTGGTACAGCCGAACCCTAAAGCTGCTCTCTCCAGGTGATCGTGTGTGGGTAAAGATTCCGAAAACAGGCTACGTCGGCGTC
The DNA here is from genome assembly GCA_903881085.1 of uncultured Acidobacteriia bacterium. Classification (GTDB taxonomy): domain Bacteria; phylum Acidobacteriota; class Terriglobia; order Bryobacterales; family Bryobacteraceae; genus CAIRSA01. The sequence continues at coordinate 2,383 of CAIRSA010000100.1, forward strand.
GGTCGGGTGGTCGAGACAATGTGCCCGGCGAAGGACTTCAAGGTTTCCACGCCCGATGGGGAGCGCTTCATCTACGACGTACTGAAATCCGGCGCGGCTTTCAATGAAAAGCAGATCAACGACCCCGAGCTGACGGAATATTTCGTTCGGGTGAAGTGGTTGGACACGGTATCGGCCAACAATGCAGCGAATGAAGTCGGCTTATTCGGGAATCAGAATACGGTCTGCGAGCCGACCACTCCGAAGTGGCGGCATACGGTCGAGCGACTAAAGACTTACTTCAAGAAGTGGAACGAGGGTGAAAATTGAAGCGTCAGTCCCGCCGCAGCGACGGAAAAGTTGGGTTTCCTGCGTAGAAACAGTGGGATCTCTGGCTAATAGGCGTTTATTCTTGCGGGAAAATGCGAGGCGGGTTCGCCGCAGAAATACGGAAAACCCTCGGCGACTCTCACCGGACCTGCCGGGTCTCAGCTCTTTGGGAATGCAAGTTTCACTGCGCTAATCCACTGTCGCAGCAGATTGCTGTGAATCCCGTGCTTCTCTGCGACGGCCGAGACTACTGCCTTCGGGCGCAAGGCCTGAGCGACAACTCGTACCTTGAACGGCAGACTGTGTACTCGTTTCTCCACGACGCACCTCAAAAGAGCTACCAATACAAGCTATAGGTTGCACATAACGCCGATGGACTACGTTGACGTGGGTCACGCAATTAAAACGTAAGAGCCCCTTCGCCGAATAGGCAAACGGGAGAGCGCGGCAGCACATAAACAGCCCGTTAAAACTAGCTCGTTTACAAGCGCTGCGGCGCGGAAAACTAGCGCTTTCTCGACCTGTATATCCGATCAGCTAACGCGGTTGTAGTGAACTCGCCGATCCGTATAACGATCCCCGTTAGCAGCGTCGCTAACGCCTTGGAGATCGTCCATGAAAGACATGGTCAGGATGCATATCTACCCAGCGCGCTTTCGCACGCAGAACTGGGAAACGCTTCGGACGTTTCTCGGCAGAGTGTCCGATTTGGCTCTAGCAATGGGCGTCAACTTCAATGCCATTGAGCCGGAGACCGAAGAAGACCGGCAGGCCCTGATGAAACTGATCGGCGCGACCAAGTACACCGGAACGTTCAAATTGAACGATCAGCAGTTGACGCAGAAAGTGAAAGATGCGCGGGACGAGAGCCTGTCATGAGTACGGAGAACCGTACCGACGTTGATATCGACTGCTTCACGTCGTTCTACATGGAAAAGGATAAGCACGCCGTCTGCGGGATGGTGTTTGTAGTCGACGGCGACAAGAAGCCATTCTTCAAGCTCAAGCCAGAAGGTGATTACCTGAATGGACTACTTGAAATGCTCTTTGAACGGATCACTTCGATACACCAGCGGCGAGGTGAACGCATCTGCCACTTGAACGTACACGTCCACCACAGCAACAACAACTTTCGATTAGTCCTCGATAAGGTCAGAAAGTCGGCCGAGGCAGCGCGCGGATACACTGGTATTGTGCGGGACAACATCATCAAGCATACGCTGATCCGAAAGGACTACCACAAACCAGCTTCCTACGAAAAGATGTCGGAGCTGGCAAAGTTGCTCGTGCAAATCAATGCGCCGATCTACTGGCTCAGACTAACTACCTGCGGCGACAGCAGGAGTGCAGATCAGTTGGCGGCATATACGGCATGCCAGGGATTCTGGGAGCAGATTCTGAATGAGCCGCCGGAGATGCCCGAGTCAGACGCCCGACCGGTGGAAGCCCCTGTGCTAGCAGTGGCGAATTAGGTTGATCGAATCCGGTGTCTTAAATGTCTTAAAGAGCTTAAAGATCTTAACTACATGACGCCTGCGGCGGGCGTCGGTGGGTGGCTTGATAACGACTTTCTGGTTCCTGCTTCGCAGGTATCTGGCTTGAGCCGCAAACTCGCAAAGCCTCGTCCGCGGCTCAAGCCAGATCGGTCTGTCTTGGAAATTCAGTGGTACAGGGGCCATTGCGCGCTCCTGCTCCCATAGAGGCCATTTGGTTACCTGAGTGCCATCGTTGGTCCGCATGGATTGACGATGATGTACCGTTCGTCACCCTATTGAAAAGTTTTTTAATAGGGTGATGGAACCCATCTTTGGGCGTGAAAGTTCGGAGTAGACCGGCGACCTCAATTGGGAAACCGGTTGGGTCCGCCACCGGGCACCCGCAGGGTGCCATACGTAATCCTCGGTGGCTAGGGCGACACCTCACACGACTTTGAGCTTGGCCCGATTCCGCTCGACGCTTTGCTTGTTGAGGATGGCAACCGCTTTGGGAGACGCATCCGAAGCTTCGAGGTGGCCATACCGGAGCGTCGTCTGCATTGACGCATGGCCGAGTAATACGCGGACGTCGTTCAGCGTCATCCCGGCTTTCAGCATCTTCGTTGCGAACGTGTGGCGGAGCGTATGGACCGTGTAGGGGACACCTGCCGACCGCATCACTTGATTTAGGTACGTCGTGTTGTCGGAGCGGTGAGTAGTCCTCTCCCAATTCGTGAATACCCAATGTTCGTGATTCTTCTGTTCAGCTCGTCGCTGTAGGACCTGATGAACGCGATCCGTCATGTAGACGTAGCTTGCGGTTCTCGTCTTTCCACGCCATAGCTCGATGGTCTTCCGCTTGAGATCGATGGACTTCCATTCCAGTCTGGCGATCTCGTTGTATCTGGCCCCGGTGTCGAGCAGCATTACGACGACATCGTGAACCTCGTATTTCCAATTACCGGTTCCCGAGGCGTGCGGCCTCCGTGTCAGCAAGTGTGCCAGCAACTGGCTCTCGTCGTCCTCACTGAGATAATCGGTCTTTTGCTTCTGCTGTGAGAACTTTGGCAACGACAGCTCCGGGATGTTGTAGATCTTCGCATTCACGCGTCCCCACGCTGAACTCAGCGTCAGCATGTGTGTGCGAATTGATGAATCCTTCTTGCCTTCCTTGAGGCGTGCCTCTCGGAAGCGGTGAAGCTCCCGCTGATCGAATTCGGAGGCGTTCACGTCGATGTCGACGTACCGCTGAAAGACGTGGAGGAAGTTCCTTGCGGACTTCACCGTGGTTCGCGCCAGTGACGCCGTGAGTAGATTCTCTAGGAGCTGGCGGACTGTGATCTCCTCGCGCTCTCCAAGGTACTGCTGGCCGTGGATCTCCGCTTTCCACTCGGCTTCCATGCGCTCTGCTACTCGCTTGTCGGTCGTCTTCGCCGACTTCACGTATGTCCTGTTGTTCAGCCTGAACTGAATCCGGTAGGTCTTGCCGCCATCCTGTCTGTAAACTGCCATTGTCATATCTCCATTATTGTTTTTGTTATGAATCCTCTGTGTGTAGGAAGTCCCTACGCCAAGGACTATCCCGGCATACCGCCCGTGAAGACAACGGGCGAATACAGGTCATTTCTTGGTCCAGCCAAATACCCGAACGCGGGTGTTGCCGTGCTTCGAATGACGCTGTAATCCTTCCTATGCCGTTGGATTCCAGCCGAGTGCGAGGGCGGCGCATATCTCGCCCGGGTGTGGCCGCCGAAGTGGACTCCACCGGCAGAATGCGTGAGGCAAGAAAAAGGGGGCGACAGCCGAAGCCGTGGCCCCCTGGAGAACTGACCCGGATGGGGGATCAGTTGGCAGCCGTCGCCTTCCTGCGGCAGTTGTAGAAATAGGTCTGGGCACCCTTCGGCGTCAGGCCCGCGCCATCGACGAATGCCTGAACGATGATCTCCCGGGGCTCATCGGCAATTGTCTCGAACATCTTGCGGGCAACGTCGGCCTTCGACGTATCAGGGGCCTTCCGCATCTCCTTGCCCATGGCAACCGCCTTCTTGACGGCAGCAGGGTTGGTCGCCTTCACAGGCTGCTGCGGGGCGGCACTCGTTTCGACCTTCTGGACTTCAGCATCGGCGGTCATGGTTCTACCTCTGGTTTCGGGTCCCGATATTGGGATCCATGGGGGCAGGGTCCCTTGGGCATTCACTCAAGACAACGCGAGAACGGGCCGTATGGCCGATTCTCAGCCTGCTACGGCCGCAACCGACAGGCGGCCCGGTATTCCTTCCAGAGTCTGCCAAGTAGCCGCGTAGAGGCCCGTGTCGAGAGGACCTCGAATCCAGCGATGCTTTCGAAAATCAACAGCATCAAATCGTTGAATTCGGGGCGGGAGACAGTGTCCCCCGAATCCTCGCGAATGATCCGGACGAGCATAGCGGTCTGATCGCGTGTTAGCTGGCGCTGGCGGGATGTCTTCGGGTAGTTCATGCGGCCAGCGTCCACCCACTTCCGCGCGTAGGGCAACGGCACAGCCAGCGCATAAATACGCCGGAAGGAGGGAATCGCGATGGATAGCTGGAATCGACTGCTGGCGCTGCTGGATCAAACGCTCGGATTTCCGAACCGGATCCGCTCGACCGTCAAAAAGAAATGGCAGTCCTTTGACCAGCGAACCGGTGAACACGTCTTTATGCTGGAGTACCAGATCAAGGTGAAACCTGGCATATATCCGCCGGAGAAGCCCGCTCAGTCGCCTAGAGATCTCCACCCTAAGGTGCCAGCAAAGCCGATTGCACCGGCTAGACCTGTTGGGGGGATGAATACGATCCGTGAATTAATGGACGTCCGCTTCGTGAACACGGTCGATTCTTCACCGTCGCCACGATCCAATGGATCCGGCAAGAAGACAACGGCAAAATCGTCCGTAGTGCCGAAGAAAATGCGGCCTAAACCTCCAGCATCCCCTATCGAGCCCGCTTAGAAAACGACCCTGGGGACGATATTTGCCAAATGTCCCCCGATCGAGGGCCGACTGGTTCCGATCAGGGCCGCAGTCCACTTGCATTCTAAGGGCTTCACGAGAATATTGCTTATCTGCAATCATGGGAGCAATAATTGCACCATGAGCGAGTTCCTGAAACGCCTGCGCCGTGACCCGACAGAGCCACGGACCTACGTCAGCTATGACGATTTCATGAAACTCCTCGATAAGGTTCGCCCGATAACGGTGCGCTTGCCGGTCAGCACGGTGGCCAAGCTTGATGAGCTACAGAAGCAGTGCCCGTCAGTCTGGGGCTCACGGCAAGAATTGTTGTTCGAGATGATCGAATCCTGTGTCAAGGACTGGATCGACGCGCAACCGGCACAAAAAGGGTCAGCAAGGGTCTTCGACGATGTGGCGAGGAAGGCGCTGAAGCGGACGCCCGATGAGTAGCGCCGGCGCCGTCTTATGCGCTTGCCGCCGGCAGCTCTGGTGACCGCAGCCATCGGTAGTGCAAACAATACGACAGGAATTCACGGACAACATGGCACGTACCAAGACGACTAATAACGAATCCACTACCAATGTGGGTTACGAAGCCCAGCTCTGGCAGATGGCTGACCAGAACTGCGAGTCCTGGATGCGGAAATGAGGAAGCACCTGACCGCCGAGGGTAAGAGGGGCGACTCGCATGCCGACGAGCAATGCTTCAGCGGCGTTTGGGCATGAATTCCATAAAATCAAGACAGCGCGTCGCCGACCACGGGGAGGTATTCACCCCCGCATGGATGGTTGAGGCCATGCTCGACCTGGTGAAAAGCGAGACTGAGCGCGTTGACTCGCGCTTTCTGGAGCCGGCATGCGGGGACGGGAACTTCCTCGTGCAGATTCTGCGGCGCAAGCTGGCCGCCGTGGAAATCAAATACGGCAAGTCCGAATTCGAGCGGCGGCACTACTCGCTGCTCGCGCTGATGTGTCTCTACGGCATCGAGCTGCTGACGGACAACATTGCCGAGTGCCGCGCGAACCTGCTGGCGATCTTCGCTGAGTATCTGAACCTCGCTCCGTCGGATGACCTGTATCGCGCGGCGTTCTACGTGCTTTCGCAAAACCTTGTCCACGGTGACGCCCGGACTATGCGCACTGATGACGCCCTGCCAATCACCTTTGCCGAGTGGGGTTATCTGGGCAAGGGCCGGTTCCAGCGACGTGAATTCCGTCTGGACGTGTTGACGGGGGCGTCGGCATATAGTCAGGAGGGCGACCTCTTCGCCAATCTCGGCAAACACGAGATTTTCACGCCAATCAAGACCTATCCGCCGATGACGGTGGGTGAGCTTGCCGCCCTTGCGCCGGAGGTCATCAAATGAGCGACCAAGCCAGCTTTGCCTTGCGCAGCCGCAATCCGGACGTGCTGACGTGCATCGCGAATCTCTCCAACGACGAGGTATTCACGCCGCCGGAGTTCGCGAACCGGATGCTGGACACGCTGGCCGAGGCGTGGGCCGCCAACCACGGAGGCGCGAACATCTGGGCCGACAAGTCGGTGAAGTTCCTTGACCCGTGCACGAAATCCGGCGTGTTCCTGCGCGAGATCACCAGCCGCCTCACTCAGGGGCTGGAGCAGGAGATTCCGAATCTGGAAAAGCGCGTGAATCACATCCTGACCAAACAGGTGTTCGGCATCGGCATCACGCAAATCACCAGCCTGCTGGCGCGCCGGAGCGTGTATTGCTCGAAGCACGCCTCCGGCAAGCACTCCATCGCCAAATCCTTCGCCAGCGACGACGGCAACATCTGGTTTCAGCGCCTCAAACACACTTGGGAAGGCGACCGGTGTAAATTTTGCGGGGCCGGACGATCTGTTTTTGATCGAGCCAAAGGGCTGGAAACCCACGCCTACGCGTTTATTCATACCGACAAAATCAAGACTCGGCTCGCTGAGATATTCGGAGGCAACATGCAGTTCGACGTCATCATTGGGAATCCGCCCTATCAGTTGGCGAGCGACGGCGGCACCCGTGACGTGCCAATTTATCAACACTTTGTTGAACAGGCGAAGAAGCTCGAACCGCGATTTCTCGTCATGGTCATTCCTTCACGCTGGATGGCGTCCGGTCTCGGTCTCAGCGATTTCCGCCAAACGGTGCTCAGTGACCGGCGCATGCGCGAATTGATTGACTATCCGGCGGCCAACGACGTGTTCCCCGGTGTCGAGGTCAAGGCAGGGGTCTGCTATTTCCTTTGGGACGCATCTCACGATGGCAACTGCAAGGTGACGACAATTCGGGGAGGCGAGGTCGTCGGGCCAATTAGCCGGAACCTAGGTGAATACGACGTTTTTGTCCGAGATGCCCGCGCCGTCTCGATCCTCCACAAGGTGTCTGACCGTGGGGAAGCGTCCATCAACACGATCCTGGCCCGCGACAAGGAGTTCGGCTGGACATCGAACTTCGACGGCTTCCACGAAAAAGAGCGTTCAGGCGATGTGCCGCTCTACTATATCCGTAAGATGAAGCGCGGCGTGGGTTACATAGGGCGAAGGGAAGTAACCAAGAGCGCCGAGATGATTGACACATGGAAGGTCCTCGTTCCACAGGCATTCAATGGCGGAGATGCAGTGCCTCATCAAATACTGGGCAAGCCATTGATCGCTCCATCGCCGTCAGTATGCACCCAGTCGTTTCTGTTCTTTAACGTGCGCTCACTTAGAGCGGCCAAGAGTCTCCAGTCATATTACGCGACTCGATTTTTCCGATTCCTCGTCTCTGTGCGAAAGATTACTCAACACGCGACGCACTCCACTTACGTCTGGGTCCCGATGCAGACATGGGACCGCACATGGACCGATGAAGCTCTTTACGAAAAATATGGCATTACAAAGAAGGAACAGGCGTTCATTGAGTCTCAGGTCAGGGAAATGAATCTCGACGACGGCGATGATGAGTAAGCCCACCATTGAGGAAATCCTTGCGCCCAAGCCGGAGGCGCGGCCGCGCATCTACGCGTACGCCATCGCGGACAAGTCACACGAGGGTTTGCTCAAGGTGGGTCAGACCACGCGCCACGTGAAACAGCGAGTCGCCGAGCAGCTCAAGACCGCCAACATCAAGAACTACACTATCGTTCTCGATGAACCTGGCGAGCGCGACGATGGCACGATTTTCACGGATCATGAGGTGCGCGCCGCCCTCGCAAGGAAGGGCTGCGAGAACGCCGATTTGGAATGGATGCGCTGTACGGTCAAGGACGTGAAGACCGTCCTCACCGAACTGCGAACCGGGCAGCGGTTCACTGGTACGCACGACCAAACCTTCGCCATGCGGGCCGAGCAGCGCGCCGCCGTGGACAAGACCCACGCCTATTTCCACTCCATCTGGAAGGAGGATATGCACGCCGTCCCGCGCTTCCTCTGGAACGCCAAGATGCGATTTGGCAAGACGTTCACCAGCTATCAGCTCGCCCGAAAACTCGGGGCTAAGCGGGTACTGGTGGTCACTTTCAAACCCGCCGTGGAGGATGCGTGGCAGACAGACCTCGAATCCCATGCGGACTTCGACGGCTGGCAATACCTCAGCCGCAATTCCGAAAGCGACCCGACGCGCATCTCTGCCAGCAAGCCGCTCGTATATTTCGGCTCCTTCCAGGATTTGTTGGGACGCGATGACGTGGGGAACGTAAAGCCGAAGAACACGTGGCTTCATAAAGTGAAGTGGGATCTGGTCGTCTTTGATGAATACCATTTCGGTGCGTGGCGTGACACGGCCAAAGAATTGTTCGAGGGCGAGGAAGAGGCGGTTGCCAAGAAGGAGGCCAAACTCGAGTACGCGGCCGGTTTGGCGGACTTGAACGAGGGGCTCAGCGAACTCTCGGAGAGAGAGACCGAGTTCTTGCCCATCACGACGAAAGCCTACCTCTACCTCTCCGGTACGCCGTTCAAGGCGCTGGCCACGGGCGAGTTCATCGAAGAACAGATTTTCAACTGGACCTACACTGACGAACAGCGCGCGAAAGACGAGTACGCGCGGAAGAACCCCGGCAAGTGGAATCCTTACGGCGCGCTACCGCAGATGCGGCTGCTCACCTATCAGATGCCTGACGAGTTGATCGCGATAGCGCGCGCCGGGGAATTCGATGAGTTTGACCTCAACGCTTTCTTCGAGGCCTCGGGCACGGGCGTGTTGGCCCAGTTCAAGCATAAGAGCGACGTGCAGAAGTGGCTGGACATTATTCGTGGCGGGTATGTGTCCAAGGCGGTGGAATACCTCAAAACCGGCACGCGACCGCCGTTCCCGTATTCGGACGTTCGGTTGCTGCCCTATCTCCAGCACTCGTTCTGGTTCCTGCCCAATGTCGCGGCCTGCCACGCGATGGCGAACCTGCTCGCTGAGAAGCAAAACGTTTTTTGGCATGACTACGATGTGCTCGTTGCCGCCGGCGCGTCGGCGGGCATCGGGTTGGACGCGCTGCCGCCGGTGCGCAAGGCCATCGGCAGCGGCTTCGACACCAAAACCATCACGCTCTCGTGTGGGAAGCTCACCACTGGCATCACTGTGCCGCAGTGGTCGTCCATCCTGATGCTGCGCAACCTTAAGTCGCCGGAGACCTACTTTCAGGCCGCGTTTCGCGTGCAGTCACCATGGTCCATCAAGAACCCCAACGGTGACGACCCGAACGAGGAGGAAATCCTCAAGCCTATCTGTTTCGTATTCGACTTCGCACCCACGCGCGCGTTGCGACAGCTTTCCGAATATGGAATTGGGCTTTCACCCGGCGAGCAGAACCCGGAGAACGCCGTGAGAGACCTCGTGTCGTTTTTGCCGGTGCTGGCCTATGACGGCGCGAATATGACGCAGATAGATGCAGGCGGCATCCTCGACATCGCGATGGCGGGAACCTCGGCCACGTTGCTCGCGCGGAAGTGGGAATCGGCCATGCTGGTGAACGTAGACAACGACACTTTGCGCCGCATCCTCGACAACCCCGAGGCGATGGCCGCCGTGGAGCGCATCGAAGGCTGGCGCTCGCTCGGCGATAACGTCATCGAAACTATCATCAACAAAAGCGAGATAGTGAAGGATTTGAAGGACAAGGCGAAGGACAAAGACTTGTCGGCAAAAGAGAAGAAGCAGCTCACGGATGAGGAAAAGGAATACAAGTCCAAGCGCAAGCTCGTGCAGGAAAAGCTGATCAAGTTCGCCACGCGCATCCCGGCATTCATGTATCTGACCGACTTTCGGGAGAACACGCTGCAGGATGTCATCACCAAGATTGAACCAGACTTGTTTCAGACCGTGACCGGCCTGACGGTAAAGGATTTCCACCTGCTTGTGCGGCTAAAGGTGTTCAACACTGAGCACATGAACCAGGCCGTGTTTGCCTTCAGGCGCTACGAAGACGCGTCGCTTCGCTATACAGGTATCGAGAGCCACGAGGGTCTGACCCACTACGGGCTCTATGACACCGTGGTGGCTAAGGAATGAAGCATTTGGCCTGAGTGGCGGCCCGCGATTAATCGGCGTAGGCGTTGGGACAATCCGCTCTTCTCGCGCCGTAATGGCGGTGGCGCTTGCCCAGACACTATGACCGATAATCGCAGGGCAAGCCATAAAACGCACTAAAACCAATAATCTGCGCTCAGTAGACTAGGGTTCCGGTAGAGAATCGGTAGAGGTGAGTTCGTGGCGATCATTTCGAAGTTGGAGGCCGCCCACTCTCAGCTCACCACCGCCATTGACCTGTACTTCGGCGATCGAGATCTCGCCTCGATCCACACGTTGGCGTGCGCCGCCCGTGAGATCTATGAGAAGCACTGCAAGGCGAAAGGCGTAGCCCGGATGTTCGACATGATCGAGGCGAGTAATCCGGACCGGAACTCGAAGCAGCTCTGGGGCATCCTCAACGGCGCACGCAACTTTCTGAAGCATCCAGAGCTAAGCATGGATCTGGACGCCAAGTTGGAAATCGATGATGAGATGAACGCCACGATGATGTTCGTGGCGTCTCACGACTGCGCGACGTTATGCGAAGCGAATCAGCCGCCGGAAATACAGGCCTACAACCTGTGGTTCTTGGCAACCCGATTTCCTCGTGGAGGCGAAGCCATGCACAGCGATCCCGAGGATGAGCCGCGATCCAGCGAGATCATCGCCACAATTGAACGAGCATACCCTGGGCTTCGGGACGCGCCACTGGGCGAGCAGAAGGCGGTTGGGAAAAAGATGGTCCACGACGCAAAAGCGTTGGCTCGGCGCGGGCCGAATCTCACATAATCAGGGCTGTATAAATTGTCAGTAAGACGGTTGAGGTGAACGCGCCAATCCGTAAAACACTCCTTGTTAGCAATGTCGCTAACGAATAGTTAGGAGAGGTTTTATGAGTACTAAGTCCTATCAGCCGCAAAGCATCTATCGCGTCCTGCTTGTAGTTGAGACAAATCAAGAATCAGCTCTAGATGAATACCTGGCTGATCTTCAGAAGTCGTTCAACGAGCACAAGTCAACCAAGTACAAGTACATCGCGGCAAGAACGATGTACGTAGGGGACGACTACGACAAAGACATTGTGCAGTCGTGGTTAACCACGGAGCCAGCGACTGATGTCCCGAGTGAGTGCGATTCAGATCATCCGCTGATGACAATTCTGGTGGAAGACTTCGAGCCTATCAGACTGAACTGACAAAGAGAGAAAGTGCCCCGAGCCTGATCACCTCGGGGTTCACTTTACGAGGGTCTTCCCACTTGGGGATTCTCGGCCGGTAGAGATTCGGTAGACTTGCACACTTTCCCGGCACCGAATCGGCAGGTTCTAGCCTGCGATCAAATAGAAGCAGAGGGGTCTACTGCAAGCCGGCAAAGAGGAACTCATGGGGAACAGATTCGCTTGTTGTGCCGCTGTGTGCACCTTTGCGCTGAGCATTGGCGGGTGCACGACGCTACCGACTTCATTCACGACCGGGAACGTCATGAGCGTTCATCAGGGAATGGGGTCCGAAGAGATCTTGAGGATGTTCGGCACACCCAATAACGTCAGCCAAGCGGTCTGCGGAGCATCCACTGGCAAACCGTGGACGTGTACCACTTGGGCGTACGGAGAGTTTCCTTACGACAGAGCGAATTTCACGTTCAATTCCGACAATGGTTCGTTAATCCTGAACAACTTTGATGTTCACAGAAACGGCGGGACGCTGCCTTCTTCATTCACGACTGAGAATGTCATGAAGGTTCATCAGGGAATCGGTTCGGATGAGATCGTGAAGCTTTTCGGTATGCCGAAGAACGTAAGCCAAGCGGTCTGTGGAGCGTCCACCGGTAGAACGTGGACCTGTACTACTTGGGAATACGGTGAGTTTGCCTACGACAGAGCGAGTTTCACTTTTGCTGCAGACGGTGGCCCTTTGGTCTTGAACAACTTTGATGTTCATCGAAAATGAAGTTCGCTCTTGTCAATGGGCAGCGCCAGGAAGCGCAGCCAAGCTTGTCTGGCAAGTGTCCAGCTTGCGATCAAGCCATGGTCGCAAGGTGCGGAGAGAAAAATGTTTGGCACTGGGCTCACAAGGGGCGTTGCACCGTTGATCACTGGTGGGAAAACGAAACCGAGTGGCACCGCGCGTGGAAGGGGCTGTTTCCGCAGAGCTGGCAGGAGGTCGTCCACCGATCCGATAGTGGTGAGAAGCACATAGCGGACGTGAAGACAGATCAGGGATGGGTAATTGAGTTCCAGCATTCGCACATCAAGCCCGACGAACGACGGTCTCGCGATGCGTTTTATTCCAAGCTGGTTTGGGTGGTGAATGGTGCAAGGCTAAAAAGATCTCGGACACAATTCATCAACGTATTGGAAGGCGGCACACCTATTGGTGCTGGCTCGGTAGTACGGGTGCCTTTCTCGGATGAATGCGCAATCCTGCGAGATTGGGTGGGCGGTAGTGCTCCGGTTTTCATTGATTTTGGGGGTGAGGAGGACCTTTGGTGGATCCTGAAGGGTTCAGCCAATGGGCCTGCCTATGTTGCCCCGTTTCCGCGCGGCCAATTTTTCGAGATACACCGCGTTGGGGCGACAGAGGAAGTACGGGACATCTTCGAGAAGTTCGTAAACGACATTGCTGCACTCGTCTCGCAGCACGAATCAAATCTAGCGTTGAATCGAACCGGCCAGTTGACCGGCAGAGGCTTCCAGCAATACCAGAGTTTCGCGAGTAGGCGTAGCAGACGACTGTGAGCACTGTATTCGGGCACTGGCTAGGACGAATAAATCGCATGCCCAGTGAAGCAGGTGGAGCCTTGGTAGCGCACTTGCGGTAATTTGGATTCCAATCTGGTCTACCGGTGGATCGGCATCAACGTCTACCGAAAGTCTACCGGGCGGCTACCAACGGAGTCGTAAACGACTGATTTTCGAGCGGTAAAGTGCATCAGCGCCGACTACCACCAGCAGTACCTTGCGAAGAATCCGAACGGGTACTGCGGCATTGGCGGGTGTGGAGTTGCCTTTAAATCTGCGGAGTTACAGGTGGGGGAGA
>CAIRSA010000101.1 GCA_903881085.1 uncultured Acidobacteriia bacterium
CCCGCCGCCGCCAGCCATCGGGCAAGTGCAGCCGCGTCGGGCAACATCTCGACTGCGATTCCATTGATGACGGGCTTGGTGTTTACAAAATCCAGACTCAGCTGGTTTGCGACAAAAATAAAGCCGTCACGCCAATCAGCATCGAAGACAGGGGCGACAGTCTGGTCATCCATGCATCCATCATCGCAAAACACTAGCCCCAATTAAACACCTTTCAAGAATCGTTTTTTAGGTGTATTATATCCAAACACGTGAAAGGCAACAACCACATGCAAACACACCACCGCAACGCCATCATTGACGGCCTGAATGTTTTCTACCGCGAATCCGGACCCGCCAACGCCCCAACCATCGTTCTCCTGCACGGGTTCCCCTCCTCCTCCCATATGTACCGGGAACTGATACCGCAGCTAGCAGACCGCTATCACGTCATCGCGCCGGACTATATCGGATTCGGCTACTCGTCGATGCCGTCAGTGGCGGAATTCGAGTACACCTTTGACAATCTGACCGCCGTGATTGAGAAGCTGCTTTTCGGGGTTCTGGGGCTTGAACGCTTCAGCATCTATGTGCAGGACTATGGTGCGCCCGTCGGATTTCGCATCGCCGCCAAACATCCCGACGCGATCATGGGAATCGTGGTCCAGAACGGGAATGCTTATGTCGAGGGCCTCAGCCAGGCCTTCGAGCCAATGAAGCCGTTTTGGGCGGACCGAAACACGGAAACCGAGCTGCCTGTGCGCCAAATGCTGGCAGCCGGAACAACGAAATTCCAGTACACCCACGGAACGCGCAATCCTGAAGCTATCAGTCCCGACGCCTACACTCTTGACCAGCTTTTCCTGGACCGCCCGGGCAACGACGCCATACAACTCAACCTCCTGCACAACTATCCGACAAACGTCGGGCTCTACGACGAGTGGCACCGGTATTTCCGGCAGTCGCAGCCGCCAACATTGATCGTTTGGGGCAGGAATGACCCGTTCTTCACCGAGGATGGCGCACGGGCATTCCTCAAAGACCTTCCGGGGGCCGAATTGCACCTCCTCGACACAGGGCATTTCGCCTTGGAGGAGGATGTGTCGTCCATCTCAGGCATGATCAAGGAGTTTCTGTGTCGACTGCGCGACTGAAGGGAACGAGCGAACCTTCGCATCGCACCTTTTGATCCTGCGCCCAAACTGGGCTAGTGGCGGCCGCGGGGCATTCTGCGCCGACGCGACCGCCACGCTCCTTCCGTCGTATGCCAGCGGCTACTTTTGCTGGATCGAACGTATGTATTCGGTCAGATTGTGCTCGCGCAATTTCAGCAAAGCTTCATCCCTGCTGTTGTTGTCACGGAAATAGTTACCCCAAACGGGCATCTCACGACTGCCGTGAACCGCGATGACATCAGACCCATCGACAATATGGGTGATCCGAAACCCAGGAAACTGCCCCCCGTTGTTCTTGCTGATTTGCGTCAGATCCGAAGGGGCCGTCTTCAGTGCGGGGGCCGCCGGGCCCAATCCCTTGCCGTCCGTGCCGTGGCAGGTCGCGCAATGCGTCCGGTACATCTCCACTCCCGAATATTCCCCTTGGGACACGCGACCGGGGCTGGCATGTTCCCTATCCTGTGCAACCGCGATCAATCCCGACGCAAGAAGAGCCGCCGGGAGGACGAACCGAGTAAGTAATGGCATAGATGCCTCCAAGGAAATGATCAGCACGCACCGTACCAAAGCCGTGTTCGGAAGCCGGGCCCGATCTGGGCCTAACGGCCGCCGCGCGCGGCCTTACTATCATTGGAGATTAC